>NZ_JBMKHN010000004.1:0-339697 GCF_049238425.1 Enterobacter cloacae complex sp. IR5401 | reverse complement strand
AGCTGGATGCCGTAATGCATCACCAGGAGTTCCAGAAGGTGGAGTCCCTGTGGCGCGGCCTGAAGCAGCTGGTGGACAGCACCGACTACCGCCAGAATGTGAAAACCGAAATTCTGGATGTGTCGAAAGAAGATCTGCGTCAGGACTTTGAAGACGCGCCGGAACTTATTCAGAGCGGCCTCTATCAGGCTGAGGAGAATCTGAACGCTCTGAGTGACATGTTGCAACGCCTCGAACTTAAGCATGCTGCTCAGCTTGATGCCCTGCGCTCGATGATGCAGAACGCAGCAGTGCGTCTGGAAAACAGCGAAAATACGGGCGTAAGTCTGCCGGGGAACGCGGTGGGGGCCGCGGAACTCCACCTCACAGAACCGACAGAGCGTTGTAAAAGGGTTTATGTGGTTCAGCCCGAGCCGTTGCTGAATAAAGAGCCTCCTGTATCCGTGAAGCAGTGGAAGCCATTTGCTGCGGGTATGTTGTCCATGCTGGTGGCTGCCAGTGTTGTCGCAGTGGGATGGCAGATGATGCATGCGCCAAATTCGGCGCAAATGCAGCTGGCCGCGTCCCTGGCTCCTATACCTGAAGGACTCTCTACAGCACAGTTGCAGGCGCTGCAACAAACGTCACCGCCACCTGAACCGGGGATCAGTAAGACACAGCAGATGTTAGCGCAGCTTTTACACCTGAAACCAGACTGGGCAGTAAGCTACGGCGACCGTCTGGTGCAGCAGGCGCTGACGCTGTGGCCTGAAGAGGCCAAACCCCTGGCGCAACAGTGGCACAAGCAGATTAGCGTTGCCGGACTTGCAGAATCAGATCTGAATGGCTGGCATCAGGGGATGACGCAGTTACAGCAGTTGACGAACAGGCTGAACGCGCTGGATGAACAGAAGGGGAAGTACATGACGGTGAGTGAACTGAAATCAGCCGTGTTTGCCATGTCGCAGTCCTTCAGCCATACCGTTCCGCTTGAGGAGCAGCTTCGTCTGCTTTCTATTTTACCTGCCGGGCAACCCCTGTCAGCAGCGCAGCTAAACCAGACCGAACAGCATCTTCAGCAGTTGATTGCCAGCTATGCTCTGCTGAAGCACCAAAAAGAATAATGAGACTGGCGAAAAACACGGAGTTGACATGTCAGCAAGAGAGCGTTTTTTTAAGAAAGTGCAACAGAGTATCGGGGACAAACCGATCTATGTTAATACGGCTGAGGCCGAAGTCAGGGCGTTTTGTGAGCGGATGGAGGATCTTGCGCAGCAAATCATTACATGGTTTGAAGGTTCTGGTATTGAAATATTTTTATCTAAAAAACATATCACCGATTTAAGTACGGTTGGCTACAGCCTTAGTAGCGGTATATGTCGTTATGCTATTACGACGATCATTTTGCAAAATGGGGATCGCAGCGTCACCATTATGCCAGAACAGGTGATCAGGGGGTCGGAGAAGGGGTGTGTGACGATGAGTATTACTGTCCCCGATAGTCTGTCGGGGGCAAGGATATTCCATTTAAGCATGGCGCCTGAAGCAGGCTGGTATATTCGTCGCGGGCATCAAAGTGCAAAAGAGAATATCCTCATGACTGAGGACTGTTTTTTCCAGTCTATCGACTGTCTGGCCTGAACGTCAGCCACCCTAACGGAAGGGGCGTGCAATAACGTAGTTAATATATATTAACTACGTTAACTTATTAAGCACCACTAAACATCGGCACTCTACAGTATCTCTCCTTAAATATATAATTACCGTTATTGAAGGAGTATCAGTAACCAAACGACAAGCCAGATATTTACCGTAACACATGCTTTTTATCCGCCTTAAGTAAAACTGCACATATCAAACTGCAAAACAACAAACCAGCGACGAACGTGAGGACAAATTCGTATGGCAATGCTATAACCCTTAATGCCAACCAAAATATAATGTCCCAGGAAAACGTATGCTAAGAAATATTAGTGTCAGAACGTTCATTGTCTATTTCCTTTTATGTGTATTTTTGGTAAGTGATGGAGTTATAGCGCTATATTCACGGAATTCTTCGCTTTTTATTGCAGTCATAATTGTACAATTCATCGCCTTATTTTTACTCTGGGCGTACATGACAAAATATCTTGTGACGCCGATCAATACTGTGAAAAAAAGTATTGAAGAAGTGACGTCAGGCAAACTTGGCGTGTCGATACCTGAATTTGGCAACAACTGTGCGGGACGTCTGATCCCGGGGATTAATAGTCTCTCCAGCAACATTGCAACGCTGGTCCGTGAGATCCGCGCCTCCTCGCAAACCGCGATGACCCTGTCAGATCAACTCTCTTCACGCAGCGCGCAGCTTTCCGTCAAAACAGAACAGCAGTCAGCTTCGCTGGTGCAAACGGCAGCCAGCATGGAAGAGATGGCTGCAAGTACAAAAAATAATGCCGACAATACCCGTTTAGCCAGCGAACAGGCGAATCTCGCGACGTTGCAGGCGCGTAAAGGCGGGGAGTTAATGGGGCAGGTCGCGAACAATATGCAGTCGATTACCGACTGCGCCCAGCAAATGACAGAGATTATCTCGCTGATTGACGGTATCGCTTTTCAGACCAATATTCTGGCGCTTAACGCCGCCGTTGAAGCGGCAAGAGCGGGCGACCATGGTAAAGGGTTTTCTGTGGTCGCGGGCGAAGTGAGAAGCCTTGCGCATCGTAGCGCCGAAGCGGCAAAAAATATTAAGTCATTGATTGAAGTTACCAGCCATAACGTGACGCAGGGCGTTAACGTGGTCTCTGAAGCCGAAAAAAACATGCATGACATTGTTACCGGTTCGGGCAATGTGAGCAGACTGATGGATGAAATATCCGCTTCAACATCAGAACAGGAAAAAGGTATTTCACAAATTACGCAGGCATTGTCTGAGCTTGAACGCGTAACGCAGAGCAACGTGTCGATGGTTGAAGAACTCAATGGATCGTCAGATGTGCTGCGCAATCAGGTGATTGAGCTCCAGGCACGAACACGTAATTTCCGTCTGGAAAATGAGCTCCAGGCTGATAATGCATTAAAAAGCCGCGAATGGGCGGTGAATTCCTGAGCGTATTCAGGACGATGCCTCACATAATTATTGCTTAACCCTCGGCGAAAGCTAGACTGACACCGAAAGAGATAAAACGGTGGAGGCGCAGTGGAGAGCATCAAAGGGTCTGAGGTTAACGTACCTGACGCAGTTTTTGCATGGGTGTTTGATGGACGTGGCGGCGCAAGGCCGCTTGAAGATCAGGATCACATCGACAACGAACATCCATGCTGGCTGCACCTCAACTACACGCACCCGGACAGCGCCGAGTGGCTCGCGTCCACGCCGCTATTGCCCAACAACGTTCGGGATGCGCTGGCGGGAGAAAGTCTCAGACCCCGCGTCAGCCGGATGGGCGAGGGGACGTTAATTACGCTGCGTTGTATAAACGGCAGTACGGATGAGCGTCCGGATCAGCTGGTGGCCATGCGTGTTTATATGGATGAACGGCTGATTGTTTCCACCCGCCAGCGAAAAGTGCTGGCGCTGGATGACGTCATTAACGATCTGAAAGAGGGCACGGGACCAACGGATTGCGGAAGCTGGCTGGTGGATGTGTGTGATGCGTTGACCGATCATGCCAGCGAGTTTATAGAAGAACTTCACGATAAAATCATCGATCTGGAAGATAACCTGCTCGATCAGCAAATCCCCCCACGTGGTTTTCTGGCGTTGCTGCGTAAACAGCTCATCGTGATGCGCCGCTATATGACCCCCCAGCGCGACGTTTATGCGCGACTGGCCAGCGAACGCATGAGCTGGATGAACGACGATCAGCGCCGCAGAATGCAGGATATCGCTGACCGGCTCGGACGTGGTCTGGACGAGATTGACTCATGTATTGCCAGAACGGCAGTCATGGCGGATGAGATAGCCCAGGTAATGCAGGAGTCGTTAGCCAGGAGAACGTACACCATGTCGCTGATGGCGATGGTCTTTTTACCGAGTACCTTCCTGACGGGGTTGTTTGGCGTAAACCTCGGAGGGATCCCCGGCGGTGAATATCACTATGGCTTCACGACATTTTGCGTCATGTTAGTGGTTTTGATTGGCGGTGTTGCGTGGTGGTTGCATCGTAGTAAATGGCTGTAAATTTACGCTTTTCTGTGGCAGAGTCGGCTTCAAAACGACATTTTAATTGAGCGAAGTCAATAAACTCCGACCATGTTAGGTGCAATATTACTCCCGCAGGTGAATGCAACGTCAAGCGATGGGCGTTGCGCTCCATATTGTCTTACTTCCTTTTTTTGAATTACTGCATAGCACAATTGATTCGTACGACGCCGACTTTATAGTCGGCTTTTTTTTGCCTCCTGTTTATCTGCGTCTACCCTTTAGGGGTCAGCACCCTAATCTGGAGGAAAAGATGAGTATGCTACTTGCCCTGCAACGCCTGAACACCTGGCAGTCCGATCCGGTGCCCACCGATCCGACGCCGATACCCGACCCTGTCCCACGTCCGCAGCCGATGCCGGATCCACCGCCGGATGAAGAGCCGATTAAATTGTCGCATCGTTAGCGCAGATCTGCGAGGATACGCGCCATCTGACTGCAATCATTACCACGAGAGTATATTGTGACCGCTTTTTCCACGCTGAACGTTCTGCCTGAAGCCCAACTGACTAACCTGAATGAGTTGGGCTACCTCACTATGACCCCTGTCCAGGCCGCCGCGCTGCCGGCTATCCTTGAAGGCCGTGACGTGCGCGTGCAGGCGAAAACCGGCAGTGGAAAAACGGCTGCATTCGGGCTAGGCCTGTTACAACACATTGATGCAACCCTGTTTCAGACTCAGTCCCTGATACTCTGCCCGACGCGCGAGCTGGCCGACCAGGTCGCGGGTGAGCTGCGTCGTCTGGCGCGTTTTTTGCCTAACACTAAAATTTTAACGCTCTGCGGCGGGCAACCGTTTGGTGCGCAGCGCGATTCCCTTCAGCACGCGCCGCATATCATTGTGGCAACGCCGGGCCGTCTGCTCGATCACCTGCAAAAAGGCACCGTTTCACTCGATGCACTGCAAACGCTGGTGATGGATGAAGCTGACCGCATGCTGGATATGGGCTTCAGCGATGCGATTGACGAAGTGATCCGCTTTGCGCCAGCCACGCGTCAGACGCTGCTCTTTTCTGCCACCTGGCCTGAGGCGATTGCGGCGATCAGCGGGCGCGTGCAGAAGAACCCGCTGACCATTGAAATCGATACTGTCGATGCGTTGCCGGCGATTGAGCAGCAGTTCTTCGAGACATCGCAGCAGGGCAAAATTCCACTGCTACAAAAATTGCTGAGCCAACACCAGCCAGCGTCCTGCGTGGTGTTCTGTAATACCAAAAAAGACTGTCAGGCGGTGTGCGATGCCCTGAATGATGCCGGGCAGAGCGCATTATCGCTGCATGGTGATCTGGAACAGCGCGATCGCGATCAGACGCTGGTGCGTTTCGCTAACGGCAGCGCTCGCGTGCTGGTTGCAACGGATGTGGCGGCCCGTGGCCTGGATATTAAATCGCTTGAGCTGGTGGTGAATTTCGAACTGGCATGGGATCCGGAAGTGCATGTCCACCGCATCGGGCGTACTGCGCGTGCGGGTAACAGTGGTCTCGCCATCAGCTTCTGCGCACCTGAAGAGGCGCAGCGCGCTAATATTCTTTCGGAAATGCTGCAACTGAAACTCAACTGGGTGAATACCCCAGGTAATATCAGCATCGCTCCGCTGGCGGCGGAAATGGCCACCCTGTGCATCGACGGCGGTAAAAAGGCCAAAATGCGTCCCGGTGACGTTCTGGGGGCGTTAACAGGGGATATCGGTCTCGACGGGGCAGATATTGGCAAGATAACGGTCTACCCTGCGCATGTCTACGTAGCGGTTCGCCAGTCGGTTGCGCATAAGGCCTGGAAACAGTTGCAGGGCGGGAAGATTAAAGGGAAAACCTGCCGCGTTCGACTGCTGAAGTAAGCTTAAAACGCGTCTCAGAAACGATATCTGAGACGCTGCCAGGTTACTTGACTTCTACTACGTTCAGGCGCAGTTCATCGAATTGCGCATCCTCTTCCTCTGGCTGCCAGCCAGCAGGCTGCATCGGGATCTCTTCGCGATCAAACGCCAGATCCCCGCCATTCACCACCTCTGAACCGTGGTTAATCCCTTTGAAATCGAACAGTTCAACGTCGGCGAGGTGCGAAGGCACCACGTTCTGCATGGCGCTGAACATGGTTTCGATGCGGCCCGGATAGCGTTTATCCCAGTCACGCAGCATGTCGCCAATGACCTGACGTTGCAGGTTCGGCTGTGAGCCGCACAGATTGCACGGAATGATAGGGAAGGCTTTGGCCTGAGAGAAACGCTCAATGTCTTTCTCGCGGCAGTAGGCAAGTGGGCGGATCACGATGTGTTTGCCGTCGTCGCTCATCAGCTTCGGTGGCATTCCCTTCATTTTGCCGCCGTAGAACATATTCAGAAACAGCGTTTGCAGAATGTCGTCCCGGTGATGGCCAAGCGCAATCTTGGTGGCACCCAGTTCGGTTGCGGTGCGGTACAGAATGCCGCGACGCAAACGTGAGCAGAGCGAGCAGGTCGTTTTGCCCTCTGGGATCTTCTCTTTAACAATGCCGTAGGTATTCTCTTCTACGATTTTGTACTCAACGCCCAGGTTATCAAGGTACTCCGGCAGGATATGCTCCGGGAAGCCAGGTTGTTTCTGATCGAGGTTAACCGCGACCAGGGAAAAGTTCACCGGTGCGCTTTGCTGTAGATTACGCAGGATCTCCAGCATGGTGTAGCTGTCTTTACCGCCCGACAGGCAGACCATGATGCGATCGCCTTCTTCAATCATGTTGAAGTCTGCAATGGCTTCGCCCACGTTACGGCGCAGTCGCTTTTGCAGTTTATTCAGGTTGTATTGTTCTTTCTTTGTATTTGTTTGATTTTCTTGCATTTATTACTACCTTCGGAGCCAATAGGGGCATAATAGGGGCAAAAATTCTTCAGCGTGCGAGCTTGTCGTTAAGCATCAGCACCTGTTCGCCATTCATTTCTTCAATCCACGCACCGTAGACTTCATAAACCATTTGCGCGTTTTCATGCCCCATCTGGCTGGCTATGAAAGACGGATTAGCGCCGGCAGATAAAAGCCAGCAGGCAAAAGTATGCCGCGTATGGTACGGATTCCGGCGGCGAATACCAGCACGTTTTACAGCTGCGTTAAATCTGGAGCCGATACTCGATAAAGAGTAGTAGGCTTTCTGTTTGCCCTTGCGCATCCTGGGCATGAAAACAAATCGCAGGTTTTGATATTCCATCGCACCATATTCGCGGTGATGAAAAACAATCTCGGTTTTGGGCTGTAACGAAGTCAGTGTACGCTGTGCCTTCAAGGCCTCTAGTGCTGGCTCTAGTAGCGTGATAACTCGATCACCTGCATCGGTTTTTGGTGGGACGAACATTGAAGTGGTCAACTAAAACTGGCCACGGCTTTAGAGTTTTTCCAGTATCGGTTTTCCGATTCGTTTGGGGGTGACTCACCGTTATAGTCATGCGGCCTTACCGAACTGTAATACCCGACGATATAGTCTGTGATCGCATGAGCTGCTTCGCTAAAGTTTATATAGCCTGTCACTGGCACCCACTCGTTTTTCAGACTTCTGAAGAAGCGTTCCATCGGGCTGTTATCCCAGCAGTTTCCGCGTCGGCTCATACTTTGCCTGATCCGGTAACGCCACAATAACTGCCGGAACTGCCTGCTTGTGTAGTGGCTACCCTGGTCACTGGGGAACATTACTCCCGCTGGTTTACCTCGGGTTTCCCACGCCATTTCCAGCGCTTTGATGGTTAGCTTGCTGTCCGGTGAGAATGACATTGCCCAGCCTACCGGTTTCCTGGCGAACAAATCGAGAAAGTGGGTGGGTTGCTGACAACTAACCAGTCCCAGTTCTTTCATGAGTCTGCCGGCAAGCCAGCGTCCCATTCTGAAACCTCTCAGGGTTGCCATAATGGCGATACTTCTCGCGCCAGCAGAGCCATGGCTAATGTTATGCAGCTCCAGAACCTGACTACGTAATACAGCCCGCTTGCCGTCTGGCTTTTCGGGGCTTTTCACCCAGTATTTGTAGCTGCTGCGATGAACCCCGAACACGTGGCAGAGTGTGACCACAGGATACTGCGCTCTGAGTTTCTCGATTAACGAGAACTGTTCAGGGAGTCTGACATCAAGAGCGCGGTAGCCTTTTTTAATATGTCGTTTTCCATTTCAATGCGTTGTAGCTTTTTCTTTAGCTCACGTATTTCAATCTGTTCCGGGGTTATAGGAGAGGCTTTAGGTATTTTGCCCTGTCGTTCATCCCGTAACTGCTTTACCCATCGCGTCATGGTAGAAAGCCCCACGTCCATAGCACTGGCCGCAGCTGCAACGGTGTAGTTCTGATCAAGGACCAGTTGAGCGGATTCGCGTTTAAACTCTGCGCTGAAATTTCTTTTTTTCATTGGGACACCTGTATTGTTCTGAGATGAGCATATCTCCTCTGTTCAGGTGGCCAAATTCAGTAAACCACTTCAGCCGGAAGCGAAAGGTTGATGGAAGTGCTCGATCACCTGAACGCTAAAGATGGAAAAGGCACGCTCTACTTTGCCGGGCAGGGAATACAGCAGCAGTGGCAAATGAAGCGAGAAATGCTGTCGCCTCGATATACCACGAGATATTCAGATTTGCTTAGAGTCCGATAAATAATACTGATGTCTTAGTCCGCTCTGTGCCAGAAGCGGACAATAGAATGTGAAAGTTGCAGTACTTTCAATACGTTATGTAAGTAGTCCGCACATCATGTAATCGAATGTGCAGGCCACATTAGATCTGGCCTTCACTCGTTCATGATGGGAATCTTCTTAAGAAACTCTTTAAGATTCCAGGCATCCCAAGGCAAATGCTCAGTAATACCAATGATCACGATTTCGGTTTCAGCAGATACATCACGGATTATTCTAAGCGTCTGGGCGAGATTTAATTTTCCTACTGGATACACCGCCTGCCAGTCAAACTCAGGCTCGGGTTCGGCGAACAGCAGTGAACGGAAGACGTCCGGATTCAATACATCCAGATCCAGATGCACAGCAAGTTTGCGGATATTCTGTTCTTTTATCCAGCTAGTAATCTTGTCGCTGTTCTCGTAAAGCTCGCCCGGTCGGGCTATCCGCAGACCAAGTGCGTTGATAAAGGCTGTCTCCTGCTCAGTCAGCCCCTCTTCAATCAGACCGGCATACATAACGCGAGAGGGCTTCACCGGGGTCTTCACTTTAGAAGCGAACTCCGGATCGCCACCGCCCAAAAGATTTCCCAGCACCATTGTATGGCCGTTGGTAAAGTCGACTGGTGTTTTCACATCAGGGTGTGAATCGATCCACAGTACACCCATGTCACCATTGTGCCTGTCGTTCATCCAGGCAAAGGGAGCCTGGTCAACAAGACAGTCACCGCCAAACACCACAATATGATCTGGCTCTTCCTTTTCCAGGATAGCCAAGGCCTCATCATGCTGGCTGAGTAACTGCTGGCGATAAAGCAAACCTTCTTCAGGTTCTGGCGTGTCCGGATTGAATTCCGGTATGCTTATGGTGTGCAGAGGAGCGCGCGTCTCTGGAGAGAGCCAGTGCAGCAGCCGGGCACCAAATCCGTAGAGCTCCTGATTGCCTCCCTGCCACTGTGGAAATAAAATCCTGATCGTCTTTTTCGTCTTGTCAGTCATTTTGACGTCCTTTATTAGTGCCGATGGTAAATAACAATTAAAATCGTTCTTTTTCCTTGATGTCTGCAACCGGTGAAAGAATATCGTCAGGCAGATCGTGAAGCGGGAGACCGCAACGGACCTTTCGTGGCCAGTCAGGATTTGCTAATGCTGCCTTGCCGATAGAAACAAAATCAGCGCCCATATCCAGTAATTTTTCTGCCGTTTCACCGTCATCCAGCCCACCGTTAGCAATGATGATGGTCTCCGGAGCGGCTTCACGGGCAAGCTCAACAAGGCTCTTGTCGCTGTTCTCGAATGCAGGCAGCCAGGATTTGTATTCGGTCACATGGATATAGTCCACGCCGGCATCGGCGAGCAGACCGAAGATTTTCCTGGCACCGTCCTCACCTTCTTTCCATTTATGATGAAAATCGTTTACTTTTCCCTGCGAAATCCTGACGCCCAGCGTCTTTTCTGCGCCAATTTTACCGCGCACGGCACGGATAACTTCCAGCGTAATGGCCAGCCGGTTTTCCAGGGAACCGCCCCATCCATCAATACGCTGGTTGGTATAGTCTGTCAGGAACTGGTCAAGCAGGTACCCGTTCGCCGCATGGATCTCAACGCCGTCAAATGTTGCATCACTGACGGCGAGCTCCGCGCTGTCGGCAAAGCTGGAGATGATGTCGCGGATCTGCTCTTCACTGAGTGTCCGGGGAGTGCGGTATTCCCCGGAACCATAGTAGAACTCAAGCTGCTGCCCTTTAGGTTTCACGGCGGAAGGACCGGCAGAGTCCGGACGGTAGATATTTTTCTGAGACAATGCGCCGGCATGAATGAGCTGGGCTATGACCCGTGCACCGCGCTGATGTGCTTTTTCGACAATATTTTTCCAGCCGCAGATCTGTTCTTCATTCACGATGCCTGGCTGAAACGCATAGGTCTGTGACCACGCCTGGTCAATGTAGATCCCCTCGGTGATGATGGCGCCGAAACCTCCCCGGGCAAAGCGGGAGTAGTAATCCTGCATCTTTTCACCCGGTACGCCGGTTTCAGACGCGGAGATACGCGTCATAGGGGCAACCATGATGCGATTGCGGAACAGAGTGCGGTTAATAAATGTGGCTTCGAATAATGATGCGTGGCGCATGGTGACTCCTTGGTAACAATTATAATAAAAATAATTATAATGCCGTTATCCGTAACGTTATACTGGTAAGAAATGCATCACTGTATAACGGAAATAGATAAAATGAATCTTCGTGACGTCGAACTGTTCATCGTTCTTGCGGAAACCTGCAATCTTTCTCAGGTCGGGCGCAGACTTGGCATGAGCGCGATGAGCGTGTCGCGACATCTCGCCCAGCTGGAAAAGGATTTAGGCGCGCGTCTGTTTCAGCGCACGACCCGCGCGGTGTCGCTGACCAGCGAGGGTGAAGAATTTCTTCCCTATGCCAGAACCATGATGGAAGCAGAGCAGGGCGCACGGATTATGTTCAGCGAGGACGCTGGCGGGGCGTCAGGCCTGCTGAAGATCACGGCACCCTCCGGCATCGGCCGGCGTTACATACTTCCCCTGCTGCCTGACCTCATGGAACGGAATCCAAAGATGAAAATCGATCTCAACCTCAGTGATGACTTGGTGGATATCGTGGGTCAGGGGTACGATGTGGCCATCAGGGTTGCCCCGCTCAGGGATTCGAACCTGATTGCCCACAGGCTCAGCAGCAACCCCCGGGTCCTCTGTGCCTCACCTGCTTATCTGTCCCAGCACGGGATTCCCACCACTCTGGCAGAACTGACCAATCATCAGTGTTTGAGAACGGCAATGGTGTCTCAGTGGACATTTGTGAAAGATGGGAACCTACTCAGTCATTTATTTGAGCCACGGTTCATTTGTAACAATGTAGAAGGTGTCCGAAGTATGTGTAAGGCCGGAGCGGGCCTGGCACAACTAACAAAAGCAGATATTCACTCTGAACTGGCAACCGGAGAACTCGTCGAAATATCACTTAGTGATGCGGATTGCCACATGCTGGCAATATGGGCGCTGTTTCCGACAAAGCGCTACCTGCCATGCCGCGTTACTGTCTTTCTAGATGCTTTAAAGTCTTCGCTGAAGAGACTTATGTCATGAATATTAAGTTCAACTTTTGTAGAGAGTGATAAAGTCATAATGTCCGCATTTCGCTCATTTCGAACATGACAGATTTCTTTTGACCTTACTATTTTGATGCCTTGACTAGCTCCGGACCCTGGTTTTTCACATTCCCCATGGCACGCGTCACGGCGTGCCAGATAAACTTGTCGGCTGGCACAGCGCCGTCGGCTGCTATCTCCTCAGCTTCTTTACCGCCTAGGTCCTGACGCATCCACTCACGTGCCGCTTCTGCAGACAGAACCAAGGGGCGGCGGTCGTGAATGTCTACCAGTCCTTTATCAGCTGCAGACGTCACAATCAGAAATCCCTCTGCTTCATCTCCACGTTTGAAAGGCGTGCTGCCGATCGCTGCCATGAAAATGGGTTGGCCGTCGGCGCGGTGAATGAAGTAGGGATGTTTCTTGTCTCCTTCCTTTTTCCATTCGAACCAGCCATCAGCACAACAGATCGCCCGGCCATGCTGCCAGAGGTTTGAACATTCGGCTGGTGGCCGCGGTTTCGACGCGCGCGTTAATCGGTGGCGGCTTATCCCACCACCCGGGCGCGTAACCCCAGAGCACCGGATCGAGGTGCAGTTGTTCGTCGCGTTCGCTCAACAGCAGAACCTTGGTTCCAGGCGCGACGTTGTACCGGCCAATAGGTTCCGGGTCGTATGCGATGTTGCGATCGGCTTCATCAACCAGGTAAGCCAGATATTCTTCACGGGTTTGTGCTTGTGCAAAACGTCCACACATAGAAACCTCCAGTCAGTCAGACTGAAAGTATATGGCAGGGAGAAAAAGTAGGGGACACTGGCTAAAGTTAGGGGCAAATTTAGGGGCAAAACTGAGGAATAGGGGCAAAAAAGGGCATTAAAAATGTATTACTGGGTAGCTTTAGGGAGAAACTGCTATGCTTTAACTAATTGAATAAATTGACAAAACGAAAGCAAGCAATGAGTTAACAAAATCAGCGTAGCTTATTCAGGTTGTACTGTTCTTTCTTGTTAATCTCTTGATTTTGTTGCATCTATTCGTTACTCAGATCTCAAATGGGGCACAGGGTGAGGAAAACGATTTCAAAGCGTCAGCTTCGTGTTCATCTCTTCTATCCATGTAGCATAGATTTCATACACCATCTGCGCATTTACGTGCCCCATCTGGTTAGCGATAAAAGACGGGTTTGCGGCTACCGGTAAAAACCAGCATGCGAAAGTGTGTCGTGTATGGTACGGATTGCAGCGCCGAATGCCAGCACGATTTACAAATGAGCCCCACAGGAGAAGTTTGGTTAAGACTGAAGGGTTGTCTACACTTACAGCTTACGCAGTAAAAAACGGAGGTGAAAATGACTGACCGTCCCGTTCATGGTGACCATCCTGATTATAATCCCAGCCCGGATAACCCGGAAAAGGATGGAAGAAAACCGAAAGATGATCCTGGCTCAGCGCCTGAATCAGGCGATAAAGATCCAGAGTAATGACCAACCGCCTTTACGAAGGCGGTTTTAACACCCATTACGGCCTCTCTACGCGCACCGCTATTCACGTTATCCTCATCAACGTCGTCTGATAACCGCTCAGAATCCATCCCTTTTTTGCCGGATGAACGGGTGAGATAAAGCACGGATCTCATTCCCGCGTACCAGCGCGTTTTACAGTTCTCCTGCTACGCTTTTGAGGGGGACAAGGGAGCGCTTCTATGAAAAATAAAGACGAGCAGACAGGATTAGTTGGGCTGGCGATTGGTGCCGCCGTTATCGGGCTGGTTTCATCCCAGAAGATCATCAACCGTGAAAGTATTGTCGATGAACTGGTAAGGCTCGGCAGGCAGAAGGGGGATGGTGTCGAAGATGAGGTCTTTTTAAAAGCGGCTGAGTTAGTGAGAAAAGGGGTATAAGCGATGGCTGACATTCGTCATGCACAGTGTCATTGTGGGGCGGTGAAATTTACGGTTGAGCTGACGGACGGCCTGAATACCGCACGTCGATGTAGCTGCTCGTTTTGCAGGATGCGTGGGGCGGTCGTGGTTTCAGCGCCTTTGACGGGCATTAAGGTGACGCAGGGCGCGGACACGCTCACAGAGTACCGTTTCAACACCGGCACGGCGCGCCATTTCTTCTGTTCGATTTGCGGTATTTACACGTTCCACCAACGACGTTCCAATCCCAATGAATATGGTGTGAATGTCGCCTGTCTGGAAAATGTCACGCCATTCGACTTCCCGGAAGTGGCGGTAATGGATGGAGTAAATCACCCTATGGATGGCGACAGCGGGGTATTTGGCTATCTCTCTTTCCGTAAAGAACAGACGAAACAGCGATGAAAACTAGCCCGCAGATCGCTGCGGGCTAACGGGATTAGAACTGGTAAACCAGACCTAACGCTACAATGTCATCCGTACCGATGCCATTGTTTTTGTAGAATGAATCATCTTCATCCAGCAGGTTGATTTTATAATCAACATAGGTGGACATATTTTTGTTGAAATAATAGGTAGCACCGACGTCAGCATATTTCACCAGGTCTTTATCGTCCTGGCCATTGCCCAGGTCTTTACCTTTAGACTGTAAATAGGAAATGGCCGGACGCAGACCGAAATCGAACTGATATTGTGCGGTGACTTCGAAGTTCTGGGTTTTGTTTGCAATACCGCCGCCATCTTGGCTATCGGTTGAACCATAAGGGGTCATATTGCGGGTTTCGGAATACATTGCCGCCAGGTAAATATTGTTAGCGTCATATTTCAGGCCGGCAGTCCATGCATCCGCCTTATCGCCACCTGCATACTGAGATGCTGCGCCAGTGCCAGCACTAACCTGATCGTTGGTACGGTCAGATGACGCATATGCCGCGCCCGCGCTGAAGCCCATGCCAAAGTCATAGGTGGTGGAGATACCGAAGCCATCACCGTTTTGATTACGAATGTTGTTATCTGAACGGTTATTAGTGCTTTCCTGAGAGCAGCCATACTCGTCACAGTTGCTGCCTTCATTATTACCCTGATACTGCACCGCGAAGTTCAGACCCTGCACCAGACCAAAGAAGTCGGTGTTACGGTAGGTCGCCACGCCGTTTGCACGACCGGTCATAAAGTTATCGGCATAAGTATAAGAGTCGCCACCAAATTCTGGCAGCATATCGGTCCAGCCTTCAACGTCGTACAGGACGCCATAGTTGCGGCCGTAATCGAAGGAGCCGTAATCGCCCACCTTCACGCCCGCGAAGGCCAGACGCGTCCAGGACTGATTGTCAGAACCTTCGGTGTTGTTTGCCTGAATGTTGTATTCCCATTGGGCGAAGCCGGTCATCATGTCGTTGATTTGGGTTTCACCTTTAAAACCCAGACGCATATAGGTTTGATCGCCATCTTTAGACGCGTCGTCAGAGAAATAATGCAGACCATCTACTTTGCCATACAGATCCAGTTTATTGCCGTCTTTATTATAAATTTCAGCTGCGTGAGCGGCTCCAGCCATTAACAAAGCGGGGATCATCAGTGCCAGTACTTTTCTTTGCATTTTGATTATTCCTTTGCAGTTATTTTTTTATTGCTTAGTGAACTTTCCGGGCTGGAAAGGTGTCCCATGCTAAATCACTCTGGCGGCGGATGAATAAAATATAATTGTTACGGGTTAAGTAAAATCTAAACTAAATGATGCGGTTGAAATAATGATAAACGTCATGAATGAATTATTATAATCAATACAAAATAAAAATTATTAATTACGCGGAAAACAAGGTAATCTCCACGCCGTTATATGCCTTTAAGATTATTTCATCCATAATTCACGTGAATATTGTTCAGAACATTGAGGCAATTTTCACCGATCTTCTGGATTCGCCCGGTGCACGTGCATCGGGCTTTTTTATAGCAAAAAAATGCCCGGACAAGCCGGGCATACAGGTTATTCACTGGTCGATTTTTCGGCTTTTCCTGCCAGTTGCGCCAGAAAGTCATAACGCTTCTGAAGATCCGCTGCCGCATCCTTCCATAGCTGCTCTGCTACTTCAGGCTGCTGGGCGTTCAGCCTGCGGAAACGCTGCTCCTGAAGTAAGGTTTCGGCAAGGGCGTCTGACGGCGGACGCGAATCCAGCGCCAACGGCAATTTCCCTTCATCGGCACGGCGCGGGTCAAAGCGGTACAGTGGCCAGAAGCCGGTTGCGGTGAGCTGACGCATCTGGTCGTGGCTGAGTGCCAGATCGTAGCCATGCTCCTCACACGGACTGTAGGCGATGATCAGCGACGGGCCTGGATACGCTTCCGCCTCCTGAATGGCTTTCACCGTCTGGTTGAGCTGCGCCCCAAGCGAAATTTGCGCGACGTAGACGTGCCCATACATCATCATGCTGACGCCCAAATCTTTACGCGCCTTGCGCTTGCCGTGCTCACCAAATTTCGTGACCGCCCCCAATGGCGTTGCTTTCGAGGCCTGTCCGCCGGTGTTGGAATAACACTGAGTATCGAGCACCAGAATATTGACGTTTTCGGTCAGGCTCAGGACATGATCAAGACCACCGAAACCAATATCGTAGGCCCACCCGTCGCCGCCGATCAGCCAGATAGATTTTTCAACCAACGCGTCAGCATCAGTCAGGAGTTGTTCAGCCCCTTCAACACCCTGAAGCGCGTGGCGCAGTTCAGCAACCTGCGCACGACGAACGTCAGGTGTGGCCTCCGCATGCAGGGCATCATTCAGTTCTGCCGGGATCTTATCGGCAAACTGTGCCAGCAGACGCATTACGCGGGCGCGGTGCTGATCGACCGTCAGACGGAATCCCAGACCAAATTCTGCGTTGTCCTCGAAAAGCGAGTTTGCCCACGCCGGGCCGCGACCGTTTGCGTCGGTAGTGTACGGCGTGGACGGCAGGTTACCTCCGTAGATCGACGAGCAGCCCGTCGCGTTGGCAATCAGCATCCGGTCGCCGTAAAGCTGGGTAAGCAGTTTGATATACGGTGTTTCGCCGCAGCCGGAGCACGCCCCGGAGTACTCGAAGAGCGGGGTGATGAGCTGCGAGGTACGAATGTCAATGCGTTCCAGCTTGTTGCGATCGATTTCGGGCAGGTCGAGGAAGAAATCATAATTCACTTTCTCTTCTTCAACATGTTCAAGACGCGACATCATATTGATGGCTTTGATTGACGGGTCCTGACGATCTTTCGCCGGGCACACCTCGACGCACAGGTTACAGCCGGTACAGTCTTCCGGCGCCACCTGAAGTACATATTTCTGACCACGCATATCGCGGGATTTTACATCCAGCGAGTGCAAACTTTCCGGTGCGCCATCTAACGCTTCTGGTGACACCACTTTGGCGCGAATGGCCGAGTGCGGGCAGGCCGCCACGCAGTGGTTGCACTGGGTGCACAGCTCTTCTTTCCAGATAGGGATCGCTTCGGCAATGTTGCGTTTTTCCCAGCGGGTCGTGCCAATCGGCCAGGTGCCGTCAGGCGGAAGCGCAGAGACGGGAAGGGTATCTCCCAGTCCGGCAAGCATCGCCGCCGTGACGGTTTTGACGAAATCCGGGGCGGCGTCAGACACCACTGGCGGCCGGTTCGGACTGCTGGCATTGACCGGCTGCAACGGCACCTCGAACAGCGATTCGCGGGCCAGCGCCAGCGCCTGCCAGTTGCGCTCAACCAGTTCCTGACCTTTGCTGCTGTAGCTTTTGGCGATCGCCCCCTGGAGTTCCATCAGCGCGCTGTCGCCCGGCAGAATATTGGTCAGGTGGAAGAACGCCATCTGCATAACCGTATTGATGCGCGCCGCCAGGCCGCATTCGCGGGCGATCTTCGCGGCGTTAATGACATACAGGCGCGCCTGTTTCTGGTTAAGCACTGCCTGCACTTCCTGGGGCAGGCGTGCCCAGACCTCGTCGGCGCTGTAAGGGGTGTTGATCAGGAAAATACCGCCGGGCTTCAGGCGCTCGGCCATCTGATATTTATCAATGAACTGGAGCTGGTGACAGCCAACAAAATCCGCCTGAGAAATCAGGTATGCCGAGCGGATCGGGTGTTCGCTGACGCGCAGGTGGGAGACGGTAAGTCCGCCCGCTTTTTTGGAGTCGTAGACGAAATATCCTTGCGCATACCACGGCGTAGAGTTGCCGATAATTTTGATGTTGTTCTTGGTCGCCGAGACGCTGCCGTCGCTGCCCAGACCGTAGAACAGCGCTTCCAGTTTCGCATTCGAGGGCAGGGTGTTTTCCGGCAAAGGGAGAGAAAGGTTAGTCACGTCATCATAAATGCCGACCGTAAAGCGCGGCTTCGGTTTTGCCTCGCGCAGTTCAGCAAATACCGCAAGGACGCACTCCGGCCCGAACTCTTTTGAAGACAATCCATAACGCCCGCCAATGACGCGCGGCAGCGTTTCGCGCTCACCGCGGTTAAACGCCTCAGCCAGTGCGGTCATCACATCCAGATAAAGTGGCTCAGCCTGTGCGCCAGGTTCTTTGGTGCGGTCCAGTACTGCCACGGCACGCGCGCTGTCCGGCAGGGCTGCGAGCAGGTGTTTCGCTGAGAAGGGACGGTAGAGGCGAACTTTGAGCACGCCAACTTTTTCACCACGCGTCAGCAGCTCATCGACCACCTCTTCGCAGGTGCCGATGGCAGAGCCCATCAGGACGATCACGCGCTCGGCCTGCGGATGACCGTAATATTCAAACGGCTTATATTCGCGGCCCGTCGCAGCGGCAAAATCGTCCATCGCCTGTTCAACGTGCTCATACACCGCGTTGTACCACGGGTTTGTCGCCTCGCGGGACTGGAAATAGGTATCCGGGTTCGCAGAGGTACCCCGGATCACCGGATGTTCCGGATTGAGGGCGCGAGCGCGATGCGCATCGATGTCAGCCTGCGGCAGCAGATTGAGAATGGTGTCGTCCGGCAGTGGAACGATTTTGTTGATCTCGTGGGACGTGCGAAAACCATCGAAGAAATGAATAAATGGCACTCGGCTTTTCAGCGTAGCGATATGCGATATCAGCGCGAAGTCCTGTGCTTCCTGTACGCTGCTGGCGCAGAGCATAGCGCAGCCGGTCTGACGCACGGCCATCACGTCTGAGTGGTCGCCAAAAATAGAGAGAGCGTGAGTGGCTACGGTGCGTGCGGCAACGTGCAACACAAACGGCGTTAATTGCCCTGCCAGCTTGTAAAGCGTGGGGATCATCAACAGCAGCCCCTGAGACGACGTAAACGAGGTCGACAGGGCACCGGTCTGCAACGCACCATGCACGGTGGCAATGGCCCCGGCTTCGGACTGCATCTCAACAACCCGCGGGACATCGCCCCAGACGTTTTTTATCCCATTACCAGCCCAGGCGTCAGCCTGTTCAGCCATCGTGGAGCTGGGAGTGATGGGGTAGATGGCGATCACTTCGCTGGTACGAAACGCAACAGACGCGACTGCACCATTGCCGTCAATAGTTTGCATAGGACAACACCCTTACATTGCGCAAAAAGAGGGGTCTGTAAAACGACGACAGACCCTGAATATTATCTGTGTATTTTAGCAAAGCTCAGGTTTTACGATTTTCGCTTTTGTGTCCTTGGTATGCGCTGTATCAATGACTCGAAGGCTATTCGCGTTAAAAAATTGCGAGAAATTGTTACCAGGGCGCATAAATACGCACATCCGCTCTCGACGATGCGGCGCGTGATGCCTATTATGCATAGGTTTCGCGTTAATTATGGGGAGGAAGGTATGCGTACAGCATTTTGGGTCGGATGTGCCGCGTTACTGTTGTCGGCATGCAGCAATGAACCAGTACAGCAGGCGACAGCGGCACACGTTACGCCGGGTATGCGAGCGGCTATGTCCAGTTCAGGTCAGGCCAACTGCGCAATGATCGGCGGTTCACTCTCCGTTGCCCGTCAGCTCGACGGCTCAGCCATCGGCATGTGCGCGTTGCCAAATGGCAAACGCTGTAGTGAGCAGTCGCTTGCCGTTGGTTCGTGCGGAAGCTACTGAGTTATTCAACTCGCTTAAACATCAATGTCTTATTGGCTGTCGCCAGCGTTAACTGGTCTTCGGTCAGGTCTACCTGTGCGCCTGTGCGTAGCATATCGGCGATGGTCTGATCCAGTTCATTTAGCTGCGGCTCGGTGCAGAGTTTCCGCGTCATTGCTAGCGTTTTGACCGTCAACTCTCCTTCGGACAGTTTACCCTGGCCGTTGAAGCCGTTGCACATTGTGCCGGAGACGACAATGTTGTTAATCAGGCTGATATTGGGTTGCGCACTGAAGCGAATTTCAGGCTGCGTTTTCCCGCCTTTGACTGCTTTGCCATCCACATTTTCAAGAACGAAACGGTGATTCTCTAACTGATCGGTCTGAACGGAGGCTTTACCAGGATTAACGCATCCAGCCAGTACAAGGCTGATTAAACTTACTGCCGCGAGCTTTTTCATTTTTCTTCTCAAACTATCAATGCTGTAAATATTTTTTCAGTGTAACCATACCCTCCTGGGTGTTAATGGGGTTTATCTGAAAGTGCGGGAAGGGACCGGGCGGCGGCGCGCCCGGTCAGCGAGTTAGTGCGATTTAAATCCAGCTGCGGCCATCAGCATTTTAAAGAGCATACTTACGCAGGCCAGCGCCAGGACGCTGCCGCCCCAGATGATGGCAAGCCACATCAAACGTTTCCATACAGGTTGTTGCATCAGTGATAACCCTCCCCATGCTGTACTTTTCCTCGAAAAACGTAATAACTCCAGAAGGTGTAGACCAGAATCACGGGAATGATCAACAGTGCACCCACTAACATAAAGCCCTGGCTTTGGGCTGGCGCAGCGGCCTGCCAGAGGGTAATGTCCGGCGGGATGATATGCGGCCAGATGCTGATCCCAAGCCCGCTAAAGCCAAGAAAAACCAGGCCTAACGTCATGATAAACGGCAGGGTATGGCTCGCAGGATCGTGCAGGCAGCGCCACTGGCACAGACTCAGGATCGCAACCAGCGCAGGAACAGGCAGCAGATAAAACAGATTCGGCAGAGTAAACCAGCGCGCAGCAATGGCTGGTTGGGCGAGAGGGGTCCAGATACTGATTATCGCAATGAATACCAGAAGCAGGGGCAGAAGCACTTTCGATAGCTGACGCATCCGCTTTTGCAGGGCATTTTCGCTTTTCATTACCAGCCACGTTGATCCTAACAGCGCGTAAGCCACCACAAGACCCGCTCCGCAGAAAAAATTGAACGCGGTAAACCAGTCAAACGGACCACCGCTGTAAGCTCGACCGGTGACGCTGAACCCCTGGATGACCGCACCGACGGTGATGCCCTGGCTGAAGGTCGCCACAATTGACCCGCCAATAAAGGCCTTATCCCAGAACGGGCGGTGCGCCGGAGTGGCCTTGAAGCGAAATTCGAAGGCGACCCCACGAAATATAAGCCCGATCAGCATTATTGTCAGTGGAATGGTTAGCGCGTCGATGATAACCGCATAGGCGAGAGGAAAGGCGCCAAACAGGGCCGCACCGCCAAGCACCAGCCAGGTTTCGTTGCCATCCCAGACGGGAGCCACGCTGTTGACCATCACGTCGCGGTCGTCCGCATTCGGCGTTGCCGGAAACAGGATGCCTATCCCCAGATCAAAACCGTCCATCACGATATACATCAACGTGGCGAAAACGATAATCACGAACCAGATAATGGAAAGATCGATACCCATTACGGTTACTCCTTAAATTCAGTGGTGACGGCAGAAAGCGGACGAGCAGGGCGGCCATCGGATTCAGTCGCGAAGGATTCATGGGGCTGCGGCCCTTTTTTAATCAGACGCACCATATAGCTGTAACCCACGCCGAATACCGCGGTATAAACCACGAAGAAGGCCAGCAAACTGATGCTCATGTGCAGATCGCCATGCGCGGAAACCGCATCCTTCGTACGCTGTAGTCCATAGACGACCCACGGCTGGCGGCCGACCTCCGTTGTTACCCATCCGGCGAGGATCGCGATCAGCCCGGACGGTCCCATCAGCAGGGCAAACCACAGGAAGGAACGTGATGTATAAAGGCGCTGTTTGTAACGCAGCCAGATTGCCGTCACGCCCAGGAGCAGCATCAACATCCCCAGGCCGGCCATGATGCGGAAAGACCAGAAGACAATGGTGGCGTTCGGGCGATCTTCTTTTGGGAACTCCTTCAATGCCGGAACCTGTTTATCGAGACTGTGGGTCAGGATCAGGCTGCCGAGAGCGGGAATTTCCAGGCCAAAACGGGTCCGTTCCTGCTCCATATCCGGCCAGCCAAACAGCAGCAGTGGAGTAGGCTCACCCGGCGGATTCTCCCAGTGACCTTCGATGGCGGCTATTTTCGCTGGCTGGTGTTTTAAGGTATTAAGCCCGTGCATATCCCCCACCAGCGCCTGGACTGGGGCCACGATTAACGTCATCCACAACGCCATGGAGAACATAGTGCGAATAGCGGGGGTATTGTTTCCGCGCAGCAAATGCCAGGCCGCGGAGGCACCAACAAACAGTGCGCTGCTGAGAAATGCCGCTATCGACATGTGCAGCAGGCGGTAAGGGAAGGAGGGGTTAAACACCACGGCAAACCAGTCCACCGGAACGACCTGACCGTTGATGATTTCATACCCTTGCGGTGTCTGCATCCAGCTGTTTGACGAGAGGATCCAGAACGTAGACATGAGGGTCCCCAGTGCGACCATGCAGGTCGAAAAGAAGTGCAGCCCCGGCCCGACCTTATTCCAGCCAAACAACATCACCCCGAGGAACCCCGCCTCAAGGAAGAACGCGGTAAGCACTTCATAGGTCAGCAGGGGGCCGGTAATACTGCCCGCGAACTGCGAAAACCCGCTCCAGTTGGTGCCAAACTGATAAGCCATCACCAGGCCGGAGACCACGCCCATCCCAAAGTTGACGGCGAAGATCTTTGACCAGAAATGGTACAGCGATCGCCAGACGGGATTTTTTGTTCTCAGCCACAGCCCTTCCAGCACGGCGAGATAGCTCGCCAGGCCAATGGTTATCGCCGGAAAAATAATATGAAAGGATACGGTAAAGGCGAACTGTATTCGCGCAAGATGAAACGCATCTGGACCAAACATGCATTGCCTCAATGTTAAACGGTGTACTGTTATGATAAAGAGGGGGGGAATGAGATATCAGAAGCAGAAATTGATAATTTACCTATAACAGTTGTGTGAAAAGGTGAACTTTATCTGGCTGATATAGCTAACAAGTAAGAATAAAAAATTTCTTTTTATGATTATTACGCATTAAACAGCTTGCTTTGTCGCCAGCAACATGCGTTAATGGATTTCTGGTTTTGAATCCAAATAAATATCTGACGTAGTTTTATAAAGCAGTTCTCATCACGTTGTGCCTCTCCGCAGCCTCTCTTGGGTCTTTATCTACATTCCGATTAGTTTTGTATCGAACCATTTTTTGCCTGATCGGCTCATGAGTAATTTACGTTTTTACGTTTACAGGAGAATCCTATGACTTCTTATATCCATTTCCGCTGCCCATGCTGTCATGGCTCGCAGTACCGCACCTCAGCTTTTGATGTGTCTGACAAAAATCCGTTCGGCGCGAAATGCATTTTCTGCAAATCGGCAATGATCACGCTCGACCACCTGGCCGCAGCGCGTTCGGCTCAGAATCACATTACTGAGTACCGCAAGTAATCTGCCGCGTTTCCCATAACAGTTAGCAAAATCTTCTCTTTTTCTCCTGCTGATATACACTGTCAGCAATAAGGAGAATCTGATGAAAAAATACCAGCGTCTGGCGCAACAAATTATCTCGCAGATTGAGCTTGGCGTATGGTTGCCGGGCGATAAGTTACCTTCTCTGCGAGAGCAGGTGGCAAGCAGCGGCATGAGTTTTATGACCGTGGGCCACGCGTATCAGATGCTGGAAAGTCAGGGGCGCATTGTTGCCAGACCGCAGTCAGGCTATTACGTTGCCGCCCGCCCGACCCCACACCAGCCTGCACCGCCCGCGCAGGTGATGCGCGATGAAGTGGTCGACATTAACACCTATATCTTCGACGTGCTACAGGCCAGCCGCGACCCCTCCGTTGTCCCTTTTGCCTCGGCGTTTCCCGATCCGCGCCTTTTCCCGCTTCAGCAACTCAACCGATCGCTGGCTAACGTCAGCAAAACGGCTACCGCCATGAGCGTGATCGAAAACCTGCCGCCGGGTAACGTCGACTTACGTCATGCCATTGCCCGTCGCTACGCTCAGCAGGGAATGAATATCTCCCCGGATGAAATTGTGATCACCGCGGGCGCGCTTGAGGCGCTCAACCTCAGTTTGCAGGCTGTGACTGAACCAGGGGACTGGGTTATCGTTGAAAATCCCTGTTTTTATGGCGCACTCCAGGCGCTTGAACGTCTGAAACTGAAAGCGCTGTCGGTTGCCACTGACGTGCGTGAGGGCATCGATCTCAGTGCCCTTGAGCAGGCGTTAAAAGATTATCCGGTGAAAGCCTGCTGGCTGATGACCAACAGTCAGAACCCGCTCGGCTTCACGCTGAGTGCAGAGAAGAAAGCTCAGCTGGTGGCCTTACTCACCCGGCATAACGTCACGCTGATTGAAGACGATGTTTACAGCGAACTCTACTTTGGCCGCGAAAAGCCGCTTCCGGCAAAGGCCTGGGATAAGCAGGATATGACGTTGCACTGCTCCTCATTCTCCAAGTGTCTGGTGGCTGGTTTTCGTATTGGCTGGGTGGCGGCGGGAAAACATGCGCGCCGTATTCAGCAGTTGCAGCTGATGAGTACGTTATCCACCAGTTCTCCCATGCAGCTGGCGCTGGTGGATTACCTGGCGACCAAACGTTACGACGCCCACCTTCGCCGCCTGCGACGCACGCTTGCTGAACGCAAACAGCAGGCCTGGCAATCGCTTTTGCGCCATATGCCTGCCGGCGTCAAAATCCATCATAACGACAGCGGCTACTTTTTATGGCTGGAACTGCCTGAACAGCTGGATGCGGGGCGGTTGAGTGAGAAGGCGTTAACCCATCAAATCAGCATTGCGCCCGGCAAGATGTTTTCCACCTCCAATATCTGGACACCGTTTTTCCGTTTCAATACCTCATGGGGATGGGGCGAGCGGGAAGAGCAGGCGGTCGTCCAGCTGGCGGGGCTAATCCGCGAAATGATGCTGCACCCAGTCACACCTTGATGAAAATTCCTGAAGCGATATGACGCGCGGTCTACCTTTAGTAAAGGAGTGCGGACATGTACGTGACGTTGTCACGTACATGTCCGCCAGAACGTGTGCTGACAGCGAAAACAATGTCGATTTCAACAGGACGATGCTATGCAAAATCAATTGCTGATTAATGGTGAACTGGTGGCCGGCGAAGGTGAGAAGCAGGCGGTTTATAATCCTGCCACGGGTGATGTGCTGCTGGAGATTGCTGAAGCGTCGGAAGCACAGGTGGACGCTGCCGTCCAGGCTGCCGATCGCGCGTTTACAGAGTGGGGACAAACGACGCCGAAAACGCGCGCCGAATGTCTGTTGAAACTGGCTGATGTGATAGAAGCGAACGCTGACGCGTTCGCAAATCTGGAATCCCTTAACTGCGGGAAACCGCTGCACTGTGTCCAGGGGGACGAGATCCCGGCCGTGGTCGATGTGTTTCGCTTCTTTGCCGGGGCCGCCCGCTGCCTGAACGGGCTGGCTGCCGGAGAATACCTCGAAGGACATACTTCGATGATCCGCCGCGACCCGGTTGGCGTTGTCGCCTCTATTGCGCCCTGGAACTATCCTCTGATGATGGCGGCGTGGAAGCTGGCGCCCGCGCTGGCGGCGGGAAACTGTGTCGTCATCAAGCCGTCTGAAATCACCCCGTTGACGGCGCTGAAGCTGGCGGAACTGGCGAAAGATATCTTCCCTCCAGGCGTGCTGAACGTGCTGTTTGGTCGCGGAAAAACCGTAGGAGATCCGCTGACCGGCCACGAAAAAGTCCGTATGGTTTCTCTCACCGGCTCTATTGCTACCGGAGAACATATTATCGGGCATACCGCATCTTCAGTTAAACGTACCCATATGGAATTGGGCGGAAAAGCGCCGGTCATTGTCTTTGACGATGCAGATTTGGATGCCGTGGTTGAAGGCGTGCGTACGTTTGGTTTCTACAATGCTGGTCAGGATTGTACAGCAGCCTGTCGTATCTATGCCCAGAAGGGGATTTACCCCGCGCTGGTCGAAAAGCTGGGCGCAGCCGTTGCCAGCCTGAAAATGGGCGCGCCGGACGATGCTTCAACCGAGCTGGGCCCGCTCAGCTCCGCAGCGCATCTTTCCCGCGTTTGTGCTGCCGTGGACGAAGCCAAAACCCTTGGACATATCCGCGTCGTCACCGGTGGCAGTAAAAAAGAGGGGGCAGGATATTACTTCCAGCCAACGCTGCTGGCCGGGGCGAAGCAGGAAGATGCGATCGTCCAGCGAGAAGTGTTTGGCCCGGTGGTCAGCGTGACAGAATTTGAGGATGAAGCGCAGGTGCTGAACTGGGCTAACGATTCGCAATACGGCCTGGCCTCGTCCGTCTGGACAAAAGACGTCGGACGCGCCCATCGCCTCAGCGCACGGTTGCAGTATGGCTGCACCTGGGTCAATACCCATTTTATGCTGGTGAGCGAAATGCCGCACGGCGGGATGAAGTTATCCGGTTACGGAAAAGATATGTCGGTCTACGGACTTGAGGATTACACGGTAGTCCGACATGTCATGTTTAAACACTAAACCCTCATGCCCGGCGCAGTGCCGGGCGATTCAGCTTACCAGCCACATACCTCGTGTTCATTTTCCGTATCGTAGGCGCGAACGGTGTTCACCAGATCCTTCACGACATCTGCCGCGACGTCCGGGATCAACAGCTCCATTGGCGCTTCTGTTTCATAATCCACTGACACGCCGTTGCTGTTGTTGGTGACGGTCACAGTATAGGTAGCCTTACCCATTATTTACTCCTTATGCGTGTTGACCACTTTACCGATGCCCGCACCGCTGAGCGTGACGGCAGGATCCGCGAAAAAGTCGATATTAAAATAGGTGTCGTCGGTCAGAAGCTCAATGCGGTGCCATTTTTGCGGTGGGGAGATGCCAAAAGAACCGGCCTCAATGACCACTTCCAGATCGGGCTCGGTGGCGTCGCCATCGGCAAAGCCAAAGTAACGCACCGCACCCTGCATGACGGACAACCGACCGTACACGCCGGCTTTGGTGTTGTGATGGGTAAAAAGCGCTTTTGGGGCGGTCTCTTTATTCCAGAACGGCGTCGAGCGGGTATGAACAAAGTTTTCAGGAATACGTAACATCATAGTTTCCTTCATGTTGGCGGGTGCTTAAAGGGACTTAAGCACCTCAGGTTCAACAAAGAATTCAATATTGAACAGGGTGTCGTCGGTCATCACCTCAATGTGGTGCCATCTCTCTGGCGGGAAAACGCCGAAACGACCCGCTTCAATGACGAGCTCGCTGTCAGGCTCAGGTGTAAATTCATCAGCATAGCCCAGATAACGCACTGCGCCACGCATCACCGAAAGGCGAGGGTAAACGCCCGGACGCGTGCCCGTATCAAGGTGACGTTTAAAAATGCCAGCTGGGGCCGTTTCTTTGTTCCAGAAAGGCGTGGAACGGGTGTGAATGCAACTCTGCGGAATGCGTAGCATGTTTCCTCCCTTAAAAGCCTGCTGTTATTAAACTGCTTTCTGCGGGGATGGATTTATCAAAAAGTGCATTTAATTTGCATGTTATCAATAATAACCGTTTTGCTTTACCCGGCGTTGTTACACAAGGTACTCAGTTGTTATTATCCATAGTATTTAAGTGGTTATGATGTAACGAAAAAACTTGATCTGTGTCAACATATGACGCATATTGCGTGCGGTTATTTTTCGGCTCAGGTAAACAGAATGACGTTGTATCAAAAGATGTTGGTGTTCTACGCAATCATGGCCTCCATCTGCGCATTAATCACCTGGTTCCTGTCTAAAGATCGTAAACGTATTCGCCTGTTGAGCGCATTCCTGGTGGGTTCCACCTGGCCGATGAGCTTTCCTGTTGCCCTGTTGATCTCTCTTTTCTGAAGCACGCTTCCAGAATCGGCATCCAGACATAGCATTCCATACATTGAGGCTGTATAAATATACAGTTTGTCATACATGGAGTGCTTATGAACAGTTTCTATTCGCAGCAAGCAGGCTGCACTGTGCGCTGGCAGGATCTTCCCGGTTTCGGTGACCCGGTTGTGTTTATCCACGGGTTGGGCTGTGCATCGTCGTATGAATATCCTCGTATTGTCTGTGATACCCGTTTCGGGGGGCGCAGAGCCATTCTGATCGATCTTCCCGGTAGCGGTTACAGTGACAAACCTGACAACTACCGTTATCGCACGAGCGAACAGGCGCAGGTGGTGGTTGAACTGTTAAACCATCTCGGCCTGGATAGTCTATGGCTCTATGGTCATAGCATGGGGGGGAGTATCGCGATCGAAACGGCAACGCTGTTAACGTCGCGCGTTAAGGGCCTGATAGTGTCTGAACCCAATTTTCATGCGGGTGGCGGGATGTTCAGCCGGGCAATTGCGGCCCAAACGGAACAACATTTTCTGGCTCAGGGCTATGATGACATGCTGCGGGCGGAAACGTCGCCGTGGGCTGGAAGCCTTCAAAGTAATGCCCCCTGGGCCGTCTGGCGCGGCGCAACAAGCCTGGTCGAGGGCGTTAAACCTGACTGGGAACACCTGTTCTTGTCATTGCGCTGCCCGGTAATGTTAGTTTTTGGTGAGCGATCCCTGCCTGATGACGATTTTAATCGTCTGCAACAAAACGGCGTTGCTGTAAAAATTATCCCTGATGCGGGCCATTCAATGTCCTGGGAAAACCCGTCAGCGTTGGCTCAGGCTTTGTCTGGCTTCATAAACGGCTCATGAATGGGCAGCCCGCATTGTTGCGGGCTGGAATGATTAAGACAGCAAGGCAGACAAGGCTTTCCGTGCCGCAGGCTGAACGTCATACGGACACTGATAATCCACGTTCTCAATCGCGCGGGTGTAGAGCGCAACCAACCAGTCATAAACATAGGCTGTCGCCGCATGGACAGGCTGCTCGCCAAGTCGGGTAAGACGGGGTGAGGCGCTGCTCACAACGGGCGTCACAAAAATTGGCTCACCTTTGCGGATCCGGCTTGCAGGCCGTTCAGAGACGGGTGTCAGTTCATAGCCAAGCCAGCTAATGAAATTGCCTGTCGCGGCATGCAGCTGCGCGGCGCTGCTTTTATCTTTTTCTGCAATGCGTTGCAGTTGCAGCGGCAGATCCAGCCGATAGCTGGTAACGATCAGCACATCCGCAATCTGCTGTAATACCTCTGCGTCCAGGCCCAGACGGGCAGCCGCCGCGTCGTTGCGACTCCACTGACGAAGATGGTTAACCCACACGTTATGGGCCAGCCGCGCTTTGTCTTTGGTCTGCAACGCGCCTGGATTTTCCTGCGTCTCTTCCGCAAACAGATCGATAACATCGTTAAACAGGCCGTTGACCTGTTCCTCACGAGGCTGGTGGACGGTCAGCAGCGTCTCAAACGCGTTTAACGGCGGCAGAAGCCCCTCAAGCAGTTCACCATGACGAGCGGCACTGCCTTGTAGCGTTCGGACCATTTTTTCGGCCATTGCCCGCCCTGCGCCTGGCTCCTGAGTGAGAGGCGCGACATATGGCCGCATCAGCGTCGACAGCGACTCTTGTAACAGCTTTTTCAGCGCGCGGAGACGCTTCTGGCGCTGTGCCGGCAGGGTAGCCTGCGACAGCCACTCAATCACTCGCTGCATGCTGTGGCTATCGAGCGCCTGAAGCGTGCCCCAGCGCAGACCCGGCTGGCCCAGCAATTGCTGCACCGCTTCGTCCAGATTCTGCTTTGTGGTAAACCGCGCATCATGAGGGGTAATGGCCCAGACCAGCCCCGGCAACGCGGATTCTTCAACCGGCTGCGTCTCTTTGACCCAGTTTTGCAGGAGCCTTGCCGTTTTCGCGGTCTGCTGGTGGTGCGCCGTTGCATTGCAGATAACCAGGACATCCGGCTGAATGTGCTGTCGATAATGCTCCAGCAACCACAGGCATTTTGCCTGCATCATCAGCGGCGTGTTTTCCTCAGGAATGGCCGGAATATCAATGACGTCAACGGTATCCAGCACGCAGTTCTCAACGGGCAGCACCACTTCGCGGGTCAGAGATGCCAGTACATCAACGGGCAGGCTAATGGCGTTAAGCAGCTCGCCGTTTTTTATCGGATGAAGCAGTGTTTCCTGTGCTTCCGGCACGGTAAACGCCCCGTGAGTAAGAAAGCCTTCGCAGGGTAGACCAAAGCTGTCCACCAGCAGACTCAACGGCGCCGCAAGCGCGCTGGCATGGCTGGTTTGATGCAGCACCTGGGCGAATTTAAGCCACTGCTGGGTTAACTCCTGCTGCTCACCCCACAGCAGAGACCAGACGCTGGCGCGGGTGCTGAGATCAAGCGACGGAACCAGCAGAGCAAACTGGTGCCACAGGGCATCATCAATATGCTGCTTAGCGCCGGGTACTACGCTTTGCCAGAACCGGGCAATGGTCGCGACTTCCCGCGCCGTCATTCCCGGCACGCTCTGCGGTTGACGCAGCGCCCGCCACTTCTCAAGCCGGGCTTCAATCACCGATTTATCCACCGCGCGGATCTGCGGATCCAGCGTGGTGCGCGCGATAAACAGCTGCACCAGCTCGGCCTCCGTTACCAGGCGCAGGCGCAGGGGAAACGCGTCGTCTGCGACCTCGCGGGACGCTCTGCTGAAACGCACGGCCATGTTGGTCGGTGCATGCCCGGGGTTAATATGCGAGAAGTAATCAAACGTGCGTTGACCCGGCGTTACGTTCAGCCGTTCGTCCCCGCTGCCGCACAGGGCAGCCAGCAGGTGCGCTTTCGCGGCCTGCGAATGGCCATATAGGCCGATACTGCCCTGGCTGACAAGGGCGCGATCGAGCGCCTCTTCACGCGCGCTTAGTGCGTTAAGGCGGGCAAGCAGGGCGTCGGCTTCGTTATCCAGCATCGGGGCGTGCTGTCGCGTCTCGTTGATCCACCCGATTAAGGCCTGAGTGGTGGCAGTCGTCGCAGTCATTTGAGGTATACGCTCCCGCTGTCGATCCAGTAGTGGCTGCCGCTGTGTCGGCGATCGGCCAGAGTATTAAGTTTAAAGGTCAGGGCATCCGGCGGCACTGGCGTGCCGTCCTGTAGCCAGGCATCACTCAGCTCGAAAGATTCCGGACCTTCCTGTTTAGTGCCGCCACGCAGCTTCAGGCGCACGTTCAGTACGCCGTCGCCCGCAATGGCTTTCGCCAGCTCGGCAGAGTTGATGCTCAGGGTATAGAGCGGCGTCGCGGGCCAGCGGGCATTGGCCAGCTGCCGGAAGCCGAGCGTAACGTTGCCGCGCAGCGGGAAGTGCAGACGGGCGTCCAGTTTCGCGCCGGGTTTATCGAGGTCGATATCGTGATACCAGACGTTCTCGTCCCGCAGGGTATTGATCGTGTTATCCAGCACGCCCAGATAGCGCACCGTAGAGTACGCGCCGATATCCGCTGCTTTAAAGTTAAAGCGCGGCAGACGAAGATCCAGCGCCAGGCTACAGAGCATCGCTCCCACCGCAGCGGTGGATTTCGGGTTGCCGATCCGTCCCTGCTGGCTGAACGGATACCATTCATGAACCTGATATTTATCCAGCCAGACGATGCGGTTGACGGGCACCGGTTGCAGGTGGCGAATCAGGGCCTGAACGCCCGGCAGACAGCCCGGCCGTCCCGTGATCAGCAGGATATCGCAGCTGTAGTGAGAGATCGCCTCACATACCGCATGAAGCGGGGCGGCAAGCGTGAACTGACCCGCCAGCATGGCGTCCCGCATCTCCCGAAAGCTGACGTGCAGCGGTACGCTGAACAGATCGAAGTGTTCTGAGCCGGCAGGCAACGCATGGTCAATCGCCTGCTGGAGATAATTCATCACGTTGCGCGTCGGTTTTTGCGTAAGCAGGTCGCCAAAGGTGGCATGCAGCCCGGCCAGCGGATCGTCAACATCGCTCGATTCCCACGCCGCCAGGATCGCGTGACCTATCGGCATAAAAAGCTGAAGCGCCGTCTGCTGGCGCAGGACCGCCTGGGTATCGATCCGCCCGGAATCACCGAACAGGGATGCCATCAGTTGGGAGGCATCGGCTATGCCGGATTTCTGAAGCTGGGTTTGCAGCGCGGGCAGAACGTAGCGCTGGATCACGTCCAGCAGCGTATCATCGCCAGCGACCTTGAACCCTTCGCGGAACAGCAGCTGCGGGGTGATTTTGACGTTATTTCCGGAACCATCATCTAACTGATAGTGCGTGATAGCCATATCCGTCGTGCCGCCGCCGATATCAATCGAGGCCACGCGCAGCGCACGCCCCGGCTGGACGCCAGGCTCAGGCGCGCGATCCGGTCGGGCGAGGGAGGCGAAAAAGGCCTCGGTCTGACCACCGAAATGGGAAATGGCTTCGTTATACAGCCACACCAGCTGGCCGCAGCTGGCCTCGTCCCACTCCATCTGGATCTCAGGGACCGGCACCACGCTTTTTTCCTGCTGCTTGCGGCTGGCAAAATCTTCATCCTGCGGGTGCCAGCCCATCGCTTTCCAGACGATGGCGATGGCTTCGAACATGCGGCGACGGAAAATCTCGCGCTCCTGTTTCGGCATTGCCGAAGGCAGGGTGAGGATCAGCGTCCGCAGCTGGCGGGGAGAGGCCGGGAAGCCGAGCCGCAAGCGGGTGGCCACGCTGTTAATCTGGCCAAGCGCCTGAGCCAGCAGCTCGCAGAGCATGTGCGTCATCAGGGTGCTGCGGCTGTACTGCGGAGAGAACACCGGCAGACGCTCATCCTGCGGCAGCGTAAAGAGTGGTTCCCCGTCGTCGTTCATCAGGTTCATCAGCGGAAACGCAGTTGCCAGCGGTTCGCGCTGGGTTTTGCTGTTCATCTGGCTAAAGCGCCAGTCCTGCACCACCGGCGTCTCGTCCCACAGATAGCGACGCGGGCTGGAAATTCCACTGTTGCCTTCCGTGCCGAGACGCTGCATTGCCAGCTTACGCGCTTCATCACCCACGCGGACAATGGACGGCCAGACGAATGCATCCTCCCGGCCGCTTTCCACCGAGAAGTGCTGCTTGCCAAAACGCGCTTCGGAAAATTCAAGACGGCTGGTAAACAGCGGCTCATTCAGGAACTGTGGCTCACTCAGAGATCGTACCTGAAGTTCAGCCGTCTGGCGCAGGCCGTCGTTGGCATCACCATGATCTTCAATAATCACGCCGCAGGTGTGGGTGTTGCCTACGTCAAGGATCAGATCGACAGGAATAGCAGGGGTGCTCAGGGTATGGGTGACAAACTTCACTTCCGGCACGGTGAGTTGTTCCCCGAGCATGGAGAGCAGGTTGAGCCAGTGTGCCTGATATTCAAAGCTGCGCATGGCCTGATGCAGCTCCCGCTCGGAGCGTTTTTCAACCCCGTCGGCAAACTGCGTAAAGGCTTCGCGCAGCCAGCCGTCAATCCAGGTCTGGTCAAGGAAACTCTCAACCTCACTGTCGCGCCAGGCGAGCGCGAAACGCGTGCCGTTAAGGATATCGTTTTCAACCGGCGACAGGGCAGACGTTGCATGCTCTGCAATCTGGCTGTCGAGCGCGACGGTGACCCGGTGCGTATTGCCAGCCGCGTCGGGAATGGAAAGCTTTCGTACCTGGACGCGCGCCCAGTTATCCGGACCATCAACAAACGTCCGCGGCGGGTTAAAGCGCAGGAAAGGGAGCGGCAGCCAGACGCCGTCCAGCACGTTCAGGGAGTTATGCAGTGGAATGGTGCTTTCAGGCTTGACCACTTCCGGCTGCCCGCCATCGGTGGCAGGCAGCGTGTACCGGCCGTTAACCAGATCAAAATCCAGGCGCAACAGCGGGCCATTTGCCGTTTTACGCACGAAACGCCCGTTGCTGGCGGTGTCCTGCGGAGTCAGGCCAAAATCGAGAAACTGCACGCCGCTGTTAGCAATCAGCGTCACGCTCTGTTTATAGTCGCAAAGATTAACCAGCATAGGATCAGACACCTGCTTTCTTGAACGTCAGAGGAACGATGGTGTTGGCATCGTAACGTGCGGTGCATTCCGCCACGTCGCTGGCACCTGCCTTACAGGTCACTTCCGGCATCGGATAGCGTGAACCGTCGGTGCAACGAGCGTTTCCGCGCGTTTTGATCAACAGCTCGCCGTTGCTGTGTAATCCGGAAAAGACGTCTACCCGGCAGACAATGTTGTCGCCATGCACAACCCGGGCGAAACCTTTATTGTTCTGAATCTGGTAGCGCAGCGACGGCGGTTTGCCGGTGAGCGGATCCTGCACATCGAGAAACGCGCGCCAGGTGCCATTCAGGAAGCGCGTTAACCCCGCTTTGACCTGGTTTGCCTCCATCACCATCGCATCTTTCGGTATCGCGGTAATGACCACTGGTTCGGCTGCCGGTGCAGGCGTTTTCACCTTCGGCTCTACCACTTCGGCCTGGTGCAGCGGGAGTTTCAGCTCAAGCGGCTCGACCGTCTTTACGGGGGCCGGAGCAATGGCGACAGGCACTGGCGCTGGTGTGGCAACAGGCGCTGCGGTCGGGGCCTGTTTTGGCCAAAGCAGCGGGGTGGCAATGGCCGCAATAATGACGGCGGCAACCGGCAGCAACCACAGGGGGGAGCGACGTTTTTTCTGCATGGCCGCCGGTGCGGGCTCTGGCGGCGCGGCGTTCATGCGCACCGGCTCTGGCGTATACAGTTCATCTTCGGTGATACGGACGGAAGCCACAGGCGTGATAAGCGGCGCGTCGGCCTGCTCAAAGGTCACTACCGGGGCCGGTTCTTGCTCCTGTTCAGGTTCAGGCTCGTTAATCACCACTGGCTCAGGTTCAGAGACCAACGATCCGCGCAGGCAGTCCAGCACGTCGTCGCGCGCGTTCTCGTTAAGATTGACGAAACCCCAGAAGCAGATCACCGGTTTGCCATCCACCAGGAAAACAAAGTTTTCACCGGGAAACTGAAAGGCTTTTGAGAGCAGAGAGCCAAACAGTTGCTGCGCCGTTTTCGGTGACTGAAGGCATTTTTTACTCAGCGACTCCACGCTGGCGAGCGTGTTTTCCAGATAGCGTAGGGCGCGATGACGATCATCTTCATCCGCCGCCTTCCAGCTGGAGACGGTTCCCTCAACCGGGGAGTACCAGTCAACGCGATCGCCGCCGTCGTAGACCTGGGGGATGGCCAGACAATCGACGATAGCCTGTTGTTTGCGCAACCGAAGCGCTTCGCGGATTTGCAGCGCTGATTCAAAAACGGCCTGTCCGCCGCCACCAACGGCCTGAAAATCATCCAGATTACCGCTGCGTAAAAGTGTTTTTGCCACGATTTGGTCCTGTAGACTTCTTCACGCCATTACTTTAACGAAACAGCTAAGCAAGCAAACGGCGGAGGAGACGATAAAAGGGACGATTTCTTGCGGCATTGATCGTGATGGTTGTGCTTGACGAATAATGAACCTTAAGGCAAATCGGTTTCTGCGGGGTGATGCTAAAACCAGCGAAATGTACGGCTTTAGAATAACCTGATAGTGATTCGTTATTTGTCAGGCCAATACGTCTGTGCTGTTATTACTGTTCACTATAATAAAACCGAAAGGGTAATAACCATGTCTACAGGGAAAACCGTGCTCGCCCTCGCGCTGAGCGCGCTGCTACCGGCAAGCGCCGCATGGGCGGCAAATAAAGACACCATTATCTACTGCTCCGAGGCGTCGCCGGAGTCGTTTAACCCGCAGATCGCCAGCTCTGGACCTTCGTTTGTCGCCAGCTCGCAAACGCTGTATAACCGTCTGATTAACTTCGACCCGGTAAAAAACACGCCGGTGCCTTCTCTGGCCGAGTCGTGGACCATTTCGCCAGACGGCAAAACATACACGTTTACCCTGCGTAAAGGGGTAAAATTCAACAGCAATAAATACTTCAAACCTACCCGTGATTTTAACGCTGATGACGTTATTTTCTCCGTTATGCGTCAGAAAGACCCTAAGCATCCCTATCACAATGTTTCCCAGGGTAATTACGAATACTTTAATGACGTGGGCCTCGACAAGCTCATTCAGGATGTGAAAAAGATCGACGATTATCACGTCCAGTTCACGCTGAGCGAACCCAACGCGGCGTTCCTGGCCGACTGGGGAATGGACTTCGCCTCGATCCTCTCTGCCGAGTACGCGGACGCGATGCTGAAAAAGGGGACACCTGAAAATGTGGACACCTGGCCAATCGGCACCGGCCCGTATGTGCTTCAGCAGTACAAGGTGGATTCGCTGATCCGCTACGTCGCCAATCCGAACTACTGGGACGGTGAGGTGCCGACCAAACACCTGATCTTCTCCATCACGCCAAACGTTGAGACGCGTCTGGCGAAGCTGCAAACGAACGAGTGTCAGATCATTCCTGCGCCGTCGCCGGTGCAGTTTGAAGCGATCAAGAAAAACAAAGACCTGACCCTGCACTCGGTGGATGCGCTGAACGTGGGGTACCTGGCGTTCAACACGGAGAAAAAACCGTTTGATAACGTGCTGGTGCGCCAGGCTCTGAATTACGCGACGGACAAAAAGGCCATTGTGAACGCGGTCTTTATGGGGTCTGGTACGGTCGCTAAATCGCCGATCCCGCCGAACATGCTCGGCTTTAATAAAGACCTGAAGGATTACGGCTACGATCCGGAAAAAGCGAAAGCGCTGCTGAAGCAGGCGGGTCTGGAAAAGGGCGCGGAAGTGACCCTCTGGTCCATGCCGGTTCAGCGTCCGTACAACCCGAACTCGCGACGCATTGCGGAGATGATCCAGGCTGACTGGGCGAAAGTGGGTGTGAAGGCGAAAATCGTCTCTTACGAGTGGGGTGAGTACCTTTCCGGCATGCGTAAAGGCGAGCATGATTCCGCGCTGTTCGGCTGGATGTCTGATAACGGCGATCCGGACAACTTCGCCGATGTGCTGCTGGGTTGTAACAGCATCAAAACCGGATCTAACGCCGCGCGCTGGTGTGATAAGGGGTATGATGAGCTGGTGCAAAAGGCCAAACTGACCAGCAACCCGGACGAACGTGCGAAGCTGTATGGACAGGCACAGGAGATTTTCTATCAGCAGGCACCGTGGATTGCGTTAGCTAACGGCAAAACGTTCTACGCGACCCGCAGCAACGTGACCGGGTACAGCGTGAGTCTGATGGGCAGTGACTTCTCGAAAGCGAAGCTGAACTGATCGTATTCTTGCCGGGTAGCGGCTATGCCTTACCCGGCCTACAGTTAGCACCCGGCATGTGATAAGGAGTGACAATGTCACATTTAAACAAAGTTATCGCCCGCGTCGATGCCACCATCGAAGAGAGCGTGATTACCCACATGAACGAACTGCTGATCGAATTAAGCGATGATGCAGAGCTCAGCCGTGAAGATCGTTATATCCAGCAGCAGCGCCTGCGTACCGCGATTGCGCATCATGGCAAGCAACATAAAGAAGAGGCGGAGGCACGCCATGCCCACCTCACGCAGGGTGGGACTATCCTGTAAGGGTTAAAACTGGCGCCGTGCCACCAGCCAGGCGCCAACCACCAGCATCACTGCGCCGCAGACCGGGCCAACCAGCGCGCGCAGGGGAACGCCGTTGCTCTTGAGGATGTCCATCACCAGACCGCCAATCAGCTGGCTTGCCACCAGTACGGCAATGGTCGTTGCCGCGCCCACATTCTGATATCCGCTAATACTGGCAAAGACAAAAAAAGACCCCAGCAGGCCGGGGATCAACGTCCACCAGCGCACCGTTGACGCCAGTTCGTTAAACCCCGCCAGGCCATTTTTCACCAGCAACATGCTGACAAACAACACAATCCCCACCAGCGAGTTCAGCAGCATGGCGATAAGAATGGTGGAAGAGGATTGCGTAATGCGCACCATAAGGGTGTTTTGTACCACCAGCCCAATCCCGGCGGCCACCAGAAATGCTAACGTCAACGATTGATTCATGGCAGAGCATCCGGATCGCTGCGCTCATCGAGCTGGAGTTGCATAAAGGTTAAATCCAGCCAGCGACCGAATTTGGTTCCTACCTGCGGCATATTTCCGGTGGTAATAAAGCCCAGGGTTTCATGCAGATGAATCGACGCCTGGTTCTGCGCCTCAATACCGGCAACCATCACATGTTTACCTATCTGGCGGGCTTCCTTAATTAATTCCGTCATTAGCAGTCGACCAATGCCTTTGCCCTGATGATCGGGATGAACGTAAACCGAGTGCTCCACCGTATGGCGAAAACCGTCGAACGCTCGCCAGTCGCCAAATGAGGCGTATCCCGTCACTACACCTTCTTCTTCACTGACCAGCACCGGATAACCCAACAGCGTGCGCGCCTCAAACCATGCAATACGGTTATCGGTATCGACAGTTGTATCGTTCCATATTGCGGCGGTGTGCAGCACCGCATGGTTATAAATTTCACCGATAGCGGCACAATCTTCTTTGCAGGCATGACGAACAATCATGGTTAACCTCTGGCTGTGTTGTTCACTATAGTAGTATGATTATCTCACAATATTACACAGTTCATGTATTCCATCGCTACGACAAAATCCCTGTTTTTTTGTCACAAAACTCCCCCGAAAAACCATCCGTACACTATAGTATGACGTCATGAATACAATGACAGACAATATGAATCAACGCATTAGCGCCCGCATACGCCTTGAACGCGAGTCGCGTGGCTGGTCATTAAGCGAACTAGGCGAACGGGCAGGTATCTCACGCGCCATGATCCATAAGATTGAACGGGGTGACAGTAGCCCAACGGCGACGCTGCTTGCGCGGTTATCCGGTGCCTTCGGTATTAGCATGTCTACGCTCATTGCGCGCGCGGAAATGCAGGAGGGCAAACTGTTACGTCTGGCGAACCAGCCCGTCTGGCGCGATCCGCAAACCCACTATTTGCGTCGCCATGTGTCGCCGCGCACCGATATGCCTATCGACCTCGTCCAGGTGGAGCTACCCGCAGGCAGCGATGTGCCGATGCCCGCTTCCTCTTACGCGCTGGCGCGACAGCTGATTTGGTTGCAGGCAGGTGAACTGGTCTTTCTGGAGGGGGATACCCGCCATGAAATGAAGGCCGGAGATTGTCTGGAACTCGGGCCGCCGAACGACTGCCGGTTTATCAACGAAACGGATGAATCGTGCCTCTATCTGGTCGTGCGGCTTAATCAGTCCGGCTCATAATGCAAAGGCGATCCGCAGGATAACGTGCCAGACTTGAATGACATTTTCAGCAGTAAGGAGCGAAGAATGAATCAATCAACTACGCAAAACCGTCGCTGGGTACTGGCTTCCCGTCCACACGGCGCGCCGGTTGCCGAAAATTTCCGCCTGGAAGAGCAGCCGATCCCCACGCCCGCAGAGGGACAGGTGTTATTACGCACCGTATGGCTCTCGCTTGATCCGTACATGCGGGGCCGTATGAGCGATGCGCCATCCTATTCACCTCCTGTAGAGATTGGCGCGGTGATGGTGGGCGGCACGGTAAGCCGCGTCGAGACCTCCCGCCATCCGGATTATAAAGAGGGTGAATGGGTGCTGGGTTACAGCGGCTGGCAGGAGTATGAACTGTCCGACGGGCAGGGGCTGGTGAAGCTGGGTGAAAAACCGTCGCATCCTTCATGGGCACTCGGCGTGCTCGGGATGCCGGGCTTCACCGCGTATATGGGGCTGCTCGATATCGGCCAGCCTCAGGCAGGGGAAAACCTCGTCGTGGCGGCGGCCACGGGGCCGGTTGGCGCAACGGTGGGACAGATCGGAAAAATCAAAGGGTGCCGGGTCATCGGCGTGGCTGGCGGGGAGGAGAAATGCCGTCATGCGGTCGACGTGCTCGGTTTCGACGCCTGTCTGGATCACCATGCGGAAGATTTTTCTGAACAGCTGGCGAAAGCCTGCCCGCAGGGCATTGACGTGTATTATGAAAACGTCGGCGGTAAAGTCTTTGACGCCGTGCTGCCGCTCCTGAATACCTCCGCGCGCGTACCGGTTTGCGGACTGGTCAGCGGCTACAACGCGACCAACCTGCCGGAGGGGCCGGATCGCTTGCCGCTGCTGATGGGGACCATCCTCAAAAAACGCATCCGCATGCAGGGCTTTATCATCGCTCAGGACTATGGTCATCGTATCGACGAGTTCCAGCAGGAAATGGGACGCTGGGTGCAGGAAGGCAAAATTCACTATCGCGAGCAGGTCACCGAAGGGCTGGACGCGGCGCCAGAGGCGCTGATTGGGCTGCTGGAAGGGAAAAACTTCGGCAAGGTCGTGATCCGCGTGGCGGCAGACTAAACAGAGCATCAGTTATGGCGGGCAAAGTCCGCCATAATTATTTGTGAAGATACGATATATTGTCTTTAATTAATCCATAAGCATTGCGCGCCATCGGCCCAGCTGAGCCAGAAGTGGTAAACGTAATAGTAATTGAACAATTTTTATTTTAACGCGCGCCCTTCATACCAGGCATGACGATACAGGATATATCAAACCGGCGATGTTTTTTTAAACAGTCGCTGAAAATGGCATTTTGTTTTGGCTACGGGAATTAAACATGCTTGATTTGGAAAATCTGGAAAAAGCACAAAGAATCAGTCTGACGATGCAAGTTGAGAACAGTTTAAAGGGAGCATTAATTACGGGCTCATTAAAACCTGGGGCTCGTCTCATCACGAAAGAGATTGCCGATAAATTAGGCACCAGCATCACACCAGTGCGCGAAGCCCTGCTGCGCCTGGTGTCGGCAGGCGCATTACAGGCCACGCCTGCTCAGGCGTTTTTGGTGCCAGAGGTTACGCTGGAGCGTTATAACGAAATTAACGCCATCCGAAAACAGCTTGAGCCAATGGCCGTTGCGGCGGCGTGTCAGAATATGACCGAGACCAAACTGGATGCATTACGCGCGCTGTCAGATAACTTCAGCACCGCCATGCATCAGGGCGACGTGCAGAAGGCGATCCATGCCAACCGCGTGTTCCGGTTTACGCTCTATCAGTATGCCGAAATGCCGACCCTGAACTCGCTGATTGAGCAGCTATGGGTACGGATTGGTCCGTGTATCAACTACCTGCACGAAGAGATGAAAGATATCCCTGCCACAACTTACCATTATGCCGATCTGCTTTCTGCGCTTGAGCAAAGGGACGTGACGGCCAGTCGGGAAGCGATCGACCGAGCCATTGATGAAGCCAATATCCTCCTGCAACGGCAATACTACAGTTAAGGATCGCACAGGCGCACTTATTTTTTTATTCGTTTTAAAGTTCCCTGAGTATATTCCCGGCGCTTAAGGCTACCGGGAATGATGTTATTTTTTTACCGGCAACGTGCGCTGCCGGAAAATGTTTTACTCAAAGCGATAAGAGACCGACAGGCCCACGCCATAGTTACGGCCAGGGGCGGGTTCGTAATAGCGATTGTAGCCGGCGTTTACAATCTCTGAACCGACGTACTCTTTATCGAACAGGTTATCGACGCGACCAAAGATGTCCATTCCCCATTTGCCGTAATTGAGTTTATACCCGGTATTCAGACCGACCACGGTATAAGAGGGCGCTTTGGCGGTATTGGTGTCGTTTGCCATCACGTCGCTCATGTAGCGGGCATCTGCCCCCGCGTACCAGCCTTCCTCAGGCTCCCAGCCAAACGACGCATACCCCATATTACGGGCAATCCCCGGCATTCGGTTGCCGCTACAATCTGCTTTATCGCAGACGTTGGTACGGTAGGTCGCATCGAGATAGGTCCAAGCCATTTTCAGCTTCCAGTTTTCGGCAAACTGCTGGTCGAGCGCAATTTCCACACCCTGACGGCGCGTTTTCCCCGCATTTTTGTAGGTAGTGCGACCATCTTTGTTTTCGTCCACTACGATCTCGTTGTCGGTATCCGTGCGGAACAGCGCCGCCGTCAGGATGCCATTGCCGATGCGGGTTTTGCTGCCAATCTCATAGGTGTTGTTGGTTGACGGTTGCAGGTTGATATTGAGGCCGCCTTTGCCATCAGAACGGTATGAGAGTTCGTTGATGGTAGGGGTCTCAAATCCCCGTCCCGCCGCGGCATACAGGTTCCAGGCGTCGGTCACGGCGTATTTCACCGCACCAGCCGGGAGCCATTTATGGTAGCTGGCGTCACCGCTGTCATCGCCGTTTTGAGGGGTAATGTAATGATCGTTGGAGTCAAACCAGACGGAGCTGTAACGCACGCCCGCCTCAACGGACAGCTTTTGCGTGAGCTGCCATTGGGTTTGCAGGTAGGGATCAAGGTTCCACATCAGGTTACGTTCGTCACGGCGTTTGTTACCCTTCACGCCAAAATCCGGCACGCCGTTGTTCATCACGAAGTTTTCATACCCGCGGCGATTTTCACTCATATTTTCGTAGTTCAGGCCGGTGGTAAACGTTACCGGCACCAGCAGCTCACCGCGGTGGGTCCAGCGGGTATCAATACCCTGATAGTGGCGCTGCATATCAATTACGCCACCCGAATGCGCAGGATTTTCAGTCTGCGCGGTATCCGGAATGGACTGGTACTGGGTCATTTCACGCTCACCGGCGTACATCATCACGCTGAGGTCGTCCTGTTCGCTCAACTGACGGTCGTAGCGGATCCCGGCCTGGGTCTGCTTAATGGTTTTACGCGTGTTGTACTGATCGCCACGGGGTGACTGGCGTGGGTTGTTCTGCCACTCCTGATAACTCAGTCCGCCCGGATCGTTGGCTTTCATGTCCACGCTGTTAAAAATCAGCGTTAGCTTGCTGACATCATCAATGCGTACGCCCAGTTTCGCATTGGCGAGGTTTTTCCGTGCGCCGCTGTGGTCGCGATAGCCATGGGTGGTGAAGCGGGTTGTGGATACCGCATAGTCCACATCCCCCGCCTGAGTCCCGTCGCCCACCGCACCGGTGGCCTTCATGCCGTAACGCCAGGTGCCGTAACTGCCGTAATAGCTGCTGGCTTCAATTGTGGCTGGCTGTTGTCCGGTCTGGGTGTTGATGTTGATTACGCCGCCGGAGGCATTGCCGTACAGGGCAGAGAAGGGGCCGCGCAGCACGTCGACGCTCTCAATGCTGTTGAGGTCTATGTTTGACGTCTGCCCCTGGCCGTCGGGCATGGTTGCCGGAATGCCGTCCACGTACATGCGGATCCCGCGTACGCCGAAGGTTGAACGCGCGCCGAATCCGCGAACGGAAAGTTGCAGATCCTGAGCATAGTTCTGGCGGTTCTGGATTTGCAGGCCAGGCACGCTCCCAAGGGATTCAGAAAGGTTGATGCGCGGTGTGGCATGTCGCATATCCTCGCCGCTCACCACGCTGACTGCGGCCGGGGTGTCCAGTTCGGAGACAGTTTGCGGCGTGGCGCTGACGATCAGGGTCTGTTCATCCGCGGCCATCGCACTCAGCGGGCCAAAAATGACGGGAGCGAACAGCAGGGGTAGTGATGCCTTGCGGGCAGTAATAATTTTCATGGAGTAAACCGGTTAAGAAAAATTCGAACCAAATCAACTGGAACCTGTGTATATATGTTAAATCCTTTGTAAATGTTATGAAAACTATAACCGCACATTTCGTGAATGTAAGGCTTTGAAGGAAAGAAATACTCCACATTCAATTGATTAATGATTACTATTCTCATTAAAATAACGGCAAAGCGATGACTTTGCCCACCGGAAGTGATGTCAGCGGTAAATCTCCTCATTTAAAAAGGAATTGTTATGTCTTTACGTCATCTGTGCTCGCCGCGCCTGCGTGGGTCTCTGTTGTTGGGCTCTTTACTGTTTGCCGGTACGTTCCAGGTTCATGCCGCTGAAGAGATGTTGCGCAAAGCGGTCGGCAAGGGCGCGTATGAAATGGCCGTCAGCCAGCAGGAAAACGCGCTGTGGGTTGCGACGTCACAAAGCCGCAAAACCGATAAGGGCGGCGTGGTTTATCGTCTGGATCCGGTCACGCTGGAAGTGACGCAGGTGATTCATAACGATCTCAAGCCGTTTGGCGCCACGATCGATAACGCCACCCAGACGCTGTGGTTCGGTAACACCGTCAACAGCGCCGTGACGGCGATTGACGCCAAAACGAGCGAGGTGAAAGGGCGCCTGGTGCTGGACGATCGCAAGCGTAGCGACACGGTGAAGCCGCTTCAGCCGCGCCAGCTGGTGGCCGATGACACGACCAATACGGTGTACATTACCGGCATCGGCAAGGAGAGTGTGATCTGGGTTGTTGATGGCGCAACGCTGAAGCTGAAGGACACTATCACGAACACCGGCACGTTCAGCACCGGACTGGCGCTGGATGCGAAGGCAAAACGCCTGTATACCACCAATGCGGACGGCGAGCTGGTGACCATTGATACGGCAACCAACAAAATCCTCAGCCGTAAAAAAGTGCAGGATGACGGAAAAGAGCACTTCTACCTGAACCTGAGCCTGGACACTGCCGGCCACCGTGCGTTCGTGACGGATTCAAAACAGCCAGAAGTGCTGGTGGTGAATCTGAAAGATGGCAGCGTGATGCAGAAAATCGCCGCGCCAGAATCGCTGGCCGTACTGTTTAACCCGGCGCGTAACGAAGCCTATGTGACGCACCGCGAGGCGGGCAAGGTGAGCGTGATCGACGCCAAAACTTACAAAGTGACCAAGACCTACGATACCCCGGTTTACCCGAACAGCCTGGCGCTGTCCGCGGACGGTAAAACGCTGTACGTAACGGTGAAACAGAAATCAACCCGTCAGCAGGAAGCGACCCAGCCTGACGATGTGATTCGTATCGCGCTCTGATGTGGGATTTGCCCGGTGGTGGTGCGCTTACCGGGCATAAAAAAACCATGAAATGCAGGCCGGGTAAGGCGAAGCCGCCACCCGGCTTTTTTATTAACGCGACGTCTCTTCCACCAGTGGACCGTCCTGTTTGTCATCTCCAGGATGAACCGGTGCGGTACTGTGGATTTCATTCACGCGTTTACGAACGCCAAACCAGCCAGCAATCAACAGCACCGCCAGCAGCGGGATTGTGGCGATGGTGTAGGTACCGTTCGGGTAGTCGAAGGCCATCAGCACCAGCACGCTCAGCAGGAACAGCAGGGTAAGCCAGGAGGTCACCGGTGCGCCCGGCAGCTTGAAGCTGACGTCAGCCGCTTTTCCTTCTTTGATCGCTTTGCGCAGACGCATCTGACACACCACAATAAAGGCCCAGGAGGCAATAATGCCCAGTGCAGCGACGTTCAGCACAATCTCAAACACCTGAGACGGCACCAGATAGTTCAGGAACACGCCAAAGATATACACCACCAGAGTGGCCAGAATACCCGCGTAAGGCACCTGCTGCTTGCTCATCTTCGACATAAACTTCGGCGCAGAGCCCCCCATCGACATGGAGCGCAGGATACGGCCCGTCGAATAGAGTCCGGAGTTCAGGCTGGAGAGCGCGGCGGTCAGTACCACGATGTTCATGATGCTGCCCACGTACGGCACGCCCAGCTTAGAGAAGAAGGTTACAAACGGGCTTTGGCCCGCCTGGTATGCGTTCCACGGCAGCAGCAGAACCAGTAGCACCACGGAGCCCACATAGAACAGGCCGATACGCCAGATCACGCTGTTGATGGCTTTTGGCACCATCGTCTGCGGATCTTTGCATTCACCTGCCGCCGTACCGACCAGTTCGATGGAGGCAAAGGCGAACACCACCCCCTGCACCAGAACCAGCGCTGGCAGCAGGCCGTGCGGGAAGAAACCACCGTTATCGGTAATCAGGTGGAAGCCGGTTGCGTTACCGTCCAGCGGTTTACCGGTGCCGAGGAATACGGTCCCGACCACCAGGAAGATCACAATGGCCAGCACCTTAACCAGCGCGAACCAGAACTCCATTTCGGCGAACCATTTCACGCCGATCATGTTCATGGTCCCGACAATTGCCAGCGCTCCGAGGGCGAACACCCACTGCGGCACATCGCCAAACGCGCCCCAGTAGTGCATATACAGCGCAACGGCGGTGATATCGACAATACCGGTCATTGCCCAGTTAACGAAGTACATCCAGCCCGCGACATACGCGGCTTTTTCACCAAGAAACTCGCGGGCGTAAGAGACAAAGCTGCCGCTGGAAGGGCGGTGGAGTACCAGTTCGCCGAGCGCACGAAGGATGAAGAAAGAGAAGATCCCGCACACCAGATAGACCAGGGCGAGAGCGGGGCCAGCCATTTGCAGACGTGCGCCTGCACCTAAAAACAGACCTGTACCGATAGCGCCGCCGATGGCGATCATCTGCACCTGACGGTTGCCCATCGCCTTGTGATAGCCCTCTTCATGAGAGTTCAACCAGCGACGTTTCGCAGCATGATGATCGGCTGCGCTTTTATTGCTTGTTTTCATTGAGTTACCTGTTTGCCTGTCTGAACCATTAACGTGATAGTCCTGCCTGGCAGATGCCGAAACAAACGATTGCTTCTGCGCAGACACATGCTGCCTTTCCAGTCATTCTGTGTATGGATAAGGCAAAACATGGCGAGGCATCCTACCCGCAATTGATAAGCGACGCAAAATATAACCGTGCCGAAAGTGATGCACGTCGAAGGAAATCGTGTGGTCAGAGCAGACGGGGATCACAACGCGCTGAATCGTGGCGTTTTTTTAGGCAAAAAGGTCTGCGAATGCTGATTTAATCATCAGGTTTACTTAATAGTTACTTATAGGTAGAGACTATGTATGCCGCAGGGCTGCAATGAGTAATGCAAAGGCGGTAGTGTGCTGGCGGCGGCTCGGATAATACAGATGGTATCCCGTAAAAGCCGGACACCAGGCTTCAAGCACACCCACTAACCGGCCCTTAGCAAGGGCGTCCTGAACCGCATCTTGCGGAACATACGCCAGCCCCAGACCGTTTTCGGCGGCATCGATGCGCTGCGGCAGGCTGTTGAGGATCAGCTGGCCGTCAACCCGCACGCGCAGCTCACGTCCGTCCCGTTCAAATTCCCAGGCATATAATCCGCCGCGTGTGGGCAGGCGCATATTAATGCAGCGGTGCTGATCGAGCTGCTCCGGCGTTTTCGGTATGCCGAAACGTTGCAAATACTCTGCTGACCCGACAACCGCCATGCGCATGTCCGGCGCAATACGTACCGGTCTTTTAACATGGCGGCTTACTCGATTTATGAATTGAACTCATGGTTCCTTTCTGATTATGCACTCTAATGCTCCCCATGGCTTTACGCTACTGTTAACGCAACAGCAAACGAGGAGTAAATCATGAAAATTATCCGTAGCGGTTCGTTACCTTCCGTTCAGGGTCCAGAGGCCTGGTTTACCGGCAGCGTGCGCATTGACGCGCCTTTCCAGGCGACTGAACCGGCAAAAGTCGGTGGCGCGACCGTCACCTTTGAACCCGGCGCACGTACCGCCTGGCATACGCATCCTCTTGGACAAACGCTGATCGTGACGCAGGGGCGCGGCTGGTTACAGGAGTGGGGGAAAGAGGCGGAACCGCTGAATCAGGGGGATATCGCCTGGATCCCACCCGGCGTGAAGCACTGGCACGGCGCAAGCGCGCAGACGGCGATGACCCATATCGCCATCGCAGAAGCGGTCGACGGGAGCCCGGTGGCATGGCTGGAGAAGGTCACCGACGAGCAGTATCCGAACGAGTAGTCTGGCGTTTCGTAAACAAATTATTAACGTTATGATTCGATCCGTTTTCTTCAGCATTTGCAGGCGGAACGGTGAAAATCAATATCATAGGTACCAGCGGAAGTGGGAAAAGCACGTTTGGCAGGCGAATCGCGGAGGCGCTGGCTATCCCTTACATTGAGATGGACAGGCTTTACTGGCGAGCGAACTGGCAGGGAACACCGGACGATGAGTTTCTTGCAACCCTGGAAAAAGCGCTCGCCGCCTCGCCTGACTGGGTCCTGGACGGGAATTACAACCGCACACGCGACGTTAAGTGGCGCGACGTCGATCTGGTGGTGTGGATAGATCGTGGGTTTATCCGCACGCTCTGGCAAGCGGTGACGCGGGCCTCCAGACGCGCCTGGCACAAACAGGAGCTCTGGCCCGGCACGGGGAACCGCGAAAGCTTTCGTCGGTCGTTCCTTACCAAGGACTCTATTATCATCTGGACGATCAAAACCTGGCGCAGCAACCGCAAACGCTATCAAGCGGATATGCAAAACCCGCAGTACAAACACATTCGCTTTCTCCGCATTACCCGACGGCAGGATGCCGAAAGACTCATTGCCTCGCTTAAATCACGCCGATGACAGACTCTCTATTGCCGTTTTCCGGCAATCCAAATGTAAATTAATTGTTTCTCAGAGGTGAAATCCGCCTTTAATAATGACGACATGTTAAGTCAAACGAGAACGCAACATGTCATGGCGAATCAGCATTCTGGATAAAAGCCCCGTCGCAGAACACGAAACAGCCGCCGATGCGCTGGCGCGAACCTTAGCACTGGCGCAGCAGGCAGAAACGCTGGGTTATCACCGCTTCTGGATTGCCGAACACCACAATACCCCGCAGCTTGCCAGCCCCTCGCCGGAGCTGCTGATTGCCTGGATCCTCGGGCAAACAAAGCGTATTCGCGTGGGTTCAGGCGGCGTCATGCTGCAACATTACAGCCCCTACAAAGTCGCCGAAAATTTTAACGTACTGGCCGCCATTGCGCCGGGCCGGGTTGATCTGGGCGTTGGCAAAGCGCCCGGCGGTCTGCCGCTCTCTACCCGCGCCTTGCAGTACGGCCTAAATCCGCAGGAGAAAGGCAGCTTTGCGGACCAACTGACGCAGCTTGATCGCTGGATCCGCCCTGAAAATCAGTCAGCGGAGGAGGACGTTCGCGCCACGCCGCTGCCACCGGCGCCTGCCCGGGGATTCCTGCTGGGCGCCAGTACCGAAAGCGCGCTGCTGGCGGCCTCCCTCGACTGGCATTTTGTCTTTGCCGCCCATCTGAATGGTGATCCTGAGCTGCTGCGCGAGGTCGTCACAGCCTGGCGTCAACACAGCGTCCGGGAGGTGATTGTGGCCGTGCAGGCCATTGTTGCCCCAACCCAGGCTGAGGCCGATGCGCTGGCGCAGAAGGTTGAAGTGTGGGGTGTGGAGCTGGCAAACGGACAGCGCGTCACCGTCGCCAGCGAAGAACAGGCCTACGCCTTTGCGCGGCAGGCGGGGAGTGAACCGGTGCGCATTGCGCGTCGGGCGCAGTCTCTGCTGGCCGGAACGGCGGCGTCGGTGCTTGAACAGCTCAACGCGCTGCATCAGCAGTGGGGGATTGACGAATTTATCATCGACACGCCGGTCGCTGATGGCGCAACGCGCGTGCAGTCCCTGCGACTGCTGGCCGAGGCGCGTCTTAACAGGGAGGTTACCGTATGAGCTTTAGCGAACAACTGATTGCCTGGCGCCGTGAGCTGCACCAGAACCCTGAACTCTCCGGTCAGGAGGTCGAAACAACGGCCCGCCTGCGCGAGTGGCTGACGGCAGCCGGGATTGCACCGCTGCCTTACGATCTCCAGACCGGGCTGGTTGCGGAGATCGGCACGGGCAACGCACTGGTTGCGCTGCGCGCCGATATCGACGCGTTACCCATCGACGAGCGCAGCGGGGTGCCGTTTAGCTCCCGGCGTGCCGGGGTGATGCATGCCTGCGGACACGACATTCACACCAGCGTGATCCTCGGCGCCGCGCTAAAGCTGAAAGAGCGGGAAGCCTCGCTCAACGGTCGCGTGCGGATCCTGTTCCAGCCTGCGGAAGAAAATTTCGGCGGAGCGAAAAGCATGGTGCGTGCCGGGGCGTTACGCGACGTACGCGCGATTTTCGGGATGCATAACGAGCCGTCACTGCCGGTCGGCGAGTTTGCCACGCGCGGCGGCCCGTTCTATGCCAACGTTGATCGCTTCGTTATTCACGTGACCGGCAAAGGCGCGCATGCCGCACGTCCCCATGAAGGCAACGACGCCATCGTGCTGGCAAGCCAGCTGGTAACAGCGCTGCAAAGCGTAGCCAGCCGTAACGTCAACACGCTGGATTCGGTTGTTCTGAGCGTGACGCGCATCGCCGGGGGGAATACCTGGAATGTGCTGCCGGAAAGCGTTGAGCTGGAGGGCACGCTGCGCACGCACCGCACGGAAGTGCAGCAGAACGTGAAAGCGCGCGTCGGTGAAATCGCCGCTGGATTTGCCAGCGCCTTTAGCGCGCAGATCAACATCACCTGGTACGCCGGGCCCACCGCGCTGGTGAACGATGAGCACTGGGCCGGGTTTGCCACCTCGGTCGCGCGCGAAGCGGGATATGAAACCCGGCATGCGGAACTGCACATGGGCGGGGAGGATTTCGCGGTCTATCTGCAAAACATACCCGGCGCGTTTGTCAGCATTGGCAGCAACAGTCCGTTTGGGTTACATCACCCGGCATTTAACCCGGACGAAGCATTAATCGAACCCGCTGCCCGCTATTTTGCTCAGCTCGCGGAAAAAGCCCTGCAACACGTTTAATTAATTTGAGGTGAATATGACTGCACATCGTCAATTGCGGCTGGGGACCATTTTGCATGGTGCATCCGGTAATATGTCTGCCTGGCGCCATCCCGCGGCGGTCGCGGATGCCAGCATTAATTTTGATTTCGTTAAAGAAACGGCTTTAAAAGCAGAAGAGGGCAAGCTCGACTTTATATTTGTGGCCGACGGCCTTTATATTAACGAGAAATCCATTCCGCATTTTTTAAACCGCTTTGAGCCGCTGACGGTGTTGTCCGCGCTGGCGAGTATCACCTCGCGCCTGGGGCTGGTCGGCACGTTATCCACCTCGTACAGCGAGCCTTTCACCGTTGCACGCCAGTTCGCCAGCCTCGATCACCTGAGCAACGGACGCGCGGGCTGGAACGTGGTGACGTCACCGCTGGAAGGGTCAGCGAAGAACTTCTCACGTGAAAAACACCCGGAGCATGCGCTGCGCTACCGCATTGCCGATGAGTATCTCGACGTGGTGAAGGGGCTGTGGGATTCCTGGGAAGGGGATGCCTTTATCCGCAATAAAGAGAGCGGACAGTTCTTTGATGCGTCGAAACTGCATACTCTTGATCACCACGGTGATTTCTTCCAGGTTTCCGGCCCGCTGAATATTGGCCGCACGCCGCAGGGACGTCCGATTGTCTTTCAGGCTGGTGCGTCCGACGACGGTAAAAAGCTGGCGGCAAAACACGCTGACGCCATCTTTACCCACCATGACACGCGGGAAGAAGCCCAGGCTTTTTACCGCGATGTTAAACAGCAGCTGGAAAGTCACGGCCGTCGCGCAGAGGATTTACATATATTCCAGGGCGTCAGCGTGATTGTTGGAAACGACGCCGATGACGTAGAAAACCAGTATCAAACTACGGCGGCACTGGTCTCCATTAATGATGCGCTGAATTACCTCGGACGATATTTCGAGCATCACGACTTCAGCCAGTATCCCCTCGACGCGCCGTTCCCGGATATTGGCGATTTGGGCAAAAACAGCTTTCGCAGCACCACCGATGAAATCAAGCGTAACGCCCGTGAGCGCAACTTAACTCTGCGTCAGGTCGCGCTGGAAGCCGCATCGCCGCGCCCGCGTTTTTCCGGCACACCGGAGCAGGTGGCCGATGGTTTACAGGCCTGGTTCGAAGAGAAGGCGGCGGATGGCTTCATCATTCAGGGCGGCACGCCGGACACCTTCCCGCGCTTTGTCGACCAGGTGGTGCCCGTTTTACAGGCGCGCGGCCTGTTCCGCACCGACTATTCCGGCACCACGCTGCGCGAAAGTCTGGGCTTAGACGAGCCCAAAAATCAGTTCACACAACAATAAAAGAGAAAAACGCTATGCAGAAATCATCGCTTATTCTGGCGCTTGCGCTGGCCTTTACCCCTGCCGTCTGGGCAGAGAACGTCAATATTAACGGCACCGGCGTGAGCATTGAGGCCAATAAAACGCCGATCAATACCGCCAAAAACAGCGATGCGATCGCGCAACTGCCGAAAGACTATCGTTTTGCCGTGCCGGGGAAATTTACCGTGGCGGTGGCGGGACTGAATCAACCGCCGCTGACGGTCTTTTCCGACGACAACAAAACTCTGCTGGGAAGTGAGGTCGACATCGCGCGTCTGGTAGCGGACAGCCTCGGACTGGAGCTGAACGTGGTGCCCACCTCCTGGGAGGACTGGCCGTTGGGGGTTGCCTCCGGGAAATACGACGCGGCTATCAGCAACATCACCGTCACTAAAGCGCGCAAAGAGAAGTTCGACTTCGCCACCTACCGCAAGGATTCACTTGGCTTCTACGTGAAATCCACCAGTCCGATCAACTCGCTTGTGAAGGCCGAGGATATCGCCGGGCTGCGCATCATCGTGGGTTCCGGCACCAACCAGGAGGCCATCCTGCTGGCATGGAACGAAGAGAATCTCAAAAAAGGGCTTAAACCCTTTACGCCGATCTACACCAAAGACGACGCGGCCCAAACGCTGGCGCTTCAGTCCGGACGCGCGGACGCCTACTTTGGTCCGAACGTGATCGGCGCCTGGAAAGCGGCGCTTAACGGTAAAACCAAACTGGTCGGCAGCGTCGACGGCGGCTGGCCGAAGGCGGCGCATATCGCGGTGACGCTGAAAAAAGGCAGCGGCCTGGTCGAACCGGTTCAAACCGCGCTGAATGGCGCGATCAAGAACGGAGATTACGACAAGGTGCTGAACCGCTGGGGGGAAGGCGTGGAGCGTATCCCCAGTTCCGAAGTTAACCCGGCGGGTCTGGGCGATTAAGGAGGCGCTATGCGCGAACAATTTCGTGACGTTTCGCCGGAAGATGCCGATCTTCAGCCCATTATCGAGGGGCTTTTTGGTGAATACGCTGCTCGTTACGGCGACTACTTTTCAAAGGATGCGGAAGTCGAGCTGACAGAGTGGTACCTGGCGCCGCAGGGGCTGTTTATCGTTCTGGAGCGCGATGGCGAGATCATCGCCACCGGGGCGTATAAGCCCTTCGACGAACATACCGCAGAGATCAAACGTATCTGGACGAATAAAACGCTGCGCCAGCAGGGGCTGGCCGCTCGCGTGGTACAGGAGCTGGAGCGCCGGGCGGTGCTGGCGGGCTACAGCCACATCTACCTGACCACGGGGTTTCGTCAGCCGGAGGCGGTGCGGCTCTATCTCAGCCAGGGGTATCAGCCGCAGTTCGATCTCAACCGCGACCCGGAAGAGTACAGCCAGCCGCCGTTCGACGGTCGGCTGCGTTTCACCAAGACGCTGATCCGCGAAGCGCTCAGCAAAACCGCATAAGGAGCGACGATGAGCAACGTTGAAACCATAAAAGTGGTCCCGGCACGTTATCCGCTGCGCGCTGCTGGCGCCGTGGTGGCGCTGTTTGTGCTGGCGGTCGTGATCCAGTCCGTGGCCTTTAATCCGCGCTGGGAGTGGGCGGTATTTGCCCGCTGGTTCTTCGACCCGGTGATCCTCGAAGGCGTCGGCCAGACGCTGCTGCTGACGTTGATAAGCACCGTACTGAGCGTGGTGATTGGCGGCATGCTGGCGCTGGCGCGGCTCTCGTCATCATGGCTGTTGAGCAGCCTGGCGTGGGGTTACATCTGGCTGTTCCGATCGCTGCCGCTGATCGTGGTGCTGATTATCCTCTATAACTTCTCCTATCTCTACGACACGCTCTCTCTCGGCGTGCCTTTTACCGGCATTACCTGGGGCAGCTTTGAAACCATCAACGTTCTCGGGCAGTTTTCTACCGCCATCGTGGGGCTGACGCTGGTGCAGAGCGCCTATACTGCGGAGATCATTCGCGGGGGCTTCCTTGGGGTCGACCACGGTCAGTATGAGGCGGCCGCTGCGCTAGGTCTGCCGGCGTGGCGTCGCACCGTGCGCATAATTCTCCCGCAGGCGCTGCGAACCATCCTGCCGTCCGGGTTTAACGAAATTATCAGCCTCGCAAAAGGGACGGCGATGGTGTACGTGCTGGCGATGCCGGAACTGTTCTACACGATCCAGATGATCTACAACCGCACCCAGGAGGTGATCCCGCTGTTGATGGTGGGGGCCGTCTGGTATCTGGTGATCACCACCGTACTGTCTGCCATCCAGCATGTTATTGAGCGTGGACTCGCCCGCAGCGAGCGCCGCTCCGCCGTAAACCAGAACCGGGCGGCGAGTCGCTCGCGTTCGGTCACCACTTCGCCAGCACAGGAGCCTGTTCATGCAAGCCTCTCCTGAAGGACACATTTCCATTACCGGCGTCAGTAAGTTTTTTGGCCGACATAAAGCGCTCGATAACGTCACGCTTGAGATCCCGCCGGGGTCCGTGACGGTGATCCTCGGCCCCTCTGGATCGGGAAAATCGACGCTGCTGCGCGCCATTAACCATCTGGAGCGCGTAGACGAAGGCTTTATTCAGATTGACGGGGATTACATCGGCTATCGCCGTCAGGGTGACAAACTCTACGAACTAAAAGAGAGAGAGATCCTCAAACAGCGCGTCAACGTTGGGTACGTGTTTCAGAACTTCAATCTTTTTCCGCATCTCACGGTGCTGGAAAACCTGATTGAAGCACCCATCGCGCATAAAAAGTTCAGTAAAAAAGAGGCTGTTGAAAACGCCTACAGCCTGCTGGATGTGGTAGGACTGCGCGATAAAGCCGATGCCTGGTCGCGTCACCTCTCCGGCGGCCAGCAGCAGCGTATCGCCATTGCCCGCGCGCTGGCGCTGCGCCCGCGCGTGATGCTGTTTGATGAACCAACCTCGGCGCTGGATCCGGAACTGGTTGGCGAAGTGCTGGACGTGATTAAAAAACTCGCCCGTTCCGGCACTACGCTGGTGGTGGTCACCCATGAGATCGGCTTTGCCCGGGAAGTGGCGGACCAGGTGGTATTTATGGTCGACGGTAAAATTGTGGAGCAGGGCAGCAGCGATGACGTTTTAAACCGACCGTCTCATCCGCGAACGCGCCAGTTCCTCTCAAAAGTGCTGTAAGGAGCGCAGATGAAATATGGACTCCTGGCGGGGCTGGTCTTCACGACGGCGAGCCACGCCAGCATTGATTTAAAGGCCAACGAACAGCCGCTGCCGGTGACGGTTGATCAACAGGCAGTGGCGAAAATCCCGGCGAACTATAAATTTGTTGAGCCGGGTACCCTCACGGTGGCGATTTCAGCCCTGAATTCTCCGCCGCTTGCGCTGCTGGCCAGTGATAACCGCACCCGTATTGGCAGCGACCCGGATATCGCCCGGTTGCTGGCGGGCAGTCTGGGGCTGAAGCTGAAGCTGGTGCCAACGGCGTGGGAAGACTGGCCGCTGGGGATCACTTCCGGGCGCTATGACGTGGCGTTGGTGAATATCGCCGTCACCGAGCAACGTAAGGAGAAGTTCGATTTTGCGACCTATCGCGTCGATTCCCTGGCCTTCTCGGTGAAATCCACCAGCAACGTACAGTCGATCACCAGTGCGAAAGATCTGGCCGGGAAAAAGGTGATTGTCGGGTCTGGCACCAATCAGGAGCGTATTCTGCTGGGCTGGAACGAAGAGAATAAAAAGGCCGGGCGCAAGCCTGCGTTGCCGGTTTACCTGACCGACGACGCCTCAGGCAATCTTTATATTCAGTCCGGCAGGGCGGATGTGTTCTTTGGACCGCAGTCCGTTTCGGCCTATAAAGCCGCGTTAACCGGCAAAACCCGCGTCGTGGGTTTAGGCCCGAAGAAAGCCTATGTCGCCACCACAACCAAAAAAGGTAATGGGCTGGTGTATGCGTTGCAGGCTGCGCTGGACGGTGCGATTAAGCGCGGGGAGTATCAAAAGGTGCTGGCGCGCTGGGGGGAAGCGGGCGAAGCGGTGACGTCTTCAGACGTTAATCCGCCCGGGATAACCTACTAATGGTGCTCTATACCCTAAATAATTCGAGTTGCAGGAAGGCGGCAAGGGAACGAATCCCCGGGAGCGTACATAAGTACGTGACTGGGGTGAGTGAATGCAGCCAACGCACCTGCAACTTGAAGTATGACGGGTATACACTTAGGGTTTTCATCCCTGAGGGGGCAACATGATCAAACTCTATGGCGTACCTGGCTGGGGATCGGCAATCAGTGAAGTGATGCTGACTCTGGCAGACATCCCGTATCAGTTCGTCAACGTGGACGGGTTTGACCAGCCCGGCCCGCAGCGCGAATTGCTGTTGAAACTGAACCCGCTGTGCCAGGTGCCGACGCTGGAGCTGGAAAACGGGGCGATCGTGACGGAAACCGCGGCGATCGCCCTGATGGTGCTCGACAGACGTCCCGACCTCGCGCCGCCCGTTGGGCAGGCCGAGCGCCAGCAGTTTCAGCGTCTGCTCATCTGGTTTGTGGCGAACGTCTATCCCACCTTTACGTATGCAGATTACCCGGAACGCTGGGTGCCTGATGCCCCGGAACAGTTGAAGAAAAACTGCATTGAGTACCGAAAATCGCTTTATCTGTGGTTCGACAGCCAGCTCAGCGCCTCGCCGTTTGCGTTTGGCAAACAGCTGACGCTGCTTGACGTCTATATTGCCGTTGCGCGTACCTGGGGTCCACGCCATGAGTGGTTTGCCACCAACACGCCTAATATTACCGCCGTCGCGGATGCCGTCTGCGCGCTGCCGGAACTGCACAAGGTGCTAAAAGCTAACGATATAATCTGATAACGTGGAACGCTCACCTATAAAAGGAGCCCTGCCCATGCCACATGTTGATATCAAATGTTTTCCACGCGATCTGACTGACGAACAAAAAACGGCCCTGGCGGCGGATATCGCCGAAGCGATCGCCCGTCATCTGAACAGCAAAGATCGCTCAATCTCCGTGGCGCTTCAGGAGATTCAGGAAGCTGACTGGAAGGTGCAGGTCTGGGATACCGAGATCGGCCCGAAACTGGATGAACTGATTAAGAAGCCCGGCTATTCGATGTAACTTGCCTGCCGGGTGGTGCAATATCACCCGGCGATCCCCATTTTTATTCCCTTTCGCAAAAATCGATAATAAAAACCATAACGATTCCGCTACAATTCATCCTTCCGAACAATATTCGTTAAATCAGCAGGTAAGCACTGCAACTGCACCAGATTAAGTATAAATTAGTAAAAGGATAATTTTTCCATGACAAAATTACCTCAGTTTTCACTCGCCTTTATTCATCCTCGTTACTGGCTCAGCTGGGCAGGCATTGCCGCGCTCTGGTGCACGGTTCAGCTTCCGTACCCGCTGCTGTTGAAAACAGGTCACAGGCTTGGGCGTCTGGCTATGCGCCTGCTTCCACGCCGCGTGGAGATCGCCAGACGAAATCTTGAGCTTTGCTTTCCTGATATGAAAGAGGACGAGCGCGAGCGTTTACTTGAGCGTAATTTTGAATCGGTTGGAATGGGCGTCATCGAAACCGGGATAGCGTGGTTCTGGCCTAACTGGCGCGTGCGGAAACACTTCAGCGTGACCGGCTACGAACATATGGAACAGGCGCGGGCGCAAGGTAGGGGCGTGGTGCTCATTGGCATGCATTTTCTCACGCTGGAATTAGGCGCACGCATCTTTGGCATGCTCAACGCGGGTATTGGTGTGTATCGTCCCAACAATAATGCGTTGCTCGACTGGCTGCAAACGCGCGGTCGTCTGCGTTCCAATAAAACCATGCTTGACCGCTATGACCTGAAGGGCATGATCCGCGCACTGAAGCAAAACGAGATCCTGTGGTATGCCCCGGACCACGACTATGGCAAAACGAATAGCGTGTTTGTGCCGTTTTTTGCCGTCCCGGACGCCGCGACAACTGCCGGGAGCTACATGCTGGTGAAAAGTGCCAGACCGGCCGTGATCCCGTTTGTACCGCGCCGAAAAGCAGATGGCACAGGATATGAACTGCTTATTCTGGAAGATATCAGCGATACGTTGCAGGGAGGCGATAAAGCGTCGGTGGCCACGCAAATGAACAGAGCGATTGAGCGCGCCGTGATGATGGCGCCTGAGCAATATATGTGGCTGCATCGCCGGTTCAAAACCCGCCCTGAAGGCCAGCCGGACCGGTATAAACGCAAAAAACAGGTCGCGTCTACTGCAAGAACCTTATCTGCCAGCGATATTTCGGACCGGTCGAGTATCCAGCAGTAGTCGGTCAGGGCGGATGCCGGTGCGCTCCGCCCTTTATAAATCCTGCCGCGCTGGATAGAATTACCGCATCCACATTGACGGGATGCCCCACATGACCGGAAGAGTCGATTATCATCTAGAAAAATACCTCCTCACCGAAGCCGGCGAGCCGGAACGGCTGACGCGCCAGTGGGCCGAGGTGATGCGCGAGTGTCATGACCAGAAATCCGGGGCAGAAGAGCGGCTGCGTCTCGCGCTGCTTAACGTGGATTATGTGACCAGCTTTGAGCTTCCCTTCCGGTTACTTCTTACCCGTGCACCGCAGCTGATTGATGGCATCAGAAATGAGTTCCAGCTCAGTCAAAAAAATGTCCTGTTCAACGGCAAGCGGTTTGGCTGCGTTTACAGCCTTAAACAGGATTTGAACGGCATTCCAGATGAATTTACCTACCACCTGAAGACCCGTATTCAGCGGATCGATGCCTCCGGCGGTTCGGAAGTGCCTTACCGGCAAATCGCTCAGCAGGTGAAAGCCCCCCGCGAGCGCCTCCAGCTGGCGCTGGAACAGGGGCTTGCGGTCACCGCGCTTGACGGGCTTTTCTGGTTTGGCCTCCAGCGCATAGCCGCCGACGTGCAGCGGTTAAGGAAGACCGGGATGAGAATAGTGACGTCCAATACGGAGGTGTTCGACACCCTTACCGGAACAACACGGCGCATTCCGGTTTATCGTCTTGAGGACGCTGCCGCTACTTAGCCTGGAGCAGGATCGCCAGCAGTCCCGGAAAGCGGGCGTCCAGATCCTCTCTTCTCAGTGAAATCATATTCTCGCGCCCCTGCGGGCGCTGCCAGATCACGCCGCTGTCGCGCAGCACGCGCCAGTGGTGAGTCATAGTGGATTTCACCACCTCTTCCGGGCGCAGCGCGTTACAGCTCAGTTCGCTGCCGTCGGCCAGCCTGCGAATAATCGCTAATCGCAGCGGGTTGCCGAGGGCGAACAGCACATTTTCCAACACTATTTGTTCAGGTTCCGGGTGGTTTGGGATCATCGTTTTCCTGCGTCTCGCGTGAGATTGAGCTATATCAACAATAGGTCAACCGTTAAAAAATAGTTCGATAATACTCGTACAATAGGACTATTATAACAAACGAACGTATACGCGACCATCCCGGTCGTCACAAACCAGTCTTGAAGACTTAAGGAAATATCATGCCCCGACCCATTCCACTCGAACGTTATCGCAACATCGGTATCTCCGCGCATATCGATGCCGGCAAAACAACCACCACTGAGCGCATCCTGTTTTACACCGGGATGAGCCACAAGCTGGGTGAAGTACACGATGGCGCGGCAACCACCGACTGGATGGCGCAGGAGCAGGAGCGCGGGATCACCATTACGTCGGCGGCGGTAAGCTGTTTCTGGCCTGGTATGGACAGAGGCTTTGAACCGCACCGCATCAATATTATCGACACCCCCGGGCACGTGGATTTCACCATTGAGGTGGAACGTTCCATGCGTGTGCTCGACGGCGCGGTAATGGTCTATGACTCCGTCGGTGGCGTGCAGCCGCAGTCGGAAACCGTCTGGCGTCAGGCGAATAAATATCATGTTCCGCGTCTGGCATTCGTCAACAAAATGGACCGCCCGGGCGCAGATTTCTTCCGCGTGGTGCGGATGATGCAGGAGCGGCTGAAAGCCAATCCTGTCCCGATTGTGATCCCCGTGGGGGCAGAAGAACACTTCACCGGCGTGGTGGATCTCATCAAGATGCGCACCATTCTGTGGGACGATGCGACGCAGGGCATGGCATTTAGCTACGCGCCGGTGCCTGACTATCTGCTGAGTACCGCCCAGACGTGGCGAGAAAAAATGGTCTCGTCTGCGGCAGAAGCCAGCGATGAGCTTATGGATAAGTATCTTGAGACGGGCGAACTGGATGAAGCGGAAATCATCAAAGGACTGCGGATCCGGACTATGTCCGGTGAAATACAGCCCATGCTGTGCGGCAGCGCTTTCAAGAACAAGGGCGTGCAGCGCATGCTCGACGCGGTGATTGAATTGATGCCGTCTCCACTGGACGTGCCCGCTATTGATGGGGTAGACGAAGACGGACAGCACGCCGAGCGCCACCCGAGCGATGATGAGCCGTTCTCGGCGCTGGCGTTCAAGCTGATGAGCGATCCGTACGTCGGGCAGCTAACCTTTATCCGCGTCTACTCTGGCGTGCTGCGTAAAGGCGACGCGGTGTATAACCCGGTGAAAGGGAAGAAAGAGCGCATCGGGCGAATCGTACTGATGCATGCCAACGATCGCCACGAGGTGGACGAACTGCGCGCCGGGGATATCGCGGCCTGCGTGGGGCTGAAAGACGTAACCACCGGCGACACGCTCACCGATCCGAACGCCGTCATTACGCTTGAGCGCATGGAGTTCCCGGACCCGGTGATCTCGCTGGCGATTGAGCCGAAAACCAAGGCCGATCAGGAGAAAATGGGGATCGCTCTACAGCGCCTGGCGGCGGAAGATCCGTCGTTCCGCCTGCACACGGACGAAGAGTCCGGTCAGACGATTATCTCCGGGATGGGCGAGCTGCATCTGGAGATCATCGTCGACCGCATGAAGCGCGAGTTTGGCGTTGAGGCGAACATTGGTCGTCCGCAGGTCACCTACCGTGAAACCCTGCGTAAAGCGGTGAAAGATATAGAAGGTAAATTTGTCCGACAGTCCGGCGGGAAAGGGCAGTACGGTCATGTGGTCCTGAGCCTTGAGCCGTTAGCAGCCGGGAGTGGTTTTGTGTTTGAAGATGCCACCAAAGGCGGGGTGGTGCCGCGGGAGTACATCCCGTCGGTGGAAAAAGGGTTGCGAGAAGCCATGAATACGGGTGTGCTGGCGGGCTATCCGGTGGTGGATGTGAAAGCGACCCTGACGTTTGGTTCTTACCATGACGTTGACTCCTCGGAGATGGCCTTCCGCATGGCGGCGATCCTCGGCTTCAAAGAGGGCGCACGGCGGGCGGACCCGGTTATTCTTGAGCCGGTCATGCACGTTGAGGTGGAAACGCCGGAAGAGTATGCCGGGAACATTATGGGCGATCTCTCCTCCCGTCGCGGCCTGGTGCAGGGGATGGCAGAGCAGTACGGCAGCCAGATTATTCGCGCTGACGTCCCGCTGGCTGAGATGTTTGGTTATGCCACCACGCTGCGCTCGATGTCCCAGGGGCGCGCGACGTATACGATGGAATTCCATCATTTTGCGGAAGCTCCGCGGAATGTGGCGGATGAGATTATTGCGAAGCGTGTGAAGAGTTAATTAATTGCACATGGTAGTCATTTGGCTACCATGTGTCTTTATTATCGCGACAGGGAGTTTATGCCTGTTACTTAATTAGCGTCGCCGATCGCACTTTCCATTTTCCTTGCTCTTCAACGAGACAATCTGCAATAACATGATCTTGCTTCTTACCAAATGCGACATAGACGTTTGTGCATACGGCGTCAAAATCAGAATGTAAGACGGTTATCTGATTCCAGTCATCATCCCAGTCCTGCGCTTTGATAAACATATCCGCATCGGGCATATCTTTATCGTTACTGTCGCCAGAGTACATTTCTTTAATTGCTGCAATGGTCCCTGAGGCTACGTACTCGTTCATAATGTCTGGATTGAGTACGGGTGGTTTGTTCTGATCTAACTGCGCTATATACCATTGATTGAATTTAAGTGCCGCCTGACCCGGTGCATAAATATTTTCTGCGGCCGCGAGCGGAGACAGGGCGAAAAGTAAAAAGTAGAGTGGTTTCATTAATCATGCCTGAACAGTTCGTAATGAGGTTGTATGTTGCGGTAAGCCTGCCCAGGATACATGGTGCGTTGCACAAAATCGCTGATCCACTGTTGACCATCGTATATACAAACGTGACCGCTATCATGACCAACTATATTTTGGATAACTGCGACGTCACCAGCATGGGGTTGATCATATACCAGGTGAAAGCCTGCATTGACTAATGTGCGCCCCATATCTTTTGCCAGACGCGTGTTGGGGAGTTTTAATCGACCACCCGCTCTGATCGCTTCTGTTACGTAACGAGCACAATTACCCGTGCTGCTGGGCTGCGCGTGTGATTTCGCATATGATATTGCGCCATCTTTGTTCCATGACATGGATATTTCCTTTACGAAAGATTGTTTATACAACAGCTTCTGAAATATCCTCCGTTTAACATCGTCATGATAAACATAAAATGCCATAGAAATTTTATATAATTCATATGGGTATAATTAAAATATCATTCCAGCGCCTTCACCATTTTCCCGCTCGCGACAAACGTACCCGCTCCCAGATGATGCAGCGTATTCAGCTTATCCCCGTCAAACTGCCAGCGTCCGGCGACAAATGCGCGTTCATCCGCCGCGGCGGAAACCACTTCGCCAAACAGAGTGTCATATTTCTCTGCCGCAGAGGTGACAGGTAATAACCGGCACTCCATCCAAGCCAGACATTTCTCTTCTATAACCGGCAGGTCAAGCTCAGGGCCATAAATAACCGGGATCCCGTAGCAGTTAAATTTATCCTCGTCGCGCCCGCTGACGCTGCCGACCGCCCAGGTCCAGTTGGCTGCCGCCACGCCGGGGATCACAATGCCGAATTTCCCGCTGCGTTCGATCAACTCCCGTGACCACGCGCTTTTGTCTACCACAATCGCGATACGCGGGGGTTCAAATTCCACCGGCATAGACCATGCGGCGGCCATGACATTGCGACGATCGATGGTCTCATCCCGGCTGGTGATGAGCACGGTTGGACCGTGATTCAGAAGGCGGCTGGCGTGACGTAATTCAACAGGGCGAAAGTGGCTCATAGGATCTCCTCGTGTACACGATGAGTATGACGAAAAAGCACTTTTACGCATATGCAAAAGGGAAAATAGTTTATAAACAGGGGATATCACCTCCTGGAGCAAATCATGTCCCCATTTCTGAGTGCTTATTTTGCCCGCACGGGCTGGCAGCAGCCCGTACAGGTTAATATCGATACCCTGCGGGGGCTGCATTTACACCATAACTGCGCGATCCCCTTCGAAAATATCGACGTCGTTTTGCCGCGGGAAATCCATCTGGACGACGGGTGCCTGGTGGATAAACTGGTCACCGCACGTCGAGGGGGGTATTGCTTCGAGCAAAACGGCTTGTTTGAGCGGGTATTGCGCGAAGTCGGGTTTACGGTGCGCAGCGTGCTGGGGCGGGTTGTGCTGGCCAATCCGTCGCAGATGCCGCCGCGTACGCACCGGTTGCTGCTGGTTGAGCTGAACGGCGAGCGCTGGATCGCCGATGTGGGATTTGGCGGACAAACGCTGACGGCGCCGATTCGTTTGATCGCCAACGAGGAACAGGAAACCCCGCACGGGCGTTATCGTTTGCTGAGCGAGGGTAACGACTGGATACTGCAATTCCGCCATCACGACCACTGGCAGTCGATGTACCATTTTGACCTGGCGACCCAGTACTTCAACGATTACGTGATGGGAAACTTCTGGTCGGCGCACTGGCCGCAGTCCCATTTCCGTCATCACCTGCTGATGTGTCGCCACCTGCCGGACGGGGGCAAGCTAACGCTGACCAACTTTAATTTTACCCACTGGCAGAACGGTCATGTGGAAGAGCAGATCCATTTGCCGGATGCGGAGGCGCTGTATCAGCTGATGCAGGCGCGGTTTGGCCTGGGCGTTGATGACCCGAAGCACGGCTTTACCCTGGCAGAGCTGACGGCCGTGATGGCGGGGTTTGATACGCATCCGCAGGCGGGGAAATAGCCCGGTGGCGGCTACGCCTTACCGGGCCTACGGGAGTGTGAACGTAGGTGGAATAAGGCGTAGCCGCCACCCGACAAAATTAACGGCGCGATCTCACAACCTGATAGCGACGGGTAAAATACTCAAACGGCGCGCTCCACACGTGCACCAGGCGGGTGAACGGGAAGATAAGGAAGATCGTCATCCCCAGCACCAGATGCACGCGGAAGATCGGCGCGACGCCGCTCAGCATTTCCGACGAGCCTCCCTTGAACGTCACGATCCCCTGCGCCCAGCCGACCAGCTTCATCATCTCGCTTCCGTCAGGATACTGGGCGGAGAAAGGAATGGTCGACAGCCCAAGGATGCACTGAAGCAGCAGGATACTCATGATGATAATATCCGGCGTGGTGGACGTGGCACGTACCCGCTGGTTGAACAGGCGGCGGATCAGCAGCATAGAGCCGCCAATCAGCGTTAGCACCCCGCAAATGCCCCCCGCAATCATGGCTAACTGCTGTTTAACCGCGATGGGTAAAAACCAGGCGTACATCCAGTGCGGGGTTAACATGCCGAACAGGTGCCCGAAGAAGATCCCCAGAATGCCGATATGAAACAGGTTCGAAGCCCAGTTCATCCCGCGCTTGCTGAGCATCTGGCTCGACGAGGCGCGCCAGGTGTACTGCCCGTAGTCGTAGCGCAGCCAGCTGCCAAGGAAAAAGACGGTGGCGCAGATGTACGGATAAATGTCATAGAAAAACACGTTCAGGTAATGAGTCATTTTGGGCCTCCGGCGCTGACGTCCACGTACTGCGGCGCGACGTCCTGGCTAAAGCGTCGTTGATATTGCTGCATCGGCGAACTGTCGCACGATGTGGCGTTGTCTTCGATAAACTTGACCTGTTCCTCTTCCCACACGGCGTCCAGCGCCTGACGGGTATCATCCCGTTTTTCACCGGATACCTGTTTCGCCACGCTGTCGCTGGAAAGCCGTGTTTCCGCCAGCGACAGCAGGGCGTCAAACAGCTGGTAATGCGCGACCTCGCGCTGTTTCAGGCGGCCTCCAATCAGCGCCAGTATAGGCGCGACGTTTTGCAGCCCTTCACGTGCCTCGTCGTCGCTGACGATACTGAGATATTCCAGATAGAGCGGCAGATAGTCCGGCAGCTCGCGGCAATCCAGCTCCAGCCCGGCTTTCTCATACTGGCTCATCAGGTCGACCATCGCCTGACCGCGATCGCGCGACTCGGCGTGAACGTGCTCGAACAGCAGCAGCGACGTTGCGCGTCCCCGCTCGAAGACTTCACACCATTCGGCCTGCTTATCCAGCAGCGGGGCGCTCAGGTGCTGCTGCGCAAACGGCAGCAGCATGGGCGCATCCTGTTCCACCAGGGAAAGCGCTTCGTCACGGTTTTCCCACAGCAGCTCATCGGGATACTCAATGAGCAGCGCGATGATTTTGAGGATTTGCATTACTCTCCCTCCCCGTGATCGCGCACTTCGGTGATGTTGATCGCGTCGATGCGGCTGCTGTTGAAGAGGTTGAATTTTGTGTCGGAGCCGTGACAGCCGTCGCCGAAGGTGAAGCCGCAGCCGTTTTTCTCCGGGAAAGCGTCGCGTGCCATTTCGCGGTGGCTGGTGGGGATCACGAAGCGGTCTTCGTAGTTGGCAATCGCCAGATAGCGGTACATCTCTTCAACCTGCGCTTCGGTCAGGCCGACCTCTTCAATGGCGCGGGTATCGGTCACGCCTTCCACGGTCTGGGAGCGCTTGTAGTGACGCATTGCCATCATGCGCTTCAGGGCGCGCAGCACCGGGCCGGTATCGCCCGCGCTGAGCATATTTGCCAGGTACTGCACCGGGATGCGCAGGCTTTCTACCGCAGGCAGTACGCCGTCGCTCTGCGGCAGACCACCCGCGTCCGCGTAGGACTGAATCGGTGACAGCGGCGGCACATACCAGACCATCGGCAGGGTGCGGTATTCCGGGTGTAGCGGCAGGGCGAGCTTCCAGTCCATCGCCATTTTGTAAACCGGGGAACGCTGCGCTGCGTCGATGACGTTCTGCGGGATGCCCTGCTTCAGGGCTTCTTCAATCACCGCCGGATCGTTCGGGTTAAGGAACACGTCGCACTGGCGCTCATACAGATCGGTTTCATGCTCGGTGCTGGCCGCCTCTTCAATGCGGTCTGCGTCATACAGCAGCACCCCGAGATAGCGGATGCGTCCGACGCAGGTTTCCGAGCAGACAGTCGGCTGGCCGGACTCGATGCGCGGATAGCAGAAGATGCACTTCTCTGACTTGCCGCTTTTCCAGTTGAAGTAGATTTTTTTGTACGGACAGCCGCTAATGCACAGACGCCAGCCGCGGCATTTGTCCTGGTCGATCAGCACAATGCCGTCCTCTTCGCGTTTGTAAATCGCACCGCTCGGGCAGGTGGCGACGCAGCTCGGGTTCAGGCAGTGCTCGCACAGGCGCGGCAGGTACATCATGAAGGTGTTTTCGAACTGGCCGTACATCTCTTTCTGGATCTTCTGAAAATTTCGATCGCGGGCGCGTTTTTCGAACTCGCCGCCCAGCAGCTCCTCCCAGTTTGGTCCCCAGACGATCTTATCCATCCGCTTACCGTCGATCAGCGAACGTGGGCGGGCGGTAGGGAGGTGATCCCCCTCCGGGGCGCGGTGCAGATCCTGGTAATCGAAGGTGAAAGGTTCATAGTAATCGTCAATCTGCGGCAACACGGGGTTGGCGAAAATTTTCGACAGGACGCCCATTTTCCCGCCGAGGCGTGGGGTCAGCTTGCCGTGAATACCGCGGATCCAGCCGCCTTGCCACTCATCCTGATCTTCCCAGTTTTTCGGATAGCCGATGCCGGGTTTGGTTTCGACGTTATTAAACCACGCGTACTCCATCCCTTCGCGCCCGGTCCAGACGTTCTTACAGGTGACCGAGCAGGTGTGGCAGCCAATGCATTTATCGAGATTCAGTACCATGCCAACCTGTGAGCGTATTTTCATTTTTTCGCCTCCTGTACTTGATCCCGACCTTCGCCGTCCAGCCAGTTAATGTTTTTCATTTTGCGGATCATGATGAACTCGTCGCGGTTCGAGCCGACGGTGCCGTAATAGTTGAAGCTGTACGCCAGCTGCGCGTAGCCGCCGATCATGTGGGTCGGTTTCGGGCAGACACGGGTAACCGAGTTGTGGATCCCGCCGCGCCGTCCGGTTACTTCTGAACCCGGAATGTTCAGGATTCGCTCCTGAGCGTGGTACATCATGGTCATGCCCGGCGGCACGCGCTGGCTGACCACCGCGCGGGCGGTGAGGGCGCCGTTGGCGTTGAAGGCTTCAATCCAGTCGTTGTCCTCAATGCCCAGCTCGCGCGCGTCGGTTTCGCTGATCCAGACGATGGGCCCGCCGCGCGACAGGGTCTGCATCAGCAGGTTTTCGCTGTAGGTGGAATGAATGCCCCATTTCTGGTGCGGCGTCAGAAAGTTAAGCGCTTTTTCAGGGAAGCCGTTCGGCGGGATCTCGCGCATATGGGTGACGCTGCGGGTATCAATCGGTGGACGATAGGCCACCAGACTTTCACCGAAGGCGCGCATCCAGGCATGATCCTGATACAGCTGCTGGCGGCCGGAAATCGTGCGCCACGGGATCAGCTCGTGAACGTTGGTATAGCCTGCGTTATACGACACGTGCTCGCTCTCAAGGCCGGACCACGTTGGGCTGGAGATAATTTTGCGCGGCTGCGCCTGAATATCGCGGAAGCGGATTTTCTCGTCTTCTTTGTTCAGCGCCAGATGGGTGTGATCGCGCCCGGTCAGTTCGCCGAGGGCTTCCCAGGCTTTGACCGCGACCTGACCGTTAGTTTCCGGGGCAAGGGCGAGGATCACCTCTGAAGCATCAATGGCGGTCTCGATGCGCGGACGGCCTTTCGCCGGGCCGTCGGGCTTGACGTAGTTGAGCTTGCCGAGGAAATCGACCTCATTCTGGGTGTTCCACGATATGCCTTTTCCGCCGTTGCCGAGCGTGTCCAGCAGCGGGCCAAGCGCCGTAAAGCGCTCGTAGGTTTCCGGATAGTTGCGCTCGACGACTGCAATGTTTGGCGCGGTTTTGCCGGGGATCAGATCGCACTCGCCTTTGCGCCAGTCCAGAATATCAAAAGGCTGCGACAGCTCCCCCGGGGAGTCATGCTGTAGCGGCTGTAGCACCACGTCAGTTTCGGTGCCAAGATGCCCGACGCACACTTCAGAGAAGACTTTGGCGATGCCCTTGTAAATCTCCCAGTCGCTGCGGGACTCCCACGCCGGGTCAACGGCGGCGGAGAGCGGGTGAATAAACGGATGCATGTCCGAGGTATTCATATCGTCTTTTTCATACCAGGTGGCGGTGGGCAGGACGATATCCGAGAACAGGCAGGTGCTGGACATACGGAAATCAAGCGTCACCAGCAGATCCAGCTTGCCCTCAATGGCGGCGGTTTGCCATTCTACTTCCTCAGGCTTCACGTCGTCCGTTGAACCTAAATCCTCACCCTGAATACCGCTCTCGGTGCCAAGCAGGTATTTCAGCATGTATTCATGGCCTTTCCCGGACGAACCGAGCAGGTTAGAACGCCAGACGAACAGGTTGCGCGGGTGGTTCTTGCCGTTGTCCGGCTGTTCGCAGGCGAAGCGAATATCACCCGATTTTAACGCCTGCACGGTGTAATCCTGCGGCGACATCCCGGCGGCGTTGGCGCGAGCTTTAACGTGCAGCGGGTTGAGGTTGAGCTGCGGCGCGGAAGGGAGCCAGCCCATACGCTCGGCGCGGACGTTGAAATCAATCAGGTGACCGGTAAACTTCGATGCGTCTGCAAGGGGAGAAAGCAACTCCCTTGCGGTGAGCTTCTCATAGCGCCACTGGCTGGCGTGGTTGTAAAAGTACGATGTGCTGTTCATCTGGCGCGGCGGACGGTTCCAGTCCAGCGCGAAGGCCAGCGGCAGCCAGCCGGTTTGCGGGCGCAGCTTTTCCTGGCCGACATAGTGCGACCAGCCGCCGCCGCTCTGCCCGACGCAGCCGCAGAAGACCAGCATGTTAATCATCCCGCGGTAGTTCATGTCCATGTGGTACCAGTGGTTCACACCGGCCCCGAGAATGATCATCGACCGTCCGTGGGTCTTATGCGCCGTGTCGGCAAATTCACGGGCGATTTTTTCTATCAGATAAGCGGGGACGCCGGTAATTTGTTCGCCCCAGGCCGGGGTGTAGGCTTTTATCTCGGCGTAGTTTGTCGCCGCGTTACTGTCTTCCAGACCGCGATCGAGGCCGTAGTTTGCGAGCACCAGATCGTACACGCTAACCACGCGTCTCTGGCTGCCGTCGGCCAGCGTCAGGGTTTTACTCGGTACTCGGCGCGTCAGCACCGGCTCCTGCTTCACGCTGCGGAAATGCGGGTTCTCGTTGCCCCCGAAGTAAGGGAAGGCCACGTCTGCCACGCTGTCGTGGGTGATGAGCAGGGAAAGCGTCAGCTCGGTTTCCTGTCCCGCGGCCAGCGACTCCAGGTTCCATTTGCCTTTTTCACCCCAGCGGAAGCCGATGGAACCATTCGGCGCCACCAGATTTCCGGCCACGTCAAAGGCGATGGTTTTCCACTCCGGATTATTGGTTTCACCCAGCCCGTCGGCCAGATCCGATGCACGCAGCATGCGGCCCGGCACCACGCGACCGTCAGCCTGTTCATCCAGCAGAACCAGCATAGGCATGTCGGTGTAGCGGCGGCAATAGTTGAGGAAGTAATCGCTCGGGTTATCAAGATGGAACTCTTTGAGGATCACATGCCCCATCGCCATGGCAAGGGCGCTGTCGGTACCCTGTTTGGGGGCCAGCCATTCGTCGCTGAGCTTTGCCACCTCCGAGAAGTCCGGCGTAATGGCGACGGTCTTGGTGCCTTTGTAACGCACTTCGGTAAAGAAGTGGGCGTCCGGGGTGCGCGTCTGCGGCACGTTCGAGCCCCAGGCAATGATATAGCTGGAGTTGTACCAGTCCGCCGATTCCGGCACGTCGGTCTGTTCGCCCCAGGTCATCGGCGACGCCGGAGGCAGATCGCAATACCAGTCATAGAAGCTCAGGCAGGTGCCGCCGAGCAGGGAGAGATAGCGCGTACCGGCGGCATAAGAGACCATCGACATGGCCGGGATGGGGGAAAAACCGGCTACCCGATCCGGGCCGTAGTTTTTGATGGTCCAGACGTTGGCGGCAGCAATCAGCTGGTTAAGCTCTTTCCAGTTTGAGCGGATAAAACCGCCTTTACCGCGCGCCTTCCTGTAGCTCTGCGCTTTCTGCGTATCGTTCTGAATGGCGTCCCAGGCCAGCACCGGATCGGTATGCTGCGCCAGCGCCTCGCGCCAGAGTTCGATCAGCCGACGGCGCACCAGCGGGTATTTCAGGCGGTTGGCGCTGTAGAGATACCAGGAGTAGCTTGCGCCGCGCGGGCAGCCGCGTGGTTCGTGGTTAGGCAGGTCAGGGCGGGTACGCGGGTAGTCGGTCTGCTGGGTTTCCCAGGTCACCAGGCCATTTTTGACATAAATCTTCCAGCTACAGGAGCCGGTGCAGTTAACGCCGTGGGTGGATCGCACAATTTTATCGAACTGCCAGCGTTGACGGTAGCTGTCCTCCCAGTCGCGGTTGGTGTGGTACACCTGCCCGTGCCCATCGGCGAAACTGTCGCCTTTTGTTTTGAAGTAACGGAAGCGGTCCAACAGTTTGCTCATGACATTTCTCCTGCTTCGATAGCATGGCCGGAGGGTGAGGCATCACGCTCCGGCGAAGATGTAGTTATTATTTTTGTGAGGATTTGCGGCCGTACACCAGCCAGGTGACGAGTACGCAGACGATGTAAAACACGAGGAAGACTTTCATGGCGCCCACCGGGGATCCGGTCATCGCCAGGGATGTGCCAAAGGCTTTGGGAATAAAGAACCCGCCTACCGCACCGATGGCAGAGATAAAGCCCAGCGCGGCAGCCGTTTCGGTCACCGCTTCATGCTGTGCCTGTTCGTCGCTCCCGCCCTGTTTTTTTACGCGGTCGAGGGTGATTTGGCGAAAGATAATCGCGATCATCTGGAAGGTCGAGCCGCTGCCCAAGCCTGCGGTCAGAAACAGGCCCATAAAGACCAGATAGAAGGCGATAAAACTGCCTGAACCAGACCCGGGGAGTGTCAGGAAAATCAGGGCGCTAAAGATGGCCATAAAGACGAAGTTGATCAGCGTCACCCGTACGCCGCCCAGCCTGTCTGAAATCATCCCGCCAGCCGAACGCGCCAGGGCGCCAATCAGCGGACCAAAGAAGGCGAGGTGGAGGATATTTACGTCCGGAAACTGGGTTTTCGACAGCATGGCAAAGCCTGCCGAGAAACCGATAAACGAGCCGAAGGTTGCCAGATAAAGCAGGCTCAGCAGCCAAAGGTGAAAGCGCTTAAGTACCGGAAGCTGGCTGGCAATGGATGCTTTCGAGCTGGCGATGTCGTTCATGCCAAAAAACGCCGCAAGGGTGGCCAGAATCAGCAGCGGCGCCCAGATCCACGCCGCGTTCGCCAGCCACATCGTCGAGCCATCCTCCTGGGGGACGCCATGAACGCCGAGAAAGGTAAACATCGGCAGGAAAATCACCAGCGGCGCAACCAGCTGCATCACGCTCACACCCAGGTTACCCAGCCCGCCGTTAATGCCCAGCGCGCTGCCCTGTCTGGCTTTCGGGAAGAAGAAACTGATGTTTCCCATGCTGGAAGCGAAGTTGGCGCCGGCAAAACCGCACAGCAGTGCGATGATGATAAAGACCCAGTAAGGCGTGGCGGTATTCTGGATGGCGATCCCAAGCCAGACACAGGGTACGACCAGGATAACGGTGCTTAACACGGTCCAGTAACGCCCGCCAAATATCGGCACCATAAAAGAGTAGGGGACACGCAATATCGCGCCGGAGAGAGAAGGTAATGCCGTTAGCATAAAAAGCTGATCGGTGCTGAAATTAAATCCGACCTTATTAAGGTTTACCGCAATAGCGCTAAACAACATCCAGACACAAAACGCGAGAAGCAAACACGCCACGGAAATCCACAGGTTTCTTCGTGCGATATGTTTCCCTTTATTCTCCCAAAATTGCGCATTTTCCGGTTTCCAGTTACTCAACAGATGCTGGTTACTCTTCTCGCTTTGATGTGACATATCACCCTCTTGCTTACCCAAGTGGAGAGAAAAAATTAAATAAAAACAGAAAGATACCTGCCGATAGCTTGTAGGAATTATTGGATGTTATGGGATACATCTGAAAGGATAGATAAAAAAGCGAATCCCTGAGTTTGGAATGGGAATCTGGGTTCGCTTTATGTGTTACTAATTGTAACTTTTTGCGGAAATTAATACCCCGATGGGAGTATTAAAACAATTCGAGGGAGATAAGTTTATCCAGATGCTTATTAAAGGCCGCGTCGTCCATTTCAGGCATATTTAATACGTATATGCCATCCAGGCCACATACCAGACCAATTAAACGCCAGGCGATATTTTCCGGCTGGTCAGCAAGCGTAAAGGCGTTGGCCTCCGCCCCGGCCCTGATAATCGCAACCGTTTCCTGGTGCCACATCTCCATAGTCAAAACGTAGGCGCCTTTAATATCGCTATCCCGGCTGGCGAGAATTTGCGCCTCTCGCCACAGCCGAATGTAGGGCTCAAACCCGCCGTCATCGCTGCCGAGCATGGCATGCAGGCGCTCGCGCCAGCCAGCGTTTTCGCCAACGATTTCAGCATCCAGCAAATCGCGGATTAGCCGGACAAACGCCAGCGACTTAAGCTCGCCCGCCGACGCAAAGTGGTGATGCAACTGCCCGGTGGCGACGCCCGCTTCGGTGGCGATGCGGCGCACGGTCATTGCAGCGAATCCTTCGGTCAGCGCCACGCGCATCGCGGCCTGGAGGATCTCTTCCCGCCGCTCGTCCTTGCTCAGATAACGCATAATTTCTCACTCTCAATGGCAACGAAACGAGTGTAACAAAGAGCTGGACAAGTGTTCAACTTTACGTAGGATCGCAATCTGGACATGTGTCCAATTTTTAACTGAAAAGGAAATTTATGTTTCGTCAGTGGTTAGCGTTAGTGATTATCGTGCTGGTATATATCCCGGTGGCGATTGACGCGACGGTGCTGCACGTGGCGGCGCCAACATTGAGTATGACGCTGGGTGCCAGCGGCAACGAATTGTTGTGGATTATTGATATTTACTCGCTGGTGATGGCGGGGATGGTGCTGCCGATGGGCGCGCTGGGCGATCGCATAGGTTTTAAGCGCCTGCTGATGATCGGCAGCGTGCTGTTTGGCCTGTCATCGTTAGCGGCGGCTTTTGCGCCGTCCGCGGGCTGGCTGATTGCCGCCCGCGCGTCGCTGGCGATTGGCGCGGCGATGATTATTCCGGCTACGCTTGCAGGGATCCGCACGCTGTTTATTGATGCGCGGCACCGTAATATCGCCCTCGGCGTCTGGGCTGCCGTTGGGTCGGGCGGCGCGGCGTTTGGCCCGTTGATTGGCGGCATGCTGCTGGAGCACTTTTACTGGGGTTCGGTCTTCCTGATTAATGTGCCGATCGTGCTGATGGTGGTTTCGCTTGCTGCGCGCTTTGTGCCTGCTCAGCAGGGTCGGCCCGAGCAGCCGCTCAATATCAGCCATGCCATTATGCTGATTGTGGCGATTTTACTGCTGGTCTATAGCGCCAAAACCGCCCTGAAAGGGGTGCTGTCGCCGTGGATGGTGACCATTACGCTGCTTACCGGGGCGGTGATGCTGTTTATCTTCGTCCGTATCCAGCTGCGCGCGCGCGTACCGATGATCGACATGCGTCTGTTTTGCCATCGCATTATTTTAAGCGGCGTGGTCATGGCGATGACCGCCATGATTGCGCTGGTGGGCTTTGAACTGCTGATGGCGCAGGAGTTGCAGTTCGTGCATGGTTTTACGCCGTTTGAAGCAGGGATATTTATGCTGCCGGTGATGGTGGCGAGCGGATTTAGCGGGCCGATCGCGGGCGTGCTGGTCGGGCGTCTGGGGCTGCGCATTGTCGCGGCCGGAGGCATGGGGCTAAGCGCAGTCAGTTTTATCGGCCTGTCGATGCTTGATTTCAGCACCCAACAGTGGCAGGCGTGGAGCCTGATGGTGCTGTTGGGCTTCAGTGCCGCCAGCGCACTGCTGGCATCGACGTCAGCGATCATGGCTGCCGCGCCGAAAGAGAAAGCGGCCGCCGCAGGCGCGATCGAAACCATGTACTACGAGCTGGGCGCTGGTCTGGGGATCGCCATTTTCGGTTTGCTGTTAACCCGCAGCTTTTCGGCGTCTATTGTACTGCCGCAGGGGCTGAGCGCGTCGCTGACCGATAAAGCCTCGTCGTCCATCGGTGAAGCGATGAAGGTGGCGCAGGAGCTGACGCCGTCACTGGCCGAGCCGGTGATGACGGCGGCGAAAACTGCGTTCATCACCTCGCACAGCGTGGCCCTGGGCAGTGCGGGAGGCATGCTGCTGATTCTGGCGGTCGGGATCTGGTTTAGTCTGGCGAAGGTCGGAGGGCAGCAGTAATAAAAAAGGCCAGCCGGGAGGGCTGGCCTTTTGAACTAACAGATCTTAGAACTGGTAGGTCAGACCTACAGCCACGATGTTGTCGGTAGCCACTTTGGCATCTTTGGTGAACTGGCTGTCATCCACGAGGTTGATTTTGTAATCAACGTAGGTGGACATGTTTTTGTTGAAGTAGTAGCTCGCGCCAACGTCAACGTATTCAACCAGATCCTGGTCGCCATAAGAACCGATGTCTTTACCTTTGGATTTCAGGTAAGCGATGGATGGACGCAGACCGAAGTCGAACTGGTACTGCGCCACAACTTCGAAGTTCTGCGCTTTGTTGGCAACGTGACCGTTACCGAACGCCGTCATGTTGCGGGTTTCAGAGTAGGTGGTTGCCAGGTAGATGTTGTTCGCATCGTACTTCAGGCCAGCAGCCCAGACTTCTGCGTTTTCGCCACCGGCGTTCAGGTCGCTTGCAGCACGAACCTGACGGTCGGTACGGTCAGATTTCGCGTAGGTCGCACCCACACCGAAGCCGTCGAATTCATAGGTAGAAGAGAGACCCCAGCCGTCACCGTTGGATTCGGTGATCTCTGAACGGTCGTTTTTACCCTGGTACTGAGCAGCCACGTTCAGGCCGTCAACCAGACCAAAGAAGTCGGTGTTACGGTAGGTTGCAACGCCAGTGGTACGGCCGGTCATGAAGCCGTCAGTCTGCGTCCAGGTATCGCCACCGAACTCTGGCAGAACGTCAGTCCACGCGCCGATGTCATAAGCCACACCGTAGTTACGACCGTAGTCGAAGGAACCGAATTCATCGAATTTCAGACCAGCGTACGCCAGACGGGTTTTGTTGCCGTCGGAACCTTGAGCTTCGGAGCGATTGCCCTTGAACTCATATTCCCACTGGCCGTATCCGGTCAGCTGATCGTTGATCTGAGTTTCACCTTTGAAGCCCAGACGAACATACGTTTTGTCGCCGTCGCTACCAGCATCATCAGAAAAATAGTGCAGACCAGTAACTTTGCCGTACAGATCCAGTTTGTTACCGTCTTTGTTAAAAACTTCAGCCGCGTTAACAACGCCAGCTGCCAACATGGAAGTTACTGCCACTGCAACTAATTTAAGTTTCATCTTAAATAATCCTTATAATTTTATTTGGGTATTTCCTAAGCCATCTGAGCGATTTTTAAACGAGGCTTATCGTCAATGGCAGACTATTTTTAAAATTCCGTAGACTGCTTTCAATAATAAGTTTCAAAATATTAAAGATAATTTCAATTAGTGTGATCCTGATCGGGTAAATTGCCCTTAAATCGCTCAATCAGGTTAATATATAGACATAAATTGATTATTAACAAAGCACGATAATATGGCTGTAAGTAATTTCCGGACGTTTTAGTTTTTCTGGGGAATTAAAGGAATTTGACAGAGAGTATCAACGTGTGGGGCGCGATAACATCTTTTAAAACAGCGGATTATGAATTTTTCGGTGAGCCAGTGTCTGTTTTCTAAGTGAAATATTCAGAAATAAACTATTGCACTTCGTGCTATATAGCGCGGTAATATTGGCGCTGAACTAATTACCTGTGTTGTCAGTTTATGTCAACTTCCACAACGGCTCTGGCTATCCGTGGGCATTCTATACAGAAATTTTAGTTGTCTCGAATGTTACCAATTATATTCGAGGGTGTGATCACACATTAAATAATTGTTAATTTTGTGCCGGGCATATTGGGTACCCGGCAAAAAATAAAAATACTATTTGCGCGTGGCATACCAGCACAGTAACGATCCGGCGCACACCATCAATGCCCCTTGCCAGAATGAGAATGAAAGCGGAGAGCTCAGCACAATAGCCGCCAGCGCGGCGGAAAGAACGGGCGTGAAATAAGAGACAGCCGCAAGCACCGTGACGTTACCGTGAAGAATACCGATATTCCAGGCGGCGTAGCCAAAGCCAAGCGCAACCCCACACATCAATAGCTTCACCACAACCGGGACGCTGAACACCATTTCGGGCTGATCGCTGACGGCATATTTGACCCACAGGCTCAGGGCGGTCAGCAGGACGAAAAGGGTAATGCCATTTTGCCCTTTGGCATACTTGCTGGTGACGGTGCAGTAGGCGGCCCAGATAAAAGCGCCAGCAAACGCCAGCCCATAACTCAGCGGACTTGAAACGACGTTCTGCATGATGTCATTCAGTTGCAGACCGTTTTCGCCACCTAAAACCCAGCACACCCCCAACAGCGAGATGAGAAGCCCAGGGATGACCCACAGGGTGGATTTTTGCCCGTTGAACAAAATCGCGAAGGCAATCGTCAGGCTTGGCCACAGATAATTGACCATACCGACTTCAATCGCCTGTGAGCGCGTCGCGGCATATCCCAGCGACAGGGCCAGGCACATCTCATAGCTGACAAACAGGATGCTGCCCGCAAGAAGATAGCGCCTGGAAAAACGCCGAAGATCGGGAAAACCCACCGTTACCAGACACAGCAGCCCGCTGACGGTGTAAATCATCGCCGCGCCGCCCACCGGGCCCAGTCCTTCACTGACGCTGCGGATGAGACCCACCATGGTGCTCCACAGCAATATGGCCGCCAGGCCTGTCAGCGTTGATCTTTTTCTGTCCATTACCCTGCCAGTCTTCAAAAAATCAAAGGGAAAACTTATAGCATCTATCCGCTACACCTGGCGAATTTTCTACGGGGTAGATACCCCGAAAAGAGTAGCAAATCGTACCAGCGGTGACTATTTGGGGGGCTAAGTATAGCGACCTTGATTTGACGCAATAAAAAAAGGGGCTTTGCTGTTAGTTTGCCGCGCGAAGTCTTATCAGATAACGAGGACAACAATGGACGTCAGCCGCAGACAATTTTTTAAAATCTGCGCGGGCGGTATGGCCGGAACAACAGCCGCGATGCTGGGATTCGCTCCCAAAATGGCGCTGGCTCAGGCACGCAACTATAAACTGCTGCGCGCGAAAGAGATCCGTAACACCTGCACATACTGCTCCGTGGGTTGTGGGCTATTAATGTATAGCCTGGGTGATGGCGCGAAGAACGCCAAAGAAGCGATTTATCATATTGAAGGGGACCCGGACCATCCGGTGAGCCGCGGGGCGCTTTGCCCGAAAGGGGCGGGGCTGCTGGACTACGTCCACAGTGAAAACCGTCTGCGCTACCCGGAATATCGTGCGCCGGGGTCTGACAAATGGCAGCGTATTTCCTGGGACGACGCTTTCTCCCGAATTGCAAAACTGATGAAAGCGGATCGCGACGCCAATTTTATTGAGAAGAACGAGCAGGGCATCACGGTAAACCGCTGGACCTCCACCGGGATGCTGTGTGCCTCTGCGGCAAGTAATGAGACCGGCATGCTGACGCAAAAATTTGTGCGCTCCCTCGGCATGCTGGCGGTTGATAACCAGGCGCGCGTCTGACACGGACCAACGGTAGCAAGTCTTGCTCCAACATTTGGTCGCGGTGCGATGACCAACCACTGGGTTGATATCAAAAACGCAAACGTCGTGGTGGTTATGGGCGGTAACGCCGCTGAAGCCCATCCGGTGGGGTTCCGCTGGGCGATGGAAGCGAAAAACAACAACGATGCGACGCTGATTGTCGTCGATCCACGCTTTACGCGTACGGCATCGGTGGCTGATATCTATGCGCCGATCCGCTCCGGTACGGATATTACGTTCCTTTCCGGCGTACTGTTGTACCTGATCGAAAACAATAAGATTAACGCGGAATACGTTAAGCATTACACCAATGCCAGCCTGCTGGTGCGGGAAGATTTCGCTTTCGAAGATGGTCTGTTCAGCGGCTATGACGCCGAGAAACGTCAGTACGATAAATCATCCTGGAACTATCAGTTCGACGAAAACGGCTACGCGAAACGCGATGAGACCCTGAGCGATCCGCGCTGCGTGTGGAACTTGCTGAAACAGCACGTTTCCCGCTATACGCCGGACGTGGTGGAAAACATCTGCGGTACGCCGAAAGCGGACTTCCTGAAAGTGTGTGAAGTGCTGGCCTCCACCAGTGCCGCCGACAGAACCACTACTTTCCTGTACGCGCTGGGCTGGACGCAGCATACCGTGGGCGCGCAGAACATTCGCACCATGGCGATGATCCAGCTGCTGCTCGGCAACATGGGGATGGCCGGTGGCGGCGTGAACGCCCTGCGCGGGCACTCTAACATTCAGGGCTTAACCGACCTCGGCCTGCTGTCAACCAGCCTGCCGGGTTACCTGACCCTGCCGTCCGAGAAGCAGACCGACTGGCAAAGCTGGCTTGACGCCAACACGCCAAAAGCGACGCGTCCGGACCAGGTGAACTACTGGAGTAACTATCCGAAGTTTGCCGTCAGTCTGATGAAATCGTTCTACGGCGACGCGGCGCAGAAAGAGAATGACTGGGGCTTTGAGTGGTTGCCGAAATGGGACCAGGCTTACGATGTCATCAAGTATTTCAATATGATGGATAAGGGCGACGTCACGGGGTATATCTGCCAGGGCTTTAACCCGGTGGCGTCATTCCCGGATAAAAACAAAGTCGTTCGCAGCCTGAGCAAGCTGAAGTACATGGTGGTTATCGATCCGCTGGTCACCGAAACGTCTACGTTCTGGCAGAACCACGGTGAATCAAACGATGTCGATCCGGCATCCATTCAGACGGAGGTGTTCCGCCTGCCATCGACCTGCTTTGCGGAAGAGGACGGTTCTATTGCCAACTCTGGCCGCTGGCTACAGTGGCACTGGAAAGGTCAGGATGCGCCGGGTGAAGCGCGTAATGACGGCGAAATTCTGGCCGGGATTTACCATCGTCTGCGCGAGATGTACCGCACAGAAGGCGGCAAAGGCGCTGAGCCGCTGCTGAAGATGAGCTGGAACTACAAGCAGCCGGATCATCCTGAGTCCGAAGAGGTGGCAAAAGAGAACAACGGTGTGGCGCTGGCCGACCTGTACGATGCCAACGGCAATCTGGTGGCGAAGAAAGGCCAGTTGCTCAATAGCTTCGCGCTGTTGCGTGACGACGGTACCACCGCCTCGTCCTGCTGGATCTACACCGGCAGCTGGACTGAGCAGGGTAACCAGATGGCCAACCGCGATAACGCCGATCCGTCAGGCCTGGGTAACACCCTGGGCTGGGCATGGGCGTGGCCGTTAAACCGCCGCGTACTGTACAACCGTGCCTCCGCAGACGTGAACGGTAAGCCGTGGGATCCGAAACGCATGCTGATCGAGTGGAACGGCACGAAGTGGACGGGGAACGATATCCCGGACTTCAACACCGCCGCGCCGGGTAGCAACACCGGGCCGTTTATCATGCAGCCGGAAGGGCTGGGACGTCTGTTTGCTATCGACAAACTGGCGGAAGGGCCGTTCCCTGAACACTACGAGCCGATGGAAACGCCGCTCGGCACTAACCCGTTGCACCCGAACGTGGTGTCAAGCCCGGTGGTACGCATCTACGAAGACGACGTGCTGCGTTTAGGTAAAAAAGACAAGTTCCCGTATGTCGGCACTACTTACCGCCTGACCGAGCATTTCCATACCTGGACCAAGCACGCGCGGCTTAACGCCATCGCGCAGCCGGAACAGTTTGTGGAGATAAGCGAAACCCTGGCGAAGGCGAAAGGCATTGCCAATGGCGATCGCGTGAAGGTCAGCAGCAAGCGCGGCTTTATTCGCGCGGTGGCGGTGGTCACCCGTCGTCTGCAAACGCTGAACGTGCACGGCCAGCAGGTGGAAACGGTGGGCATACCACTGCACTGGGGCTTTGAAGGGGTAGCGCAGAAAGGCTACATCGCCAATACCCTGACGCCAAACGTCGGCGATTCCAACTCGCAAACGCCGGAGTATAAAGCGTTTCTGGTCAACATCGAGAAAGCGTAAGGAGCGATTAAATGGCGATGGAAACACAAGACATTATTAAACGCTCCGCGACCAACCCGATAACGCCCGCGCCTCGTGCGCGGGACTACAAGGCAGAAGTCGCCAAGCTGATCGATGTCTCTTCCTGCGTGGGCTGTAAGGCCTGCCAGGTGGCCTGCTCGGAGTGGAACGATATCCGCGACGAGGTGGGGCACTGCGTAGGGGTCTATGACAATCCTGCTGATCTGAGCGCCAAGTCCTGGACGGTGATGCGCTTTAGCGAAACCGACCAGAACGGCAAGCTGGAGTGGCTGATCCGTAAAGACGGCTGTATGCACTGTGAAGATCCGGGCTGCCTGAAGGCGTGCCCGTCTGCCGGGGCAATCATTCAGTACGCCAACGGGATCGTCGACTTCCAGCAGGATAACTGCATCGGCTGCGGCTACTGCATCGCAGGCTGTCCGTTTAATATCCCGCGCCTCAATAAAGAGGATAACCGGGTCTATAAATGCACCCTGTGCGTCGATCGCGTCAGCGTCGGCCAGGAGCCTGCCTGCGTGAAGACCTGTCCTACCGGGGCGATCCACTTCGGCACCAAAAAAGAGATGCTGGAAGTGGCGCAGCAGCGGGTGGATAAGCTCAAAGCGCGCGGCTATGACAAGGCCGGGATTTATAACCCGCAGGGCGTGGGCGGCACGCACGTCATGTATGTTCTGCACCACAATGACCAGCCGGAGCTGTATCATAATCTGCCGAAAGATCCGGCGATCGATACATCAATCAACCTGTGGAAAGGGGCGCTTAAACCGCTTTCAGCGGCGGGCTTTATCGCCACCTTTGCCGGGCTGATTTATCACTACATCGGTATCGGGCCGAATAAAGAGGTGGATGACGACGAGGAGGAGCATCATGAGTAAGTCGAAAATGATAGTGCGCACAAAATTTGTCGATCGCGCCTGTCACTGGACGGTAGTCATCTGCTTCTTCCTGGTGGCGGTATCCGGCATATCGTTCTTCTTCCCGACGCTACAGTGGCTCACGGAAACCTTCGGGACACCGCAGATGGGGCGCATTCTACATCCGTTCTTCGGCGTGCTGATTTTCGTGGTGCTGATGTTTATGTTTGTACGTTTTGTTCATCACAACATCCCTGACAAGCAGGATATTCCGTGGCTAAAAGGGATTGTTGAGGTTCTGAAAGGCAACGAGCATAAAGTCGCGAAGGTGGGGAAATACAACGCCGGACAGAAGATGATGTTCTGGACCATCATGAGCATGATTTTCGTGCTGCTGGTGACCGGAGTGATTATCTGGCGTCCGTATTTTGCGCACTATTTCCCAATTCAGGTGGTGCGTTATGCGCTGCTGATCCACGCGACCTCGGCCATTATTCTGATCCACGCCATTCTGATCCATATGTATATGGCCTTCTGGGTGAAAGGATCGATTAAAGGCATGATTGAAGGGAAGGTGAGCCGCCGCTGGGCGCAGAAGCACCATCCGCGCTGGTACCGCGACGTTGAGCGTCTTGAAGCGCAAAAAGAGAGTTCGGAAGGGTTGAAGTAAACCTTGCGCCGTCGGCATTGTCCGGCGGCGCTGCGCTTGTGCTGGCCTGCTTCCCCGTATCAAAATCGCTCTGCAATATACCGGAAGGGATATTTTGTAGGCTTCACTTTGCCGATCTTGCGTTTCGGTAAATCCACTTTGTCTACGTGAATTTCTTTATAGGGGATCTGTGAAAGCAGATGCGAAATAATATTCAGCCGCACCCGTTTTTTATCTTCTGAGCGCGCCACAAACCACGGCGCCCAGGCGGTGTCGGTCGCTTTAAACATCGCGTCACGGGCGAGGGTATATTCATCCCACAGATTAAAAGATTTTATGTCCATTGGAGAAAGCTTCCAGATCTTGCGACCATCATTAATGCGATCGCGCAGGCGGCGTTCCTGCTCTTTTGGCGTTACTTCAAGCCAGTATTTCAACAATATGATCCCGGCATCGACCATCGCTTTTTCCATTACCGGCGTTCCATCAAGAAATTTTTCGGTCTGCTCTTCAGTACAGAAACCCATTACTTTTTCCACCCCCGCGCGGTTGTACCAGCTGCGGTCAAAAATAACGATTTCCCCGGCAGAGGGCAGATGAGGAACGTAACGCTGAAAATAGAGCTGACTTTTCTCTTTATCGGTGGGGGCCGGTAACGCAACAACGCGAAACACCCGGGGGCTGACGCGTTCGGTGATGGCTTTGATGACGCCGCCTTTACCGGCGCCGTCTCGCCCTTCAAAAACAATACAGACTTTTAACCCTTTGGCGACCACCCATTGCTGGAGCTTAACCAGTTCAACATGGAGGCGGCGCAGCTCTTGCTCGTACGTTTTGGTTTTGAGCGGCGCGTTTTTAACGACATCATCAACAACACGGGTTTTCTTCTTACTGACCATGGCGGGTCTCCCTATGGGTCCGGTCGCGGGATCGAGGCCGTACTAAGCGTGTAATCGGCCTGAATGAATGGATTAATGTGTCAGAAAGCTGATTTGAACTGGTTCACCATACAAGTTTAATCAATAATGCACGCTGCGTATTTTTTAACAGTGGTCGCGGTATGAAAAAGACAATTTTTTCGTTAGCACTGGCTACCTTTGGTCTGGGGATGGCTGAATTTGGCATCATGGGCGTGCTGACAGAACTGGCCCATGATACGGGCATTTCGATTCCCTCTGCCGGAAATATGATTTCGTTTTACGCTTTTGGCGTGGTGATCGGCGCGCCGATTGTGGCGCTGTTCTCCAGCAAATTTTCGCTGAAAACAACGCTGCTGTTTCTGGTGGCGATGTGCGTCGTTGGTAACACACTCTTTACCTTCTCTGACTCCTACGTGGGGCTGGCGGCGGGGCGCTTAATCTCTGGTTTTCCGCATGGCGCGATTTTCGGCGTGGGGGCGATAATCCTGTCAAAAATCGCACCGCCGGGTAAAGTGACGGTCGCTGTGGCCGGGATGATTGCCGGGATGACCGTTGCCAACCTGCTTGGCGTACCACTCGGGACGTGGCTGGGACATGAATTTAACTGGCGTTACACCTTCTTTTTGATTGCGGTCTTTGACGCGCTGGTGATCCTGTCTGTTCTGCTGTGGGTGCCAGACATTCACGACACGACAACTACCCGGCTGACAGAACAATTCCATTTCCTGAAGAAACCGGAACCGTGGTTGATTTTTGCCGCTACGATGTTTGGCAATGCCGGGGTGTTTGCCTGGTTTAGCTTCGTGAAGCCGTTTATGGTCAACGTGTCAGGCTTTTCCGAGGGCGTGATGACCGCGATCATGATGCTGATGGGGCTGGGAATGGTGCTGGGAAATGTCTTCAGCGGCAAGCTGTCGTCGCGCTTTAGCCCGCTGCGCATTGCTGCCACCACCGACCTGGTGATTGTGGCTTCGCTGCTGGCGTTGTTCGCCTTTGGCGAGCTTAAAACAGCTTCACTGGTAATGGGATTCGTGTGCTGCGCCGGGCTGTTTGCGCTCTCTGCGCCGCTGCAAATTCTGCTGCTGCAAAATGCGAAAGGCGGCGAGATGCTGGGGGCCGCAGGCGGACAAATGGCGTTTAACCTCGGCAGCGCAATTGGCGCGTATTTCGGTGGAATGATGATTACGCTCGGCTTTAGCTGGAGTTATGTCACGCTGCCGGCAGCGATCTTATCCTTCTCGGCGATGACCTCTCTGTTGATGTATGGTTATTTATGTGCCAAAAAGCGTCAGGCCAACGCAGGAGCGCTGGCCTGATTCCACGTGTTGCCCGCTGGTCGCGGGTGCTGGAGTGGACTACACGAATTTCGCCAGCGGGTCAGCGGCGGCAAAAGCAACCGCTTTGTCTGCTGCTGGCGGGTAAATCAGTTCGTTGGTGATGGCAACTTTGATCTTTTTGCCTTCCTCGCGCACAGATTTAATGCGCTGGTCCCAGCCCTCGGTGTATACCGCGCCCCAGCTACCCAAATCCAGACAGGTAACGTAGTTCACCTGACGGTAAGGATACGGCTCCACATTTAACAGGCTGGCCGCCGCGTTGTGTCCGGCGAATTTCCCCAACTGGATCGCGTGCTGGCAGGTCATCAGCGCCGTGTTGCCCACATCGTCCGTTTTGGCATGCGCCATATCACCCGTCGCGTAAACCTCCGGATGCGCAGGAACCTGCAATGTGTCGGTGACGATAAGGCGTCCCTGAGTGTCGCGTTCCCCGTCAATTTGCAGGCTGAGGGGGTTAGCTTCTACCCCTGCCGTCCACACTACAGTGGCGCTGGCAATGCGTTCTCCGTTTTTCAGCGTTACGCCGCTGGCATCGATGGCTTCAACTTCACTGTTTAAACGCCATTCAACGCCCAGCGCGCTGCTTGCTTCTTCAATGGTGTTTCTCAGCGCCTCGCTGTAACGCCCGCCAATGGTTGCACCCCTTTCAACTACGATTATTTTAGTCTTTGTATTGGCGCCGAAGCGAGTGCGGAGCCGGGCAGGGAGTTCCGTTGCCAGCTCGATGCCGGTAAAGCCGCCGCCACACACGACCACGGTATTACGCTCCGGGGTGGAGGGGCGCGAAACCAGCGAATCAAGATGTTGCTCGAATAACCTGGCGGAGTCGAGTTGGTCGATATCAAAGGCGTATTCAGCCAGACCGGCAACAGGAGGACGTTTAGTCTGGCTACCGGTTGCGAGGATCAGACGTTCCCAGGCGACGTCAGCAATCGCGCCGTTTGAATCGCGATACAAAACGGTTTTAGACGAGGTATCAATACGTTGTGCTTCGCCCGCAATAAAGGCGATACCCAGCTCAGCAAACAGTTCGGTCAGCGGCGCGACCATCATCGACACGTTCTCTTCATAAAAGCGTGGGCGAACGCGCAATTCCGCAACAGGGGCCAGCACGGCAATGCTGAGGCTATTGTTACCCTCCAGAGCAGAAAGGCGCGCGGCGCTGACCGCAGCCCACATACCGGAAAACCCACTACCCACAATTAAAATCTGCTTTTTCATACTCGATCCTTTAGTGCGTCAGGCTGTATGTCTGACATAACTGCCACTATACTTGTCGGAGTTAACTGCGACAACTTCTTTCTGAGTTAAAAATCGTTATAATGCAGCGAACAATGACCCGGAGTGAGCCATGGCGTTTTACAGTTCTGGTGTGGAATATGGCATTCATAGCCTGATGTGTATGGTGGATGCAAAAGGCAATGAACGTGAGATGAGCGTCCGGGAGATGGCGGCCTTGCAGGGCGTGCCGTACGACTATCTTGGAAAAATCTTCACCCGTTTATCACGCGCGGGGCTGGTCATCAGCACCGAGGGTAAAGGGGGAGGCTTCCGGCTGGCGCGTCCGGCAGAGCTGATCAGCGTGCTGGACGTGGCGCACGCCATCGACGGCGAGAAGAATATGTTTGAGTGTCGGGAAGTGCGTCAGCGCCTGGCGGTGTTTGATGAAACGCCACCTGCCTGGGTCTGTGACGGCCCGTGTGGGGTGCGCTCGGTCATGGACAGCGCGCAGCAGCGGATGGAAGAGGAGTTAGGGCGCCATACCATCCTGGATCTGGCGCGGAAGATGTATCGAAAAGCGCCTGACACGTTCCAGATCGAGGTTCAGGAGTGGATTTCCGATCGCCGTTCGTCCACGTGAAAAGCCGGGCAGGGCAAAGCCGCTACCCGGCCGCCGCGGTTAAGAACGTAAATCAATCACCATACGGCCACGGATCTGGCCCTGTTCCATCTCTTTAAAGATAGCGTTGATATCTTCCAATGGGCGCATCGTGACTTTCGGAACCACCTTACCTTCAGCCGCAAACTGGAAGGCTTCGAGCAGATCCTGACGGGTACCCACCAGAGAGCCCACCACCTGAATCCCATCCAGGACCAGACGTGGAATATCCAGGCTCATCGCTTCCGGCGGCAGGCCAACAGCCACCACGCGGCCTCCGGCGCGAACTGCGTCAACGGCAGAGTTGAAGGCCGCTTTCGCTACTGCCGTCACCACCGCCGCATGCGCACCGCCGGTTTTCTCCTGAATCACTTTTGCCGCATCTTCACTGCGAGAGTTCACGGTTAAGTCTGCGCCCATGCTGGCAGCGAGCTTCAGCTGCTCGTCATTCACGTCAATGGCGATAACCTTCGCATTGAAGACATTTTTGGCGTATTGCAGCGCGAGGTTGCCCAGACCGCCCAGGCCATAGATCGCAATCCACTGGCCGGGTTTGATGTCAGAGACTTTTACCGCTTTGTAGGTGGTGACCCCGGCGCAGGTGATGCTGCTGGCCGCCGCGGAGTCCAGCCCGTCCGGGACTTTAACCGCGTAATCCGCGGTTACGATGCACTCTTCCGCCATGCCGCCGTCAACGGAGTAACCCGCGTTTTTCACGTCACGGCACAGCGTTTCGTTGCCGGTATTACAATATTCACAGTGGCCACAGCCTTCAAAGAACCACGCCACGCTTGCACGGTCGCCTACTTTTAGCGACGTGACGCCAGGACCAATCTCTTTGACGATACCAATCCCTTCGTGGCCGAGGATCACCCCGGTTTTGTCGCCAAAATCACCATTCTTAACATGGAGATCGGTATGGCACACGCCACAGCACTCCATCTTCAGCAGCGCTTCACCATGTTTAAGCGCGCGTAAGGTTTTCTCTGTAACATTAACCTGATGATCCTGAGTGACAACAGCAGCCTTCATGTGTTTCTCCTTTCATGATGAGTATCTGCATAGCAGGTGTAATACCCATTAAGGATTAATACTTTGACGCTGTAATGCAAGGCAACCGCAACATAATGTCATCATTTAGCTCAGTTTCAGATTAAGAATACGGCGATCCTCTAATAATCAGTAGGGAAAAACACTGACGTAAAAAAGACCCGGCGTAATGACCGCCGGGTACAGACTTACAGTTGGGCTTCTATCTCCTCAATCTCTTTTCGCCATTGCGCCTGCAACTGCGGTTTTTGATGTTTGGGCTTACGCGCCAAATCTTCTTCCAGCAACGTTTCCAGGGCGACAAGGCGTTCGAGCAGATCGTCTGACGCTGAAGAGGGTGCCTTCAATGCGGCGTTCGATGCCTCAGGTACAACCGGACCGGCGTCCTCACGCAGGCGCTCAAAGACCGCCTCCGCATCGTGCCATTCGCTCAGCCTGCCGTCCTCAATCAGCCAGAAGCGGTTACAGCACTGGCTAATTAACTGACGATCGTGGCTGACCAGCAGCACTCCGCCTTCAAACTGTTGCAGCGTTTCCGCCAGCGCCTCTTTGCCCTCCATATCCAGGTGGTTGGTCGGTTCATCCAGGATCAGCAGGCTATAACGGGCAAGGGTCAGGCCGACGAACAGCAGGCGCGAACGTTCCCCGCCGCTGAGCGTACTGACTTTTTGCCCGTGCCGCGCCCACGAGAAGCCGGCACTGATGAGCGCCATTTTACGGGTTTGCGGATCTGGCGCGAAAGGTTCCAGCGCATCCAGCAGCGCCGTATCGTCTGGCAACTGATGCAGCGTCTGGTCGTAGTAGCCGGGTGAGACGCGCGGATGACGCTTAAGCCGCTCGTCCGAGATCTCGTCGCAAAAATGTCGCCAGATAAGCTTCAGCAGCGACGATTTTCCGCAGCCGTTACGACCCACAATTGCCACGCGATCGCCGCTCTTCAGCCGCGCGCTGACGAGGGTAAACAGGTCTGGCAGACCCGGCGCCGGGGGGACGCCGAGGTCGGTTATTTCCAGCAGGCGGTCGGCCCGAAGCGCGTCCCCGCGCAGGGTTAAGGTCCACGGGCTTCCCGCCGTCAGTTCCGTCTGGTTTTCTTTAAGCCGTTCGACCTGTTTTTCCATCTGCTTAGCCTTGCGGGAGAGATCTTCGTTGTCGTAGACCTTGCCCCAGGTCGCGAGGCGTTTGGCGCTGGCCGTGACGCGGTCGATCTCTTTTTGCTCTGCCTTATGCCGCAGCGCATCGCTTTCGTCTTTCGCCTTCAGCGACTGACGGCCGGCAGTGCAGGGAAGGGCGAAGTAGTGCAATGTTTTATCGCGCAGGATCCAGCTGCCGTTGGTTACCGCGTCCAGCAGTTGCCTGTCGTGTGAAACCAGCACAAAGCTGCCGGACCAGCTCTTTAAAAACTGCTCCAGCCACAGCAGTGTCGGCAGGTCGAGGTGGTTGCTCGGTTCGTCCAGAAGCAGCAGATCCGGATCGCTTATCAACGCCCGCGCCAGCAGCAACCGCGTATGCTGACCGCCGCTCAGCGTGGCGGATTGCAGCGCCGTTTCCTGCGTCGTAAAGCCCATTCCGGCCAGCAGCGTCTCGGCCTTCCAGCGAAGACTGTCGCGCTCACCGGTCGGCAGCTGCGCCAGCACCGCATCCAGCATGGTCAGGGGATAAAGGGTCTCCGGCAGATGTTGTTCCACGCGCGCCAGCAGGCAATGTCCCGCCAGTGAAACGGTTCCGGCAGCAGGGGACTGCGTCCCGTCGAGGATTTTCAGCAGCGTACTTTTTCCGCAGCCGTTATCACCCAGCAGGCCAATGCGGTCGCCTTTTTTCAACGTAAAGGAGAGAGAGTCGAAGAGCGTGCCAAACGCGGTATCAACACGTAAAGAATGTGCAGTGAGTAGAGTGCTCATTGTTGCTTACCCAGGAGTTACAGGCATGTTTATGCCTCGTCAAACATCGCTGACGATAACTCAGTAAGCCCGAGAGAAGGGATTTCAGGGGTTAGTGTCTTCGCTCAAGCGGTAGTTATCGCAGCACGATACCGATAACGCTTGAGCTGGTGCGATCACCAAATGTATGTGAAACATTGAAAATTTCACAGTACAGCATAATTGGCCTCCTTATATATTCAGTAGGTTAATGGATGAAGGGAGTGTAGCGGGGGAAAATGGGTTTGGCTAGTGGGAAGTGCCGTATATTCCCCTCACCCTAACCCTCTCCCCAAAGGGGCGAGGGGACTGTCCGGTGCGGTTTTACCCTCTCCCCTTTGGGGAGAGGGCTGGGTGAGGGGCGATGCTTAAATCGAAGTACGACGATAGCTACGGTATTCCGGCATCCAGAAATTATCATCAATCGCTTGCTGCAACGCATCGGCAGAGGTTTTCACCGCGACGCCTTGCTGCTGCGCCATTTTGCCTACCGCGAAGGCAATTGCGCGGGACACTTTATGAATGTCTTTCAGCTCCGGCAGTACCAGGCCTTCACCGTTATTCACCAGTGGTGAGTGACCTGCCAGCGTTTCGCTCGCGGACATCAGCATTTCGTCGGTGATGCGGGACGCGCCGGAAGCGATCACTCCCAGACCAATACCCGGGAAGATATAGGAGTTATTGCACTGCGCAATGGGGTAGAGCTTGTCCTTCCACACCACCGGATCGAACGGACTGCCGGTCGCGACCAGCGCATTGCCTTCGGTCCAGGCGATGATATCCTGCGGCGTCGCCTCCACGCGTGAGGTCGGGTTCGATAGCGGCATCACGATAGGGCGTTCGCAGTGCTTATGCATCTCGCGAATGATCTCCTCCGTGAAGAGGCCGGTCTGCCCGGATACGCCGATCAAAATATCCGGTTTCACGTTGCGCACCACGTCAAGAAGCGAGAGCACCTCGTTATCCGTATCCCAGTTTTTCAGGTTCTCGCGCTTCTGCACCAGTTTGGTCTGGAACGGGAGCAGGTTAGGCATACCGTCGGTCAGCAGGCCAAAACGGTCCACCATAAAGACGCGGGAGCGGGCGAGCTCTTCGCTTAAGCCTTCGCGCTGGGTCTGGGCAATAATTTGCTCGGCGATGCCGCAGCCCGCGGAGCCTGCACCCAGGAAGACAATTTTCTGATAGCTGAGCTGGCTGCCTGCCGCACGGCTCGCAGCAATCAGCGTACCGACGGTCACTGCCGCAGTGCCCTGAATGTCATCGTTGAACGAGCAGATCTCATCGCGGTAGCGGTTCAGCAGCGGCATGGCGTTTTTCTGTGCGAAGTCTTCGAACTGCAACAGCACGTCCGGCCAGCGGTGCTTCACGGCCTGGATGAAATCATCCACAAACTGATAGTACTCGTCGTCGGTAATGCGCGGGTGACGCCACCCCATGTACAGCGGATCGTTCAGCAGTTGCTGGTTGTTGGTCCCCACGTCCAGGACCACCGGCAGGGTGTAGGCCGGGCTGATCCCGCCGCAGGCGGTGTACAGCGAGAGCTTACCGATGGGAATACCCATCCCGCCAATGCCCTGGTCGCCAAGGCCCAGAATACGTTCGCCATCGGTTACCACGATCACCTTGATGTTGTGGTTCGGCACGTTTTGCAGAATGTCATCCATGTTGTGACGGTTCTGATAAGAGATGAACACGCCGCGGGAACGACGGTAGATCTCCGAGAAGCGTTCACATGCCGCGCCGACGGTTGGGGTGTAAATGACGGGCATCATCTCTTCGAGATGGTTCTGCACCAGGCGGTAGAAGAGGGTTTCGTTGGTGTCCTGGATATTACGCAGGTAGATGTGCTTATCGATTTCGGTTTTAAAACCCTGATACTGGATCCAGGCGCGTTCCGCCTGTTCTTCAATGGTTTCAACCACTTCAGGCAGCAGGCCCAGCAGGTTAAAGCTGCTGCGCTCTTCCATGCTAAAGGCGCTGCCTTTGTTCAGAAGGGGAAACTCCAGTAAAACCGGACCGGCGTAAGGAATATAAAGGGAACGATGTTTTTTCAGTTTGTTGTCCATGTCACTCACTCTTTTTAAGAAGATCCGTCCCTGACACTGCTGTTTGTCATCTTTCTGGCCTGTGCTACGGGGTGCGGTCGGTTGGTATTATAAAGGAGCTGAATATTAATTACCGCAACACATAAACAAAAACACCATCGGGATTACCGATGGTGTTGTGAATATCGTGCCGGAACTTACTTGCCGGAAGGGCGTTTTCTGCCGGTAGCGTGGGTAACCTGCGTTTCGCTACCCTCCTCAATAACCACTTTACGCTTGTTAGAGAGCTTGTAGTTCAGTCCCAGAATGTGGCGTGCCTGACGGTTCGATTTCATTTTAACTCCTCAATCCCGTTGATAGTTTTAAGGACAAGTTTGCTCACGCAAACGAAATGTAACCCCTTAGGTTGCTGATCCAGCTTAGCAGGTTTTTACAAAGGTGCATTTTGCCCGCTGACCACATAGTTGATGGTTTGCTGGTAGATGTCACTGAGGATGTCATTGTCTGTGGCTTCCACCCACTTGGTCAGTTCCATCAAAATGTCATCTTCGGTAACAACACCGTGCTCTGCCTGAAGACCCTGCGCAATCGCGTTAACGAGTTCGGGTTGTGCTGCTGTGGTATGTGCCGGGTAATAAGTAAACATGCTGCCTCCGTGTCGTTGTCTGTTTAATGTTACGGCGTGCAAAATCGTAATTCACATTCAGATTGGCAAATATTTTCGTCGTTGTGGTTCAGATTCGTCCTGGAAATAAAAATATCATCTCTCCTGGCACACAAATAAAATTCAGGGTTTCCAGCGGCGTAAATTTGTCGTTTTTTCATAAGGCATGGGCGTCGGCCAGGAGATCAATTCCACAATGCTGCCCCAGGGGGTCTGCCCATAGCAGAAAGCATTCCCTTCACCTTGCTCATCCGGAAACGTGAGCGGCTTTGGCGCGGTAAACATCTCCCCGCCGGCAGCGGTGAAAGCGGCTATCGCCTTATCAAAATCATCAACATAAACAGCAAAATGCTGGAGGCCAAAGTCGCTGGCGCGGGCGGGCATTCCCTGTTCAGGGCCATGCATTTCGAAAAGTTCAATGCCGGGTCCATGGCGCATAACAAGCATGCGAATGGCGTGAATTTTTGTGCCGGGAAATAATTTTAAGGTGTGCTGTTGGGCGGCCTGATCAATATTATCGGTTTCCGCATCGACAGAATGATATAAAACCTGTGCGCCGAAAGCGCGTTTAAAAAATAGGGTGGCTTTTTCAATGTCGGGCACCGTAATACCGATATGGTCGATGCCCCTTACTGACGATGGCATAGTAAACTCCTGCTATAAAAAATTTAAATATAGCAGGAGATAATCAGGATATTACCACTTCATTTCGCCGGTATTCACTTTGGCACTCAATTCCAGCGAACTGGCTTCCGCCAGATTCGGCCACTGTTTTTTCATCGTGCTAATGACGCCGGTTGACGCTTTATGTGTCATGAGGGCCTGTTCAAACTGATGTAGATAGCGATGGGTAAAGTCGATAGCGCCGGTACCCGCTGGCGGTGTCCCAAGGTAGTGGCCCGGAATAACGTGTTCGGGCTTAAGGGCTGCCATGCTATCCAGCGTCTGCTGCCACTGTTTGCGGCTTTCCGGCGTTTGGGTATCCGCCGTCCAGACGTGAATACCCCACGAGACGCCCGTGCCGCCGAGGATGGTTTTTGCGGATGGGATCCAGACATACGCCGCATAGCTCTCAGGCTCTTCAATATTCACTCTTTCACCATCAATCATAAAGGTGGTTGAGGCAAGCACTTGCGGCACGTAGAGCTGCGTCGGCGCGCCGTCTTTCATCTGTGGCCCCCAGAAGGCGAGCTTCGCGTCTTTTGTGGCCCTGATATGGTCCACCACCTGTTGCGTGGCGACAACTTTGGCATTAGGGAAGGCTTTCACCAGCGGTTGCAGGCCGAAATAGAAATCCGGATCGCCGGAGGTGATCACGATTTTGTTCAGCGTTTTACCGCTGTGGCGAATTTTTTCTACCAGCGCTTCGCCATCTTTCACGCTGAACTGGGCGTCAAACAGTACCGCCTCTTTCGGGCCAGACACCAGGGTGGAAGAAACGGCAAAAATGCCTTTTTCCTGCGGGTTGTACGTATCAACGGTCAACGGCGCGGCAAAGACGGCCGGAGTGAAAAGGGTTGTCAGCAAAGCAAGGCGGGCGATAGTCATGGTCATGTCTCTGTTCTTCAGGAAAGTCTCTATTGTACGGATCTCTTCATTTGCCAGAATTCCTGAAACAGGAGATGCTTAGTTTCATAAATCGAGCAAATGGAGGTCAAAATGGATCGCGTTATTGCCGCCCAGGTGTACAACCGCATCTGTGAGCTGGGGAGTTTAAGCGCGGCGGCGCGGGCGCTGGGGATCTCCCGTCCGATGGTGAGCCGTTATCTGGAGCAGATGGAGAAGTGGGCCGGGGCGCGGCTGGTGAACCGCTCCACCCGCAAGCTGACGCTGACGGCGGCGGGGGAGAAGGTCCTGCAAAAGACCCGCACGCTCTCGCAAATTTCTCAGGAAATTGAAGATCAGTCAGTGAAGGATTTACCCTCAGGCACGCTTCGTGTCGCCTGCGCGCACTTTACGGCGATGCATATTATCGTTCCGGTGCTGCCCGATCTGTTGCAGCGTTACCCTCAGCTGCGCATTGAGCTGGATGTTAACAATCATCCGGTAAGTCTGGTGGGCGAGCGAATTGACGTGGCGATCCGCATCACCGATAACCCTGAACCGGGCATGATCGCCCGCCGACTGGGAGAGTGTCGGTCCGTACTTTGCGCCTCGCCGCACTACCTTGCCAGTCGGGGCGTTCCAGAGCAGCTGGAGGATTTATCCCGGCACAACTGCCTGCATTACAGCTTTTTTGCCGGTCAGTCGTGGCGTTTTTTGACGCCAGAAGGGGAGTCGGTCACGACGGCGGTCAGCGGCAATCTCAGCGCCAGTATCTCGTCATTGCTGATGGAGGCGGCGATAAACCACTGTGGTATTGCCATGCTGCCCGAGCGCGAGGCCGACGCGGCGCTACGGCAGGGCAGCCTGGTGCCGGTGCTCGGCGCCTTTACGCCAAAACCGATCGGTATTTTTGGTATTTATCAGTCGCGAGACTACCAGTCTGCGGCGCAGCGTGTGTTCCTGGATGCACTTGCAAACCACCTTGCCACGCGCTCGGACTAGTCTGTCTTCCCTGCAAAATGGATTATGCGTCCTATACTTATCCCTTTGTAAGCCAAAAGGAGAGCAAGAATGACGATTCATAAGCACGGTTCAGCACACTGGTCTGGCGACATCAAACGCGGCAAAGGGACGGTCTCCACAGAGAGTGGCGTCCTTAACCAGCAACCTTACGGCTTTAACACCCGCTTCGAGGGCGAAAAAGGGACTAACCCGGAAGAGCTGATTGGCGCAGCGCACGCGGCCTGTTTCTCTATGGCCCTGTCGCTAATGCTGGGCGAAGCGGGTTATACCGCCGATTCCATCGATACCACGGCGGATGTCTCGCTGGATAAAACCGACAGCGGTTTTGCCATCAGCAAAGTGGCGCTACAAAGCAAGGTGACGGTACCGGGTATCGATCCGCAGCAGTTCGACGGCATTATTCAGAAAGCGAAGGCGGGTTGTCCGGTATCGCAGCTGCTGAAAGCCGAAATCACGCTGGATTACAAACTGAACTGATATCAGGCCGGGCAAATGCCCGGCTAACCTTTCACTGCCGCAGGGAAAACCTCGGCAAGCCACGCAATAAACACTCTCAGGCGATGCGTTAAATGCCGACTCTGGGGATAGACCACGTGAAAAGGATACGCCTTAGGACGCCAGTCGCTCAGGATCTCTACCAGCGCGCCCGTTTCCAGATGCGCTCTCGCAGCATAGCCAAACGTCTGAATAATCCCTAAACCCGCCAGCGCCGCGGCCAGATGTGCGTTGCTTTCATTGACCCCAAGGTGGTGCGGAACGCTGATCTCCAGGGGCTCACCCCGGTCAAGGAAGCGGAACGGAAATGCGCGTCCGGTAACCGGGGAAAGGTAGCTAATCAGCTTATGGCCGTTGCGCAGCTCCTGCGGATAGGCAGGGATGCCGTGAGCTTTAAGATAGCCCGGCGCCGCGCAGGCGATCATCCCGGCATCACCGATATGCCGCGCGATAAGCGAAGAGTCATCCAGCGGGCCGCCGCGGATCACGCAGTCCACGTTTCCGCTGATTAAATCTACCGGACGATCGGCTACCCCCAGGTTAATGCGCAGATCCGGGTAGCGCTGAAAAAAATCCGGCAGCAGGGCGATCAGCACGTCCCGGGCGGTTGAGCCCCCCACGTCAATACGCAAATGGCCTTTGGGCGTGCAGCACGATGCGCGAAAGGCGGTATCAATGTCCTCTATATCAATTAATACCCGTAGCGCTTTCTCGTAGTATTCCATGCCTTCTGCCGTCGTGACCACCCGGCGCGTCGTGCGATGCAGCAGCCGTGTTTCCAGGTGCGCTTCAAGTGATTTTACCAGCTTGCTCAGCGTGGCTATCGGCATGTTCAGGGAGTCTGCCGCTCGGGTAAAGCTTCCGGATTCAACCACCCGCGTAAAGGCACGCATTGCCATTAGCTGATCCACATAGATCTCCTCTGATTATTTCCTGCTGTGAAAATTCATTTTCATTTTTGCCCGTTTATCGCTAATCCCGCAAGGTCTAAAGTCTGCCTGACGCGGGCAAACGCTCCTCTTTTACATCACAACAAAGGTTATGAGTATGAATACAACGCTTGCAGGAAAAATCGCTCTGGTGACCGGTGGCAGCACCGGTATTGGTCTCGCAACGGCACAGGAGCTGGCGGCGCAGGGAGCGAAGGTCTATATCACCGGACGTCGTCAGGCCGAACTGGATGCTGCCCGGGCAGACATTGGCGCCGCGGCGGTAGCTATCCGCGCGGACGTCTCCAGAATGGCCGATCTGGATGCGGTTTACGCGCAGATTGCTAAAGAAGAAGGACGACTCGATATTCTGTTCGCCAACGCCGGGGGCGGCGACATGCTGCCGCTGGGCGCTATCACCGAAGAGCAGTTTGACCGGATTTTTGCCACCAACGTGCGCGGCGTGCTGTTCACCGTCCAGAAAGCGCTGCCGCTGCTCTCATCTGGTTCATCCATTATCCTCACCGGATCGACGGTTTCGATTAAGGGGACGGCGAATTTTAGCGTCTACAGCGCCAGTAAAGCCGCCGTGCGTAACTTTGCCCGCTCCTGGGCGCTGGACTTACAGGGCCGCGGGATACGCGTCAACGTCGTCAGCCCTGGCCCCGTGAAAACGCCCGGTCTTGGCGATCTGGTTCCCGAAGAACAGCGTCAGGGATTATACGATGCGCTGGCGGCCCAGGTACCGCTGGGTCGCCTGGGCGCGCCGGGCGAAGTCGGGAAAGCCGTGGCGTTTCTGGCGTCCGATGCCGCCAGCTTTATTAACGCCACGGAGCTGTTTGTCGATGGCGGGATGGCGCAAATCTAGCGGTTACGCCAGCAGCGTACGCTTCGGCCTTCGGCTGCGGGCTGAAGCGGCTGCGGCCGTTCACATCCCTGCATCGCCAGCGGGCAGCGGTCGCGGAAGTAGCAGTCAACGGGCAGGTGGCGATTACCGGGAAGATCGGTTTTGCGTAATGCCAGATCTTCGTCCAGCGGTTCTCCGGTACGGGGAACGGAGTCAAGCAGCAGCTGCGTATACGGATGCCGCGGCTGACTCAGCACCTGGTCCGCCGGACCCAGCTCCACGATCTGCCCCAGATACATCACTGCCACACGATCGCTCATGTGCCGGACCACCGAGACGTTGTGCGAGATCAGTACGTAGGTCAGATTTCGCTGCTGTTGCAGGGCAACCAGCAAATTGAGGATCTGCGCCTGGACAGAAATATCCAGCGCGCTGGTGGGTTCATCCAGCACGATGATGTCAGGATCTGAAGAGAGCGCCCGGGCGATAGCGATGCGCTGGCGCTGTCCGCCCGAAAACGCATGCGGCAGGCGGTCAAGATATTCTGCTCGAATGCCCACCTGCTGCGCCAGCGTCTCAGCCAGCTGACGACGCTCCCGTTCGCTGCGGCGTTGCTGTATCCACACCGGCTCGGTGATGATGCGCCAGACGGGTAAACGCGGATCGAGGGACGAGAGCGGGTCCTGAAATACCATCTGCATACCGCCTGCCGCATTTGCGCGCTGACAGGCACCTGTACTCGGTTTGAGCATGCCCATCAGCAGTTGCGCCAGCGTGCTCTTTCCACAGCCGGATTCCCCCACAACGCCCAGCGTTTCGCCGCGATGGATCCGGAGATCCATGCCGTTGAGGGCGTGTACCTGCTCCGTCACGCGCCCCAGCCAGTTTTTGCGCGCAGGAAAATTCACATGCACGCTATCCAGTTCCAGCAGTACCTCAGACATGGCGTCTCTCCTGTTGTGGGTACCAGCAGGCAGCCTGTTGGCCTTCTGCGCCCGTGGAAATTAAGCGCGGCGTTTCGCTGCATTTCGCCCCGGCAGCAAAACAGCGTTCGCGAAAGGCACATCCGCGCGGGAGGTGGCTGAGGTTGGGTACCGTGCCGGGAATGGCCGGGAGGATCTCGCGCGGTTCACCATTTTCCGGGGCACACCGCAGCAGGCCAATCGAATAGGGGTGTACAGGATGGTGGATCAAAGTCTGCGTGCTGCCGCTTTCGATCACGCTGCCCGCGTACATAACGTACATCCGGTCACAAAGCTGCGACACCACCGCCATATCGTGACTGATAAACAGCACCGACGTCCCGCTGGCGCGCGCTTTGTGTTTCAGTAGCCGCAGCACCTGACGCTGAACGGTCACGTCCAGCGCGGTGGTCGGCTCATCGGCAATGATCAGCTCCGGCTCGCAGGAGAAGGCAAGGGCGATCATCACCCGCTGGCGCATGCCGCCGGAAAGCTCAAACGGATAGCGTTCCATCACCTGTGCCGCATCCGGGATTTGCATCTCGCCCAGCAGGGCGATCGCCTTCTGCTGCGCGTCGCGGCGGGAAAGCGACTGATGCTGGCGGATCACCTCCACCATTTGCCTGCCAATCCGGCGCGTAGGGTTAAGCGCCGTCATCGGCTCCTGAAAAATCATCGCCACCCTGGCGCCGCGCCACTGACGAAGCTGTTTTTCCGACGCGTTCAGGACATCTTCCCCGAGCAGGGTGACCCGGCCATGGTGAACATGGTAACTGCCTTCCGGCAGCAGGCGCATCGCCAGCATCGCGGTGACCGATTTTCCCGAGCCGGATTCGCCCACCACGCCGACAATTTCACCCCGGCCAATCTCCAGCGAGACGTGGTTGAGCGCGTGGACGTCACCGCGAAAAATGGGGAAGCTCAGATGCAAATCTTCAATCGATAATACGGAATCACTCATGACTGCTTCCCTCCTGATTTGGGATCCAGCAGGTCGCGAAGACCATCGCCAAACAGATTAAACCCAACCGCCGTGATCAGAATTGCCGCCCCCGGAAACGCGCAGTACCACCACTGGTCAAGCACGTAGTTACGCCCCACGGCCACCATCGCGCCCCATTCGGCGGTCGGCTGCTGCGCGCCTAATCCAATAAAGCCCAGCGTGGCGGCCATCAGAATGGCGCTGCCGATATCCAGCGACGCCTGTACGATCAGCGGCGGAAGGGCGTTACGCAGGATATGCCAGCTGATCAGGTGCCAGCGCGATGCGCCAAAGGTGCGGGCGGCCTGCACGTAGGTGAACTGGCGCACCAACAGCGTTTGCCCGCGTGCCAGCCGCACGTAAAACGGAATGCGTACAATCGCAATCGCCAGCATCGCGTTAAACAGGCTTGGGCCGAGCGCGGCGGCCAGCGCCATCGTCAACACCAGCGAGGGGATGGAGAGCATAATGTCCATGATACGCATAATGATGGCGTCGCCGCGTCCGCCGAGTACGCCGGACAAACAGCCGAGCAGAGAACCGATGCCGCCCGCAATCACCACCACCGCCAGCCCCGCCGTGATGGACTGCTGGCTGCCCACCAGCACGCGGCTGAACAGATCCCGGCCCACCTCATCGGTGCCAAACCAGTGCTGGGCTGAAGGCGCCTGCAATCGCGCGGTCAGATCCAGCGCATTCGGATCGTGCGGGACTATCCACGGCGAGACCATCATCATCAGCAGCATCACGATCATAATCACCCCGCCGATCAGCGTGAGCGGGCTTTTGCGTAACATCCAGAATAGCTTTGCCCAGTTAATGCGCTGTTTAGCGGTGCTGACAGGGACGGGCGTTTCCTGAGTTAACATCATTCGGCACCTCCGCGCCCGATTCGCGGGTCGATCCACAGATACAGCAGATCCACCACCAGATTGACGAAGACATAGGCCAGCGATACCACGACCGCGAAGCCCATGACGGCAGGGAAGTCCAGCGCCTGAATGGAGGTCACCACCCAGGCTCCCATTCCCGGCCAGGCAAACACGGTTTCGGTAAGGACTGCCCCGTACAGCAGATCGCCCAGCGCCAGCCCGAGCACGGTAATGGAGGGGATCATGGCGTTGGGTAAGGCGTAGCGCAGCACGATGTACCACCCCGGCAACCCGCTCGCGCGGGCGGTACGAATATAATCCTCGCTCAGTTGCTCCAGCATCGCGGAACGTACCTGACGCGCCACAATACCCAGATGCACAAAGGCCAGGGTCAGGGAGGGTAGAATCAGGTGCTGTAGGGCGTTGAAAAACACCTCGCCGTTGCCTTCCAGCAGAGCGTCCAGCAGATAAAAACCGGTAACGTGGGCGGGCGGATCGAGCCAGTCGTCCAGCCTGCCGCCGCCGGGCAGAATTTGCAGTTGCCCGTAGAACAGAACGATAACACCCAGTCCCAGCCAGAAGGCAGGCGTCGAGATGCCCGTCATCGCCATCAGTCGCACCAGGTGATCCAGCCAGCGGTTACGGTACACCGCCGATAAAATGCCCAGCGGCACGCCAATCACCAGGGCCAGCAGCAAAGAGCAGAAGGCCAGTTCCAGCGTGGCGGGGAAAAAGGCTTTCAAATCTTCCGCAACGGGGCGACCGGTGCGAATGGATGTGCCCAGATCGCCATGCGCCAGCGCCTCTACATAGCGGCCAAACTGAATATAGAGCGGTTGATCCAGCCCCAGCTGCTGGCGGATGCCCTGCACGATTTCATCGCTGGCGCGGTCACCGGCCAGCAGGCGGGCCGGATCGCCGGGGATCAGGTGTGAAATAATAAAAGTAATAATACAGACACCGGCCACCACCAGGATTAACCCCCAGCAGCGCTGGCGCACAATGCTCCAGAACGTCATACACTTCCCCCCGGCGTGGGCCGTTACTTACTCATGGTGGCGATGTTAAAGACCTGCTCAAGCATCGGATTAAAGGTGAAGCCTTTGACCTCTTTGTTCATCGCCAGCTGATAGTTCTTCTGGAACAGATAAACGTAAGCCGCCTCGTCAATCACCACTTTCTGCGCCTGCTGGTAATCTTTGGTGCGCTCCGCCTGATCGGTGGTTTTCAGTGCCGCCTGCAACAGCGCATCGACCTCTTTGTTCTCATAGAATGAGCGGTTACCCGGCAGCCCTTTTTTGTCCGATTCGAACCAGTAGTTCATGAACATGTACGGGTCAGCGAAGTCCGGGCTCCAGTTACCAATCGCAATGTCATAATCACCTTTGCCGACGCGGTCGCGCATGGTGGCGTTCGCCAGTTTCTCGAGCTTGACGTTAATCCCCAGCTTGCCCAGGCTCGCCTGCGTGGAGAGGGCGATAGGCTCCCAGTTCGGGTCGTTATCGGAGTAGAGGAACGTCAGGCTGGCGGGTTTATCGTTGACTTTCTCCAGCGCCGCTTTGGCTTTGGCCTCGTCAAAGCTGTACTGCATGGCGTTCGCATCAAAGCCCCACATGCCCTCCGGGATCGGGCCGCGCATCTGCTTGCCGTTCCCGCTGAGAATGCCTTTCACCATCCCCTGATAATCGGTCGCCCAGGAGACCGCGCGGCGCAAATCCACCTGATTCATCGGAGGCTTACTGTTGTTCAGATAGAGGTAGGTCACCCGCAGGGACGGGTATTCCGCCACGGCCACTTTGCCTTCCTGCTTCAGAGCGGCAAGCTGATCCACCGGCAGGGCGTCGGCGATATCCAGATCGCCACGGGAAAGTTGCAGGCGACGCGAGGCGCTTTCACCGATAATCTTGACCGAGACACGCTTGAAGTGCGGCTTTTCACCCGGCCAGTGTGGGTTGGGCACCATCACCAGCTGCTGACCTTTCCGCCAGCTTTTCAGCATAAACGGTCCGGAACCCGCGGTGTTTTGCGCCAGGAAACCGCGTGCGTCGTCGGCGGCATTGGCTTTCAGCACCGCCGGGTTGACGATCGACGCGCCGTCATTGGCCAGCGTGTAGAGGAACGGGGCGAACGGCTGGCTGAGGGTGAATTTCACCGTATGCTCATCCACCGCGTCCACTTTCAAATCTTTCGGGAACGCTTCGGAAGGTCCCTGGTTAATTTTCAGCAGACGTTCAAACGACAGCTTGACCGCTTCGGCGGTCACCGGCGTGCCGTCGGAGAATTTTGCATTATCTGCCAGGGTGAACGTCCACTCTTTCTGGTCGTCAGACGCCTTCCAGCCCGTCGACAGATCGCCTTCCACCTCCGTGGTGCCAGGCTTGTATTTCACCAGACGCTGGTACGAGGGGTAGGTCACCGTCCAGTCGTTGTTATCGATAGTGACCGCCGGATCCAGCGTTTGCGGATCGGCAGCTTTCCCAATCACCAGCATATCTTTTGGCACCGCCGCCAGCGCGAGAGGGGCGCTCAGGGCGAGCGTAGCGGCAATCAGGGTTGTAAGCAGCGTTGTTTTCATGGCGGGGCTCCAGAATTACAGTGAGTGTGTGGTCGGATAACAGGCGAACTGGTCATCTAACAGCGGGTAGCTGGCGGCATTCGGCAGTTCGAAATGCCACCATTCGCTGCTGATGCCCACAAAACCGCCGCCGTACATAACGGCGTTCAGGAGCAGACGATTTCGCTGCGCCTCAGGCGGAACGGAAGGGTGCCAGGCATGAGAACGGTCGTGCATTTCGTCAAACCCGGCACCCATATCCAGCACGTTGTCGTGTTCATCCATCAGCGTGACGTCAATGGCGGTGCCCCGGCTGTGGTTAGAGCCAATTGCGACATCCACCACGTATTCCGGATTGGGGCAGGCATCCCAGAGTTGCGACTGCGCCTGCTGGGGGCGGTAGGCGTCGTAAACCACCAGCTTCAGACCGGCCAGCGCGGCGATGCCGATCGCTTTCGCCAGCGCGGTGGCGGCATCCGTATGCAACAGGCACGCGGCGTGCTGGTAGATCGGGCGGCCAGTGATGTTATCGGCGGTCGCGTATTTCAGATCGATATGCAGCGTGGGAAAGGTTTTCGCCACATCAATCAGTTGACTCTCTTCAGGCATAGCTCCGCTCCTTTAGCGTTCAAATTGACCAAACTCTTGTTGTAGTTGTCGGTTGATTGCCAGACGTTCCGGCAGCGCATCCCCCAGCGCCTCCACAACGCCCGACAGCAGCAGGTTGAACAGACAGCTCACCGGCGCCAGCGAATCCCAGAAATGGCCGGTATCGGTCTTCACCTGGAGTAAATCAATCGGGTAATCCCGCGCCCACGGGCACCAGATATCGGTGATCAGCGCCATCGCCAGGCCTTTTTCGCTCGCCACGCGGCAGTACTGGCGGGCAATGGCGGAGTAGGCGCGGGTATCCGTCAGCACGATATACGGGTTCGCAAAGCCGGAGTTAAGCGACTCCACCCAGCTACCGGAGAGCCCTTCTGAATAGCTCACCCGCGGGCGCAGATACTCCAGATGGCTGAAGAACGCATTGGCGATCCCGCGCGTGGACTGGATCCCCAGCACGAAAACGGCGTCGGCATGGGTAAGTTGCTGGACCACCTGCCTGAACGTTTCGCTTTGCGCCAGCTGGTAGACATGGGCAATGGCGTCCACCTCCAGCGACAGGGAGTGCTGAAGGCGATCCGACAGCGGCTGTTGCTGCTTCCAGGAGTCGAGACGCTCGTTAATGCCCCAGGGCTGGTGGGGATCGCGCAGGCTTTTTTTGGCGTCGTCCAGGTTGCGGTAGCCCAGCTTGCGCAGAAAGCGTCCGACGGTGATCCCGCTGGTGGCCGTGGCCAGCGCCACGCTCTCTGCCGTTTCAAAGGGGATCTGCCCGACGTGCGCCAGCATCCAGCTTGCCACCCGCTTTTCGCTTGGGGTGAGCTGGCTAAAGGTCGCTTCGATACGGCTCAACACCTCAGGTTTGGTCGTCATACCGCCTCGCTGTTAACTGGCTGTCAAAGGCCGGGTTTCTGTTACCGGATTAACAATGCAGGACGCGTGCCATGTTCACATTGCGGCGAAAACGCGCTGTGCAGCAAAGTTAATGCAATATTTGTTTAACAGGTGATCAACATTTGTGCAGCGTAGTTCACTTTTGGTGCAGTGTGCAGGCTGAAGGGTATCTATTTGGTGAATACGTCAGCCTCTTCACATTTTTTGGTAAGATGAAAGCTCTGGGAAAAAAGAGGGAGCCTTACATGGCGAATTTGCCCTGGCGGGTCAGCGTGCGCCTGATGGCTCTCGCAAAAAAAATAGCGATGGTCATCGGGATCATTGTGCTCGTTCTGCTTTCGGTGCGGGTTTATCTTTCGCAGCAGGGGCCAGCCCTGCATCACTGGCACACCTGGCGGGCTGATGAAATGTCCGTGCAGGAGATGGATAACGCGACCTTCGTAGCGTATGTCGCGCGGGAAAACGCCATCTTCACCGCTCTCGACGCTGAGGTGACGGCGAAAGTCACCCCCGCAGAGCGCACGCCGCTGAACCGTTATTACCGCCAGAGCCTGGTGTGGCCAGGACACTTTTCCCCGGATGCAAACCGGTCGTTCGTGCTGATGCCTGCCGGAAAGCCGCGCGGGGGGGTGGTATTGCTGCACGGTCTGACGGATTCGCCCTACAGCGTCAGGCATCTGGCAGAGAATTATCAAAAGCACGGCTTTGTGGCCGTAGTGCCTCGTTTGCCCGGACACGGCACGGCACCGGGCGCGCTGACAGACGTTGACTGGGAGGCGTGGCTGGCGGCAACGCGCCTCGCGGTTCGTGAAGCGACACGCCTGACGGGGAACGATCTCCCCCTGCATCTGGTGGGCTACTCCAACGGCGGGGCGCTGGCGATGAAATATGCCCTCGACGCCCTTGATGCGCCTGCACTGCGTCAACCTGAGCAGATCGTTTTGCTCTCACCGATGATTGGCGTCACGGCGTTTGCGCGCTTTGCCGGATTCGCCGGGCTACCGGCTATGTTACCGGCGTTTGCCAAAGCCGCGTGGCTCAACATTTCGCCAGAATATAATCCTTATAAATACAATTCGTTCCCGGTGAATGCGGCACGTCAGTCCTGGCTGCTTACCCAGGCGCTGCATGAGCAGATAAATCGCGGTGTTCATGATCACAAACTGGCGCAGCTTCCGCCGATACTTGCTTTCCAGTCGGTCATGGATTCAACGGTCAGTACCCGCGCCGTGGTCAGCGGGCTGTTTGACCAGCTTCCGGCAAACGGCAGCGAACTGGTGGTTTTTGATATCAACCAGGCCGGGAGTTTCCGTCCACTGTTCAGGCCATCATCCTGGACGGCGGTGGCTGACCTGCTACCGGAGGCAAAAAGACGTTACAGTGTCACAATTGTGACCAATGCCAGCCCCGACAGGTTTGATATGGTGGCAAAGACAACGCCAGCGGGCAGCACCCGGGAAACGGTGATGCCGCTGTCGGTCGCGTATCCGCAGGAGGTTTATTCCCTGTCGCATGTTGCTATTCCGTTCCCGCCTGATGACGATCTTTATGGCCGCCATCCTGCGGTGAAAAACCGCTACGGTATCAGCCTCGGGACGATAGCCCTGTGGGGAGAAACATCGGTTCTGAGCGTCGGCAAAGATGCGCTGATGCGCGTGACGTCGAATCCGTTCTACGACTATATGCAGACGAGGATCGACAGCCGTATCGGGGAGAATTAAGCCCGACGTGGAATAGATTAGGTCACACCGGGGAACTGTGTTAAACAGTACCGTTCAGGCGTATACCCCATACCGGACCCCGTTTCTGTGCTGACAACTCTCATTTATCGAAGCCAGCTGAGCTTAACCTGCACCTCCGCAGCGTTAAGCGCGCTGGTTGAACAGGCCAGGATCCGTAACACGGAGCAGGGCATCTCAGGCATTCTTCTCTCCCGTGGACGTGACGTTCTGCAAATTCTCGAAGGCACGGAACAGCGCGTCGTCGCGCTTTTTAACTCCATCCGTGCGGATGACCGGCATACCGGCGTAGTGGAACTGATGCGCGATTACGGCCCGCGCAGACGTTTCGAAGACGTGGGAATGCTGCTGTTTGACCTGGACGTTCAGACCCCGAAAGCGGTTCTGGCGTCGGTTCTGCATTACAGCAAGCTGGAAAGCTATCTGACTTCTGAGGATCGGGTCTTCAAATTTATTCAGACCTTTATCACCGGTAAAACCGCTATCCCACCCGCTTCGGACTATGAGCCTGATAAATGGACGCTTTCGCGAGAGCTCGCGCCGTTTGGTAAAGGGTTAGGTCTGCTGGCGGGACAGCCCTGCCAGTTTGCGCTGCAACCCATTGTCGAGCCGTCCGAAGGCAAAATCAGTTCTCTCGAAGCGCTTATACGCGGAAACGACGGCGGCAGCCCGGAGCATTTCTTCCGTAGTCTCGATCGTGAACTGATTTACGAAGTCGACCTGCAAACCAAAGCCTGGACCTTTGCGCTGGCGCAAAAGCTCGGCATCGGCAGCCACAAACTGGCGGTGAACCTGCTGCCAATGTCGCTGGTTAACGTGCCGGGCGCGGTAGAGTTCCTGGTAACGCAGATCAAAAAGCACAATCTACAGCCGGAGCAGGTGATCATTGAAGTCACTGAGAACGAGATGATCTCAGGCTTCAACCAGTTTAACAGCGCGATTAAACAGCTGCGGGCGGAAGGGGTTGGGCTGGCGATAGATGATTTTGGTTCCGGCTATGCTGGTCTTTCGCTGCTCACGCGGTTCCAGCCGGATAAACTCAAAATCGACAGAGAGATCGTCAGCGATATCCACCTGAGCGGGCCCAAGCAGGCGATTGTGAAGTCGATAATCAGCTGCTGCACCGATCTGGAGATTACGCTGGTCGCAGAAGGCATTGAGAAGATAGAAGAGTGGTGCTGGCTTGAATACGCCGGTATTCGGCGCTTCCAGGGCTTTTTGTTCGCCCGCCCGCAGCTCAATGGCGTGGGTGATATCCACTGGCCCCATCGGGTGGGTTAAGCAAATTTTCCCTCGCCATATTTCCCCGACACCCTGCCTGTGCTTAAATAGCTAAACCGGTTTAACATGATTTAGCTAAGAAGGTGATATGGAGACGATCTGGGTACTTGGCGATGCAGTGGTGGATCTGTTGCCCGACGGAGAGGGCAAACTGCTGCAATGTCCTGGCGGCGCACCGGCCAACGTCGCGGTAGGGGTAGCGCGTCTGGGCGGCAGAAGCGCCTTTATAGGCCGGGTGGGCGACGACCCCTTCGGGCATTTTATGCAAAAAACGCTTGCGGATGAGCAGGTTAATACAGAATGGCTGCGGCTGGATCCGCAGCATCGCACCTCCACGGTGGTGGTGGATCTCGATAACGACGGTGAACGTTCCTTTACCTTTATGGTTCGCCCGAGCGCTGATTTATTCCTCGACTCTGCCGATCTCCCGCCATTCCGCGCCGGGGAGTGGCTGCACGTCTGCTCTATCGCGCTCAGCGCCGAACCCAGCCGTTCCGCGACGTTTCTGGCGATGGCCGCGATCAGACAGGCGGGGGGATTCGTCAGCTTTGATCCCAATATTCGCGCCGATCTCTGGCACGATGAAGTCGAGCTGCGTCAGTGTCTTGAGCGGGCATTAGCCTGTGCAGATGTGGTGAAAATCTCGGTGGAAGAGCTGGCGTTCTTAACCGGAAATGCGCAGGTCCATGAGGGGCTGGCGGCGCTGATGCGCACCTGTCCGGCCAGGCTGGTGCTGGTAACGCAGGGAAAAGAGGGCGTCACCGCCTGGCAGGAAGGCGCGTTGACACACTATGCTGCATCACCCGTGGAATGCATTGATACCACTGGCGCGGGGGATGCTTTCGTCGCCGGGCTGCTGTTCGGTCTGGCACGTTATGGCCAGGCCCGTCTCTCAGAGGTCATCACGCTGGCGCAGCGCTGTGGGGCGCTGGCGACAACCGCAAAAGGGGCAATGACCGCGCTGCCTTATCATCACGAACTGTAATTCACCTCTCAAGGCCACCATTCGGCGGCCTGAATTGTCGCCTCGATCACACTTACTAAAACGGTTTAGCAAAAAACATTGCCGATCTAAAATTCAACGGTTTAGTATCACCAACCTAAACCGGTTTAGCAATTTAGCACTTTCACCGATAGTTATTAGGGATGCGACAAAATGTATAAAAAACGCAGACTTGCCGTGATGATAGGCATGCTGGCCGGCAGTACCTCTGTTTTTGCCCAGACGGATATGACCCGTATCGAAGCGCGCCTGGCGGCGCTGGAGCAGCGTTTGCAGGAGGCGGAAACTCGCGCGCAGGTTGCTGAAAAGCGCGCCACGGCAGCGGAACATAAAACACAGCTGCTGGTGGCTGCGCAGCAGGAAGCGCAAACCTCCACACAGGCGGTGGCGCAACGCACCACGGTGCTGGAAGAAAAAGCCGACCGGACAGGCGGTTTTGAATTTCACGGTTACGCCCGTTCCGGCCTGCTGATGAACGACGCGGCCTCCAGCAGCAAAAGCGGCCCTTATCTGACGCCCGCCGGGGAAACGGGCGGGGCCATCGGGCGTCTGGGGAACGAAGCGGATACCTACGTTGAGCTGAATGTTGAGCACAAACAGACGCTGGAGAATGGCGCGACGACACGCTTTAAGGCGATGCTGGCCGACGGTCAGAAAACCTATAACGACTGGTCGGCAGACAGCAGCGACCTGAACATTCGTCAGGCCTTTGCCGAGCTGGGCAATTTGCCGGACTTTACCGGCGCGCTGAAGGGCAGCACCTTCTGGGCGGGTAAGCGTTTTGACCGCGACAACTTCGACATTCACTGGCTGGATTCCGACGTGGTATTTCTCGCCGGGACCGGTGGCGGCGTCTACGACGTGAAGTGGAACGATACGCTGCGCAGTAACTTCTCCCTTTATGGCCGTAACTTCGGCAGCGAAGAGGAGATCGACAACAACGTTCAGAACTACATCCTCAGCATGAATCACTTCGCCGGGCCGGTGCAGATGATGGTCAGCGGCTTACGGGCAAAAGATAACGACGACCGTAAGGACAGCAACGGCGATCCGATTAAAACCGACGCGGCCAATAACGGAGTACATGCGCTGGTTGGTCTGCATAACGAGAGCCTCTACGGCCTGCGGGAAGGTTCCGCCAAAACGGCGCTCCTTTACGGCCACGGTCTGGGCGCCGAGGTGAAAAGCATTGGTTCAGACGGCGCGCTGCTGTCAGAAGCCGATACCTGGCGTTTTGCTAGTTACGGTGTCACGCCTCTGGGCGGTGGCTGGCACATTGCGCCCGCCGTGCTGGCTCAAAGCAGTAAGGACCGCTACGTGAAGGGCGACAGCTATGAGTGGGTCACGCTCAACACGCGTCTGATCAAAGAGGTGACCCAGAATTTCGCCCTCGCGTTCGAGGGCAGCTATCAGTACATGGATTTAAGCCCGGAAGGCTACAAGGATCGCAATGCGGTTAACGGTAGCTTCTACAAGCTGACCTTCGCCCCGACGTTAAAGGCGGGCAAGATTGGCGATTTCTTCAGCCGTCCGGAGCTGCGCCTGTTCGCCACCTGGATGGAATGGAGCAGCAAGCTGGATAACTACGCCAGCGATGACGCCTTTGGCAGCAGCGGCTTTAACGCGGGCGGGGAATGGAACTTTGGGGTGCAGATGGAAACCTGGTTTTAACCCTTCACGCTCCCGCATCGCGGGGGCGTTTCAAACACAATAAAAAGAGGTCAGGAAGAGGTATCTATGGATTTTAATCATATTGCGCGCGAGCTGATTCCGCTGCTCGGTGGCAAAGAGAACATTGCCAGCGCGGCACATTGCGCCACGCGCCTTCGTCTGGTGCTGGTCGATGATGCGCTTGCCGACCAGCAGGCTATCGGCAAGGTTGAAGGCGTGAAAGGCTGTTTTCGCAACGCCGGGCAGATGCAGGTGATCTTCGGCACCGGGGTGGTGAATAAGGTTTACGCCGCGTTTATTCAGGCGGCAGGAATTAGCGAGTCCAGTAAATCGGAAGCGGCGGATATTGCGGCCCGCAAGCTGAACCCGTTCCAGCGTATCGCGCGTCTGCTCTCCAACATCTTCGTGCCGATTATCCCGGCGATCGTGGCCTCGGGTCTGCTGATGGGCCTGCTGGGGATGGTTAAAACCTACGGCTGGGTTAATCCGTATAACGCGCTCTATATCATGCTGGATATGTGCAGCTCGGCGGCGTTTATTATTCTGCCGATCCTGATTGGCTTCACCGCCGCGCGGGAGTTTGGCGGCAACCCGTATCTGGGGGCAACGCTCGGCGGCATCCTGACTCATCCGGCGCTGACCAACGCCTGGGGCGTAGCGTCCGGCTTCCACACCATGAACTTCTTCGGTCTTGAAATCGCCATGATTGGCTATCAGGGAACCGTCTTCCCGGTGCTGCTGGCGGTGTGGTTTATGAGCATTGTGGAAAAACAGCTGCGCCGGGCAATACCGGATGCGTTAGATCTGATCCTGACGCCGTTCCTGACCGTCATTATCTCCGGCTTTATCGCGCTGTTGATTATTGGTCCGGCGGGACGCGCGCTGGGCGACGGGATCTCCTTCATTCTTAGCACCCTGATTGCCCACGCGGGCTGGCTGGCCGGGCTGTTGTTTGGTGGGCTCTATTCGGTGATTGTCATTACCGGCATTCACCACAGCTTCCACGCTATTGAAGCCGGACTACTGGGTAATCCGTCGATTGGCGTTAACTTCCTGCTGCCGATCTGGGCGATGGCGAACGTGGCGCAGGGCGGGGCGTGTCTGGCGGTGTGGTTCAAAACCCGCGATGCTAAAATCAAAGCCATTACCTTACCGTCGGCGTTTTCCGCGATGCTGGGCATCACCGAAGCGGCAATTTTTGGCATCAACCTGCGTTTTGTGAAGCCGTTTATTGCGGCGCTGATCGGTGGTGCGGCGGGCGGTGCCTGGGTGGTGTCGGTGCATGTCTACATGACCGCCGTTGGGCTGACGGCGATTCCCGGTATGGCTATCGTTCAGGCCAGCTCGCTGCTCAACTATATTATCGGCATGGTGATTGCATTTGGCGTGGCGTTCACCGTCTCTCTGCTGCTGAAATATAAGACGGACTCTGAATAATGACCTTACCTTCCCGCTGGCCTGCCGTGTTGCAGGCCGTGATGCAAGGCCAGCCGCGTGCGCTGGCGGACAGCCACTATCCGCAGTGGCATCCCGCGCCGGTGACGGGGCTGATGAACGATCCGAACGGCTTTATCTGGTTTGCCGGACGCTATCATCTGTTTTATCAGTGGAACCCGCTGGGCTGCGATCATCGCTACAAGTGCTGGGGACACTGGAGCTCAGCAGATCTGGTGCACTGGCAGCACGAGCCAATGGCGCTGATGCCTGACGAAGAGTATGACCGCAACGGCTGTTACTCCGGCAGCGCCGTGGATAACAACGGCGTGCTGACCCTGTGCTATACCGGCAACGTTAAGTTTGACGATGGCGGCCGCACCGCCTGGCAGTGTCTGGCGGTGCAAAATGACGACGGCACGTTTGCCAAACTGGGACCGGTGTTGCCTCTGCCGGACGGGTATACCGGGCACGTCCGCGATCCGAAAGTGTGGCGCCATGACGGGCAGTGGTACATGGTGCTCGGGGCGCAGGATCGGCATAAGCGCGGCAAGGTGCTGCTGTTTACGTCAGCCGACTTACACATCTGGGCGTCCTGCGGCGAAATCGCCGGTCACGGCGTCAACGGACTCACGGACGCGGGCTATATGTGGGAGTGCCCGGATCTGTTTGAGCTTGATGGCACACACGTCTTGATCTGCTGCCCGCAGGGGCTGGCGCGCGAACCGCATCGCTATCTCAACACCTATCCGGCCGTCTGGATGAGCGGGGCATTTGATTATCAAACCCCTGCATTTACGCACGGCGAGCTGCATGAGCTTGACGCCGGATTCGAATTTTACGCGCCGCAAACCACGGTGGCAGAAGATGGCCGCCGCCTCCTCATCGGCTGGATGGGCGTGCCGGACGGCGAAGAGATGCTCCAGCCTACGCGGGCGCACGGCTGGATCCACCAGATGACCTGTCCTCGCGAGCTGCGCTACCGCGACGGTAAGCTCTGGCAGACCCCGGTCCGTGAGCTGGAAACGCTGCGCGAGGATGAACACCACTGGCAGGGACGCGCCAGCGATGCCCCGGTGCTGGTGGGAGCGCGTCTTGAGTTCGAACTGAGCGCCTCGTGCGTGAACGTGGATTTTGCCGGCGCGTTGCGACTGATTGTGGATGATGCGGGGATCCGTCTGGAACGCGCCAGTCTGAAAACCGCAGACACGCTGACCCGCTACTGGCAGGGCACTGTTCATCATTTACGCGTGCTGTGTGACCGTTCCAGCGTCGAAATTTTCATCAATCACGGTGAAGGCGTCATGAGCAGCCGCTATTTTCCTGACCATCCGGCCCAGGTACGCTTCGAAGGTGCGTCCGACATCACATTACGCTACTGGTCGCTGCGCAGCTGCATGATAGAATAGAGGTTTTGGCAGCCGGATCTAAGTCGTTGTGAGAAAAACAAAACGCGTCACCATTAAAGATATCGCGGAGCTCGCGGGGGTATCAAAAGCCACCGCCAGCCTGGTGCTGAACGGCCGCAGCAAAGAGCTTCGGGTGGCGGAGGAGACACGCGAGCGCGTGCTGGCGATTGCCAAAGAACATCATTATCAGCCCAGTATTCACGCCCGTTCGCTGCGGGACAACCGCAGCCACACCATTGGTCTGGTGGTGCCGGAAATCACCAACTACGGGTTTGCCGTTTTTTCTCATGAGCTGGAGACCCTCTGCCGCGAGGCGGGTGTTCAGCTGCTGATCTCCTGTAGCGATGAAAATCCGGGCCAGGAGACGGTGGTGGTCAATAACATGGTGGCCCGCCAGGTGGACGGGCTGATTGTCGCCTCCAGCATGCTCAACGACGCGGACTATCAAAAGCTGAGCGAACAGTTGCCCGTTGTGCTTTTTGACCGTCATATGAACGACAGTACTCTGCCGCTGGTCCTCACCGATTCAATTACCCCAACCGCCACACTGGTGGCCGACATCGCGCGCCAGCATCCGGATGAGTTCTACTTCCTCGGCGGCCAGCCGCGGCTTTCCCCGACGCGTGACCGTCTGGAAGGGTTTAAGCAGGGGCTGCGTGATGCTGGCGTCGAGTTACGTCCGGAGTGGATCATTCATGGTAATTACCATCCGAGCTCCGGCTACGAAATGTTTGCCGAGCTTTGCGCACGCCTGGGCCGCCCGCCAAAAGCCCTTTTTACCGCCGCCTGCGGTCTGCTGGAAGGGGTGTTGCGCTATATGGGGCAACATAATCTGCTGCAAAGCGATATGCGTCTGGCCAGCTTTGACGATCACTATCTCTATGATTCTCTGACCATTCCTGTCGATACCGTTCGTCAGGATAACCGCCAGCTCGCCTGGCACTGCTTTGATCTGATTGGCAAACTGATTGAAGGGGAAACGCCGGAGCCGATCCAGTGTAAGCTGGATGCCACCCTGCAACGGCGATACAAGGCCGTGGAGTGACAGGGTAACGTATGAGGGGTACATCTATAACTTTAATTAATTAAAGATTGGATTCAGCCGATAACCAAAGGGAAATTATATCCCTGAGGTGTGTTATGTCGTTGAAAAAATCATCCCTGATTATCCTGTTTTCCCTGCTTTTCTTCTTTGTGGCCAGCACTATCACCAGCGTTGGGCTCATCATTAAAAGTAATACTTCGCTGGATAATGTGAACAAAGAAATTCAGGTTGTCCTGTCCATTATTGATCCCATTAACCACAGCCGAACCCTGCGCGTCAGGGTTATGGAGTATGTGAAAATGGTGGAAGCGGGGGACGCTACCGACCCGTCTGCGAAACTGGCCTCGGTTAAAGAGGCGCTGACCAAAGCCGATAGTGCATTTTCGGCGTTTATGGCCTCGCCGCGTTTGCAGGAAGAAGCCCCGCTGGTCACTGCCTACCAGGAGGCGTGGCAAAACTACCGTAACCAGGGACTGGCGCCTCTCATCGCCGCTGCCGCCGCTCACGATGTGTCGCGGTTCAACGCTCTTATTCCCGTGGTGTCTCGACTCGATCGCCAATATGAAATTGTGCTTGATCAGGTTCTCTCCGTTCACCAGAAGTACGCCAAAACGCTGAACGAGGATGCGAGCCATAATTTTGTGTCGGGTCTGGTTATTATCGCCTGCATTGCGGTGCTGTTCGTGGTGGTGATCTTCGCCGTCAGCCTGCTGATGAAACGCGTGGTCTTTGCGCCGGTGAACCTGGCGCGCGAGCACTGTCGCCAGATTGCGGCCGGGAAGCTGGACGTACCGGTACCGATCAAGCGTGATTCCGGGAATGAAATCGATCACCTGATGTCCTCGATGGAGCAGATGCGCCAGGCGCTGCTCTCCACCATTTCTCAGGTGCGCGATGCCAGCCAAACCGTGACGCATGCAGCGCAGGAAATTGCCTCCGGCAATATCGACCTGGCCTCCCGTACCGAGCAACAGGCTTCGGCCCTGACCCAGACGGCCGCCAGCATGGAAGAGCTGAGCGCGACGGTGGCGAATAACACCGACAACGTTTTCCAGGCCGGTAAGCTGGTGCAGGATGCCGTGAAAAATGCCCATACCGGTGAAGCGGTAACCCGTGAAGTCATCGAAACGATGAATACTATCGCGTCCAATTCGAAGCGTATTGAGGACATCACCAGCGTCATCAACAGCATTGCTTTCCAGACTAATATTCTGGCGCTAAACGCGGCCGTTGAAGCGGCGCGTGCTGGCGCGCAGGGGCGAGGATTTGCCGTGGTAGCAAGTGAAGTGCGCACACTGGCCCAGAAAAGCGCGGTGGCGGCGAAGGATATCGAAAGCCTGATCGCCCAGTCTGTTTCCAGCGTGAAAAACGGTGCGGAACTGGTGAATCGTTCGGGAGAGGTGATTGATTCTATTATCAGCTCTGTGAATAAAGTGCATGCGCTGATGGAACAGATTTCGGTTGCCTCAGAAGAGCAGAGCCGCGGGATTGGTCAGGTTGGGCAGGCCGTAACGGAGATGGACGGTGTGACCCAGCAGAACGCGGCGCTGGTGCAGCAATCCGCCGCCGCCGCCGCCTCGCTGGAGGAGCAGGCGCAGCAGCTTTCCCAGAGTATCTCACGCTTTAGTTTGCCTGCTACGGCGTGATGTTCAGAGAGGCTCCCGAGGGAGCCTTTTTAATGTTTGTATTCAGCCGCTGCACAATCTCCTTCAGCCAATACTGTTATCCATACAGCGCCGCTATCACATAAATTTTCTCTTTCCCCGGCAATATTTCTGTTTCTCATCCGTCTACCTCATCAGAGACCATAATCATTCAACATAAACGAGGCACACATGAGAAATTTTGATATGCACGGAAAAGGTCACGGGCGTGGCTTGGGCCGCCATCGTATGGGTAAGGGCATCGTGATTGGCGCAGTCCTGTTCGTGGTGCTTGGCCTGCTGGTCATGTCCCTGTGGAACGCGTTGCTCCCGGCCATCCTGGGGGTTAAAGCCATTGGCTTCTGGCAGGCGTTGGGGATCCTGCTGCTGAGCCGCATTCTTTTCGGTGGGCTGGGTTTCCGTCCCGGTATGTTCGGTGCGCACCGCCGTATGCACGAACAATGGATGAATATGAGCCCCGAACAACGTGAGGCCTTCATTCAGCAGCGTCGGGCGGGATTTGGGCGCCATGGTCATTGCCGATGGCACGATGGCCGGGATGAAAAACGAGATGATAACGGTGCGAAAGCGCCGGAAGCCGAGTGAGCGATATGAAAGCCGGTGAGGCGGGGGAATCATTACTGATCTCGGCACTCAATGCCTGCCGCACGCGGCTAAAAGCCTTCATTCGCGGAAGGACTGCGGTTCGTGATGATGTCGATGATATTCTTCAGGAAGTGACCTGGCAGTTGATGAAAGTGGAACAACCGGTCGAGAACGTCGCCGCCTGGCTGTTTCGCGCCGCACGAAATGAGATGATCGACCGGGCGCGAAAAAAGCACGAGGTTTCACTGCCGGGGTACCTGACAGCAGATGACGAGGACTTTCCGGAGCAGGAGATTGCAGAAACGTTATTCGGCGTACCGCAAACGCCGGAGGAGGAGTATCTCAACATGCTGCTATGGGAAGAGTTGGGGCAAGCCCTGTCGGAACTGCCGCCACCTCAGCGCGAGGTGTTTGAAAAAACGGAATTTGAGGGCTACAGCATGAAGGTGCTGGCAGAGGAAACAGGCGACAGTGTGCAGGCGTTATTATCCCGCAAACACAAAGCCGTGCGATTTTTGCGTAGTCGCCTCAAGGATATTTATGAAGCGTTGACAGGGCAATAAACTTCGACCACTCTGAAAAACAATATTTTAGAGGGGTCGTTATGCTTCAACGGTTAGCAAAGAAAAAGGTGCTGTTACTCTCTGCTCTGATGGTTTCGGGGCTGGTCAGGGCAGAGGAGTCGCTTCCGGATGTGGTGAAGCACTTCAGTGAACAGCAGGACATCAAGATCATTAAGAAAATTGACGCCCCCGGCGGCGCGCCAGCGTGGCTGGGGCAATATCAGGACATGGGCGTGACGCTCTTTCTGACCCCTGACGGAAAGCACGTCGTGTCTGGCTATCTGTATGATGAGAAGGGAACCAACCTCAGCGAGGCCTTTTTCCACAAAGAGATCTACGCCCCGATGGGCCGCGAGATGTGGAAAAAGCTCAATGCGGCGCATCCCCTGAAGGAGGGCGCGGAGAGTGCCCAGCGCAAAGTCTTCGTCTTTGCCGACCCGTTCTGCCCGTACTGCAAGCAGTTCTGGGCTGAAGCGCAGCCGTGGGTGAAGGCTGGCAAGGTCCAGCTCAACACGCTGCTGGTTGCGTTTCTTAACCCGAACAGCGGGCGTAACGCCTCCGCGATCCTGAATGCGAAAGATCCGGTGTCGGCCTGGAAAGCGTACGAGCTGTCCGGCGGTAAAAAGCTGCCGAAACCTGAAGGAGCGGCGTCCCGGGAAACCGTTGAGATCCTGCAAAATCACCAGACGCTCATGGACAGTCTCGGCGCGAATGCCACACCGGCTATTTATTACCTGAATGAGCAAAACGAACTGCAACAGGTCGTGGGTATGCCAGATGCAAAACAGCTTGAGGCAATGTTCGGACCGAAGCCGTAAAAAGAAAGGCAGAAACAGGACGTTTCTGCCTTTTTTCAGTCAACTACCCCAGCGTCCCCGGAGGTAATTTACTGCTTCCTGCGTCTGCGGCTGGTTAAGATAGTCTTCACGGAACAGGATGGTGCCCTTAACGTCTGGCAGTGAATCATTGAGGTCGAGCTGTTTTTTCAGCTCCGGTACGCCGCCGTTCACCGTCCAGTCCGGTTCGTTTCTGGAAGGCGCGCCCACTTTGTAGAACGCGATCCCGATATACAGACGGGTATGGGTTGGTTTCACCACGTCAGCCCACCATTTTGTCAGCACATCGTAACGTGCCGCGTCGCGGGCGAAGGGCCAGTAGATCTGCGGCGCAATGTAATCCAGTAATCCCTGCTGTACCCATTTGCGCGTGTCAGCGTAGGATTCATCATAGGCTGCGGCGCCGCGCGTGTCCGAGCCTGCCGGGTCGAAGGAGCGATTGCGCCAGACCCCCGCCGGGCTGACGCCAAATTCGACCTCAGGTTTAGCCTGCTTGATCGCCCTGGAGACCTGCACAATCAACTGCTGCGTATTGTGTCGACGCCAGTCCGCTTTTGACGCAAATCCTTCGCCATAGCGCCTGAAGGTCCAGGCATCATTCAGGGGGGAGCCCGGCGTCTCGGTGTAAAAATAGTCATCGAACTGAACGCCGTCGACAGGGTAATGATTTACCACTTCCATCACCACCTGGGTTATCCAGTCCCGCACCTCGGGAATGCCCGGGTCGAGAACAAAACGATCCCCCGAGGTGCGGATCCACTCCGGATGCAGGACGTACACGCTCGAAGGATGAAGCGACGAGGTGCGGTTAAGCGCGGCGATGGTCGACGGCTTCGTGTTGGTGGAAACGCGGTATGGGTTAAACCAGGCATGAACCTTCATCCCACGCTTGTGCGCTTCATCCAGCATAAACTGAAGCGGATCGTAACCGGGATCTTCCCCGATAGTCCCCGTCAGGGTATCTGACCAGGGCAGTATTTTAGAAGCCCACAGCGCCGTACTGTCCGGTTTTACCTGAAAGAAGACGGTGTTGATCCCAAGATTTTTCAGCTTATCGAGCTTGTCCGTCAGCGCCCGCTGTTGCTGGGCGATGCGCTGGTCCGCGCTACGGCCATTCACCGATGAAACGGGAGGCCAGTCGAGACGGGAGACGGTCGCCAGCCAGATCCCGCGCATGGGTTCTTTAGTCTGCTGTACAGGTTTCGCCTGCGGCAGCGGGGTTACGAGTGATTTAGGTGGTTTGGAAGTGCAACTTACCAGTAAAAGCGCGCAGCCAAGCAGCGCGCCAGTCCGTTTTACGTGTCGCATCATTTGCGTGTTAGCTCCTGGGTGTCCGGCTATCCGTCCAGGGATTAAACGCCGGTTCGTCCTGTTCCCCGTTACCGTCATCGTGAAGGGAGTCGAGGTAGAGGGCTTCAACTTCCGCCCGCGCCCATGGGGTGCGGCGCAGGAACTTCAGACTCGATTTAACACTCGGGTCCTTGCGAAAACAGTTGATTTTGATTCGGTTGCCCAGTTCATTCCAGCCATATCGCGCAACCAGCGCGTTAACCTGCATTTCGAGGGTTACGCCATGCAAAGGATCGTTGGAAACATGTGCTGTCATAGGCGTCCGGTAGTCTCATTTTTTATGGGGATGTGATAAACGCTCAAAGGTTACAAGAAAGCAGGGGACGCGGCAATTTCAGCGTGAGGTTCTTCACCCGTGAAGGGTGAAGAAGATTTTCCGGTTAACGCTATTTTTTAAACAGTTCAGGTGCCCACGGCGTTGGGTCTACCTCCATAAAGGGCGCACGCTCAAAGCGGGACTTCAGCGCCCAGGGCACCGTACAGTCGAAAATCGTTTTGCAGGTGATCCCGTTGCCACGAATGGAGGGGCTGTAGTCCGGCGCCTGAGACGGATCGAGCTGGTGTCCGCGGATCCCCGGCAGATGGGTGATGCTGACATCGCCCTGCATACGGGTCGTCATCGCCCACAAGATGTCGTCGCTGTCGAAAATATCCACATCTTCGTCGACGAGAATAATGTTTTTAAGCTCGGAATAGGTGGCTAACGCAATGAGAGCCGCCTGACCCTGACGCCCTTCGTCAGAGGGCTGGCGTTTTTTCACCTGCAATACGCCAAGGAACTTGCCGCCGCCAGCGGTATGCGCATAGACGTTTTGCAGAAAACCGGGGATGGCTTCTTCCACCGCATTACGGATGCTGGCCTCCGTTGGCAAACCGGCCAGCGTGGTGTGCTCTTCGCCCGGTCCTACCAGGGTTTGCAGGATCGCCTGATGACGCATCGTGACGGCCTTCACTTTGATTACCGGTAAGGAGGGGTTAGCCTCCCCGCAGTAGCCGGGAAATTCCGGCATCGCGTGCCCGGTGTGGGTATGCTGATCTTCTTCTACGCGCACGCCCGGCAGCAGTTCGCCTTCGATGATAATTTCCGCACGCGCAATCGCTTTTTCATTTACGGCCACACCCTGCACCAGCTCGACGGGGGTCTGACGTAACGCGCCGGCGACACCCAGCTCGTTGTAGCCGAAGGGCGTGGTAGGGGCTTCGAAACAGGCGCCAATATAGATAGCGGGATCGAGACCCATATTGATCGTGACCGGCAACGGTTTGCCCGCCTCCTCGGCTTTCTTACGGAACACTTCAATATGGCGGCCCGCGGCAAGAAACATGGAGAGCTCATCGCGCTCCTGCACGCAGAGACGGTGAATAGTGACATCGGTCAGTGAGGCATCTTCCGGATCGCTTGCCAGCACCAGCCCCAGACAGAAGAACGGACCGGCATCTATCGGCGTGTTGGTCGGTGCCGGAAGCAATTTACGCAGATCGAAGTCCGGATTGTCGGCATAAAACACCTGTTCCTGACACGGCGCCTGTGCCGCCGGAACCACAACGGGAGCAATCGGGTTTTTCACGGCCTGGCCGACATGTTTTGCCAGTTCAGAGGGTTCGCAGCCCAACAGGAGCGCTGCCCGCTCGCGGCTGGCGTGCATTCCGACCAGAATACGGGAGTCGGGGTATCCCTTAATAGCGTTAAACATCATCGCCGGGCCAATGCGCGTCGGACGTTTTACCGTGCCGCCAGCACCAATATGCCGGTACACACCCGCCAGCTCCGCGTCAGGATCGACCGGATGGCTGGTTTCAAGGTATTGACCTTCATGGCGTTTGAGCAGTTCGATAGCACTTCTGAGATCGTTGATGTGGTTTTCCATATTTTTCCCCCCTCGGATGAATGCATCCATTCTTAACCGGACGAAGAGGGCTATCAATTGCATCATTTATGCTATTTTAATATGAATTTTATTATCAATAATAAAGGCATGGTATGCAGTTTCGACTGATGCGCAATTTTATCGTGGTGGCGGAAGAGCTTCACATGCATCGAGCGGCGGAGCGCCTTAACATGGCGCAGCCCGCGCTGAGTCAGCAGATAAAAACGCTTGAAGATCGTCTGGGGGTAATGCTCTTTAGCCGGGCGAATCGTCGCCTGACGCTGACGCCAGCCGGTGAGGCGTTTCTCAGTAAAGCCAGAGTCGCGATTTTAATGACCGATCAGGCGATTCTGGATGCCAGACAGACGGCCAGAGGGGAACAGGGCGTGCTGAATCTCGGATGTGTTTCAAGTGCGATATTCGACAGTAAGCTGCCCGCCGCGCTGCGGCTTTTACATGAGAAATGGCCCGCCATCAGCCTTTCCATGATGACGGGAAACGTGCAAACCCTTTATACCGGCGTGCAAAGCAACCAGCTGGATGTGGCCATTATTCGTGCCCCGTTACCGCTATTGCCTGACGATCTGCAAAGCCGTCCTTTCACAACGGAAAAAGCCGTGCTGGCCTTACCTCGTCAACACAGCCTGGCGGGCTCCGCCGCGCTGACGCTTGCGTCGGTGAAAGAGGAGAAGTGGATCGCCCTGCGCGACCCGGAGGGGATGGGGCTGGAGCAATATTTCTATGATGCCTGCCACAGCGCGGGCATACAGCCTGACGTTGTGCAAAATGCCACCGATGTCCCCACGGTGATAAGCCTCGTCTCGGCAGGGTTTGGCATCGCCATGCTGCCCGCCTCAGCGAAGGCGATATGCGTACAAAACGTCGTCTTTGTGGATATTCTTGACCGACTCCGGGAGAGCGAGCTAACGCTGGTTTGCCACCGGATTATTCGCTCTGAGGTGCTGAAAAAATTGATGAGTATCCTCGATCACACCTGACGTCCGGCGGCCTGAAGAAGCTGTTCACGTAGCCAGCGGTTAGCCGGATCCTGGCTGTTTTTCGGATGCCAGTACATACCGATGACGATCGGCGGCAGATCCAGCGGCGGCGGAAAAATATCAAGCGTTTGTGTGAACCGTAGCAACATGCGTCTGGGTAGGGTGCAGAGCAAATCGGTACCGGCAACAATCGCAGGCGCCATCGCATAGCTTTGCGTCGACATCACTACGTTACGCTGGTGACCAAGCCCCGCCAGATGCTGATCGACAAAGCCCGCGAACGGGTCGCCCTCGGATGAAACCACCAGATGGGAAAGGCTGCAATAGCTTTCCAGATCCATCGGCCCCGTACCGCGTGGATGGCCTTTACGCTGGGCGGTGGCATATTCATCGTCAAACAGCTTGCGTCTGACCCATGCATCGTGCGCCACCGCGTTAACGCCGACATAAATATCCACATCGCCATTTTCCATCTGCGCTGGCAGCAGTTGGGTTTCCGGGAGCGCAAAACGCAGGCGGATACCTGGCGCCGCACTGCTAATCTGATTCTGCAACTCTGCCCCCAGCATCAGCGCCGGGTTCTCGTGCAGGGCAATCACAAAGGTGCGGTTGCTGTTCTGCGCGTTAAACGTGGTGGGTTCAAGCATCGCCGATATACCCTGCAAAACCGTCGCGACCTGCGGCCTTAACGCCTCGGCGCGCGGCGTCGGTAACACCCCACGTCCGTGTGGGGAAGGGACAAACAGCGGCTCACCAAACAACACGCGCAGGCGCGCAAGGCGGGCAGACATCGCCGGCTGGCTGATGCCCAGCCGCGCGGCGGCATGGGTGATATTCTGGTCCCTGAGTAACGCATCCAGCGTCAGGATCAGGTCCATATCTATATCGGAGGGGGACATCTTATTTTGCGTCACGGTTGGTATAGGTCACCGGAACCCACGCGTAGCCGTCCCGCTCACCTTTCGTCACATAGCCGATCCCGGGGAAAGGCAGATGTGGCGCCGCAATCAGCGCTTTATTTTTCACAAACTCAGCGAAAGCAGCGTTGCGCACCCGGGCGGCGCCGTCCTGATCCTCATCGTAAGCAATCGTCACGTTGGGCTGTGGGAACTGAACCGCGGCAACGTGAATGATGTCGCCGACAAAAGTCATTTTTTCACCTTTGCTCTCCAGCGTGTAGAACGCGGAGCCTGGAGTGTGACCCGGGTGAACCGTACCGCTGATGCCCGGCAGAAGCTGTTCCGTGCCGGAGAAGGTCGTCACTTTTCCGGCATCCAGATAGGGCTTTAAGGTCTTGTGCGCGACGTCGAAGTAGTTCTGGTCATAGCCAGACTTTTTCTGGTTCTCGTCGTTAAAGAAGAAATCGATATCCGGTTTGCCGACATACACCTGCGCGCGGGTAAACACGCGCTGACCGTCTTTAACCAGACCGCCAGCGTGATCGGAGTGAGCATGGGTGATCAGAATATCGGTAATATCTTCGGGTTTGATGCCCTGGGTCGCCAGGCTCTCAATCAGCCGCCCGCCTTTGCCGGGGCCAAACAGCTGACCAGAACCGGTATCCACCAGAATTTTGTGGCCGGGGATGGCGATATAGAACGCGTTAATCGACGCTTCCACCGGATTGGCCTGGAAGTTTTTAGCCAGTAACGCATCGGTATTTTCCGCCGTCGTCCGGCGCAGTAAGGCGTGCAGATCCTGCGGCACGCTCCCGTCCGTAAAGGCGGTGACAATCGTATCGCCAACCTGAACGCTGTAGCCGCCAGCCTGCTGTTTCACCACATGCTGCGGAACGCTGGCCACCGCGTGGATAGCGGGAAAGAATAAAACCGAACCGGTCAACAGGGTTGATATCGCAAGTTTTTTCACAGTAAACATGATGGGCTCCTCAATAGTAAGTTCATCATAGTTCAACTGCGATTTTTGAGAACCGCCGGGAAGTGAATGTGACCTATCCATGGAATGGATAGGTCTGAGAGGATGCTTTACAGCACGCCGGTACCGCCGTCAGAGCACCACACTTGCCCGGAGGCGTATGAGCAGGTATCGGAGGCAAACAATACATACAGCGGTGCGATTTCAACCGGCTGGCCCGGTCTGCCCAGGGGCGTATCTTCCCCGAACTTCTGAACTTTGGACTGCGGCTGGCCGCCGCTGGACTGAAGAGGCGTCCAGTATGGACCTGGCGCGACGGCATTCACCCGAATTCCACGCGGTCCCAGCTGCTGGGCCAGAGACTTGGTAAAGGCTACGTTACAGGCTTTGGTCTGCGCATAGTCCACCAGGATCGCGCTCGGTTTAAACGCCTGAACGGAAGTGGTGTTAATGATCACGGCGCCTTCCTGCAAATGGCGTAGCGCAGCTTTGGTGATCCAGAAGGGGGCATAGACGTTGGTCTTAAACGTCGCGTCAAAATCTGCCGTGGTGAGATCGTCGATAGATTCACAGTACTGCTGGCGTCCGGCGTTATTCACCAGAATATCCAGGCCGCCCAGTTCGGCAACGGCTTTTTCCACCAGCGTGTCGCAGAACGACTCCACGCGAATGTCGCCCGGAATGGCGACCGCTTTACGGCCTTCAGCCTGAATCAGCGCAATGACCGATGCCGCATCGGACTCCTCTTCCGGCAGATAGCCAATAGCGACATCTGCGCCTTCACGGGCATAGGCGATCGCTACCGCGCGACCAATTCCGGAATCACCGCCGGTAATCAGCGCTTTTTTTCCTGCCAGTTTTCCTGACCCGATATAACTTGTTTCACCATGATCCGGTATTGGCTTCATTTCCGATGCCAGCCCGGGGGCCCTTTGCGGTTGTTCAGCAAACGGTGGACGAGGGTAATGCAGCGTGTGATTATTTCCTGTAGACATACCGGCCTCCTTAATAGTGAATTCCAAGATTAGTCGTTAATTAAACGTAAGCGGGCAAAATTGACAAATTCAGACAAATCTATCTTCCGGTAGCGGATATAAAATATTTTCTCAAGCCAGCATGTAATACCAGAAAAGGGCGACCTCATCTTTTTCCGGCAGGGCGTTGTAAAGGTAGCGATCGTAACCGCCGAGAATAAACCCATAGTGACGATAAAAAAGACAGGCAGAAACATTAACGTTCTGCGTCTCCAGCCGTAACCCGGGCGCATTGAGGCTTCGCGCCCAGACGTGGGTGGCGGACATCAGCTTGTGCGCCGCGCCCGTACGACGCTTTGAACGCTCCACGGCAATGTAATCCACCGATATAAATTTATTCCAGTTGCAGGACGCGGTAATAAAACCGGCGATTTCACCGTCATCCGTTTCGGCGATAAGAAATATTGAATCCGGATTAACGCAATGATTTTCCAGCGTCTGGAGATCCAGTTCATAGGTTTTAAGATAAGGTTCGGTCAGCGCCTCGATATGCAAATCACCATTGAGAAAAGGCTCTCTGGCAATCTCATCGACCGTAAAAGAAAAATCACAGCATTCAAGACGGGCGAGGTCGGTGCTTAATCCTTTTCGAATATGCATAGTATTCCTTAAGTGGGAGTTATATATAGATAATAGACGAAGCGGCATACCCTGCTGGCATAACACTCTGTAGATCCTGGTCTAAGCTTGTATTTCGTTCCGCGTAAAATGTGGTCATTCGAGGACAATGAATGGAATTCAGAACATGTCGCAGGCACTGGGGTGCTGAGTTTATTTCCGATGACGTTGTACGTTTTCGCGTCTGGGCAGAAGGGCAAAAAGATCTCACGTTGCGTTTAACCGATACCGACATTCCCATGGCGGCGGTGGGCGACGGCTGGTTTCAGATTGACGTGCCCGGCGTCAGGCACGGTACGACGTATCAGTTTGTTTTACAGGATGGAATGGCGGTGCCGGACCCGGCCTCGCGCGCGCAGCAGGCTGACGTCAATGGCCCGTCGGTGGTGATCGACCCGCGTCGCAGCCTGCCCGCTCAGCGCGAATGGCAAGGACGACCGTGGGAGGAGACGGTGATCTACGAGCTGCATATTGGCACCTTCACCGGGGAAGGAACCTTCAGGTCGGCCATAGACAAACTGCCTTATCTGGCCGAACTGGGTATTACGCAACTGGAAGTGATGCCCGTGTCCCAGTTCGGGGGCGCGCGCGGATGGGGGTATGACGGTGTACTGCTGTATGCCCCGCACTCGGCTTATGGTACACCGGATGATTTTCATGCCTTCATTGATGCCGCCCACGCGCTCGGGCTTTCCGTGGTGCTGGATATCGTACTCAACCACTTTGGCCCGGAAGGGAATTACCTGCCGTTGCTCTCGCCGGCGTTTTTCCATCAGGATCGTATGACCCCGTGGGGCAACGGTATTGCCTATGAGGTTGAAGCTGTCCGGCAATACATCGCTGAGGCGCCGTTATTCTGGCTCTCGGAGTATCATCTTGACGGTCTGCGCTTCGACGCCATCGACCAGATCCATGACGACGCTGAGACCCATATTCTTCCCGAGATAGCGCAACGGATCCGCGACGCCTTTCCGGATCGGCATATCCATCTGACCACCGAAGACAGTCGCAACGTGATTTTCCTGCATCCGCGTGATGAGCATGGTCAGACGCCGCTTTTCACCGCCGAATGGAATGATGATTTTCACAACGCCGCGCATGTCTTCGCGACGGGAGAATCACACGCCTACTATCAGGATTTTGCCTTTGAGCCGGAGAAAAAACTGGCGCGGGCGCTGGCAGAAGGCTTTGTCTACCAGGGGGAAATCTCGCTTCAGACCGGAAAATCGCGCGGGGTAGAGTGTCGCGAGCAACCCCCACAGTTTTTTGTCGATTTTATTCAAAATCACGACCAGGTCGGCAACCGTGCCCAGGGGGAGAGGCTTATCTCTCTGGCTGGGGCGGATAAAACGCGCGTGCTGTTCGCGGCGCTGCTCCTGTCGCCCCATATTCCGCTGCTGTTTATGGGCGAGGAGTATGGCGAAACGCATCCGTTCCTCTTTTTCACCGACTTCCACGGCGACCTGGCGAAAGCGGTGCGGGAAGGACGCGCGAAAGAGTTTATCGGCCATGCCGGGCACGATGAAACCGTACCGGACCCCAATGACGTAAATACCTTTATGCGGTCGAAGCTTGACTGGAACAAGGCAGACACGGAGGAAGGCAGGGCGTGGCTGCACGTCACGCGCGGGCTGATTGTGCTGCGTCAGCGCTTTATCGTCCCGTTACTGAAACAGCGGGGCACCGTGGAGGGTAACGTCCTGCAAACGGCGCTCGGCATGGTTGCCGTGAGCTGGCGTTTTCCGTCCGGCACGTTGTTGCTGGCGCTGAATATCGGCAAAAAGCCGCTCGCCTTACCGGACCTGCCCGGAAAAACGATCTTTAGCTGGCCGGAGGCAGTCGAAAACCTGCCGTCGAACAGCATTGTTGTTCGCTTTGCTGATGGAGAAGCAGCGCTATGATCCCTTCCTCTACTTACCGAATTCAGTTTCGCAACGGCATGACCTTTGACCGCGTGGCAGACCTGATTCCGTATATGAAAGACCTCGGTATCAGCCATCTTTACGCGTCGCCTGTTTTCACCGCAACCACGAATTCCACCCACGGCTATGACGTGACCGACCCCAACGAAATTGACCCGGCGATTGGCGGGCGGGAAGGGTTTGACCGCATGGCGGCGGCGCTGAAACAGGCGGGGATGGGGCTGATTCTGGATATCGTTCCTAACCATATGTCGACCTCGCTGGAAAACCGCTGGTGGCGCGATGTTATCGAACATGGCGGGCAGAGCCGCTATGCGGCGTATTTTGATATCGACTGGTCCCGACCGCTGACGTTGCCGTTTCTTGGCGACACCTTTGAAGCCGAGCTGGAGCGGGGGACTATCACCTTAAAACGTGACAGTGTCACAAACAGCGCAGCGCTGGTTTACTATGATACCGCCTATCCGCTTAATCCCGGCACGTATGCCGAAGGCAAGAGCATCGCTGAGATCCACGAGGCGCAAAGCTGGCGGCTGATGTCCTGGCGTGAAGCGCCGAAACAGCTTTCATGGCGTCGCTTTTTTGAAATCACCGGGCTGGTCGGCGTGCGGGTAGAGGATGAGGCGGTATTCGCAGATACGCACCACCTGATCCTTGAGCTTGTCCACGCCGGGGTTGTCGACGGCCTGCGCATTGACCATGTGGACGGGCTTGCCGATCCGCTGGGCTATTTGCAGCGACTGCGTGCGGCTACCGGACCGGATTGCTACATCACGGTGGAAAAAATCCTCGCCAAAGGGGAACAGCTTCCTCCGGAGTGGCCCATCTCAGGTACTACGGGTTATGAGTTTATCGCCTCCCTGGCGGAAGTGCTGGTGGATGATACCAACCTCTCGCGGCTGGAGATGCTCTACGACGAGACGCTGGGTACGACCGTGGACAGGCAGGCGGAACTTCGCAACGCCAAAGGGCTGATGACCGATCGTAATTTTGAGGGTGAATTTACCACGTTGCTCAAAATAGCCAGCGAGCTGGCCGGGCATAACGGCGCCGAAGTGGAGCATGATGATATCCGCCATGCCCTGCGTGAGCTGCTTATCGCGTTTCCGGTGTATCGCACCTACGGCACCGCTGAGGGACTGACGCCACCGGATGTGGCGCTGCTCAGCCGTGTGGTCGCCAGCGTCAACGCCTCTGAACCCGCTCTGAGCCTGATCGTGCGTATTCTTACCGGCGATCTGCCGGAGCATGACCACGCGCTGGCCTCGCTTTTCCGCACCCGTTTTCAGCAACTGACCGGGCCGCTGATGGCAAAATCGGTAGAGGATACGCTGTTCTTCCGCCATAACCTGGAGCTGGCCCTGAACGAAGTCGGCGCCGACCCGACGCCGCGCGCGTTTTCACTTTCCCGTTTTCATCAGGAAATGCGCATTCGTCTTGCCCGCCAGCCCGATGCGCTGCTGGGAACCTCCACCCACGACACCAAACGCGGCGAGGATGCACGAGCTCGTCTCTATACGCTGACGGAAGCGCCAGATCTGTGGGGAGAAAATCTGGCGCGCTGGCGGCAGATGAACCAGACGCAGGTCCGATTCCTCAACGATGGCACCGCGCCGAACGCCGCCGACACCTGGATGATCTTCCAGGCGCTGGCGGGCGTCTGGCCAGCAACCCTGTCGCCTGAGGATCGTGATGGCCTTAAGTCACTGGAAGAGCGTTTCCTCGGCTTTATCGAGAAAGCCCTGCGCGAGGCCAAGCAGCGTACCGACTGGATCGACAGCAACGAAGGTTACGAGAGCGTGGTCCTGGACTACGTGCGCCATCTGCTTTCCCCGGATAACACCCTGTTCCTGCGTGATTTCAGTGCCGCACTCCAGCCGTTTATTCGGGCTGGGTTAATGAACAGCCTGAGCCAGACGGTGATCAAGCTGACTGCGCCTGGCGTACCAGACATCTACCAGGGCAGCGAGGGGCTTAACTTCAGCCTCGTCGACCCGGATAACCGCCGCGAACCGGATTTCGCCGCACTGGCGGAAAACCTCAGCGTAGCGGATGGCACCGTTTTTAACGATGCGCAACGCTGGCGAGACGGCAGCGTGAAGCAGTACGTTACCGCCACGCTGTTACGGCTTCGGCCACATTACCCCGCACTTTTCCGCTACGGCGACTGGCTGCCGCTGAAGGTAACCGGTGAGCGGGAGGAGAATCTGATCGTTTATGCCCGCATAAAAGATGACGAGGCGCTGATCGTCGCCGTGCCGCGTCTGGTGTTTGACGTCACCGACAATGCGTTGCTGTGGGCCAACACTATCGTGGCCATACCCCAGGAGTTGGCCGGGAAGCACTACCGGGATCTGTTTACCGGTGAGCGTCGCCTTCTGCCAGAGACGCTGGATTTAACGTCTGAAAAGGGATGTTTGTTGGTTCTGCTTACCTGCGACTAATCGAGGAGAACAAAAATGCCAAAGGATACAACGTTTGAAATTCGGGCCGGTCATGGCCAGCAGTTGGGCGCAAATTATGACGGGAAAGGGGTAAACTTCGCCCTGTTTTCCGCCCACGCGGAGCGGGTGGAGCTGTGTCTGTTTGATCCTTCGGGAAAAACAGAAATCGCCCGACTGGAACTGCCGGAATATACCCATGAGGTCTGGCACGGCTATGTGCCGGATCTGAAACCGGGGGCGCTGTATGGCTACCGTGTGTATGGCCCCTACGATCCGGAGAACGGTCACCGTTTTAACCCCAATAAGCTGCTTATTGACCCCTATGCCCGTGAACTGGTGGGTGACATTGAGTGGAACGATGCCCACTTCGGCTATGAGCTGGGACACGATGAGCTGGATCTCAGTTTTGACACGCGAGACAGCGCGCCATTTACGCCCAAATGTAAGGTCATCGACCCCAATGCCGTTGACTGGCAGGACTCACGCCGGCCCGATATCCCGTGGCCGCATACCGTGGTCTATGAAAGCCACGTAAAAGGCTTTACCCAGCTTAACCCGGCTATTCCGCCTGAACTGCGCGGTACGTTTGAGGGGATGGGGCATAAAGCCTCGGTGGAGTACATCAAAAGCCTCGGCATTACCTCGGTCGAGCTGCTACCGGTTCACTGGTTCCCTGACGATCAGCACCTGCTCGATCGCGGCCTGAAAAACTTCTGGGGCTATAACTCGCTCGGTTTCTTTGCGCCAGCGTCCCGCTATTACGGCCCGGCGGGCATCCAGGGTTTCCGCGACATGGTGCGTGCCTATCATGACGCGGGCATCGAGGTGATCCTCGACGTGGTCTATAACCACACGGCGGAGGGCAACGAGCTGGGACCAACCCTGTCGTTTAAGGGGATTGATAACTTCTGTTATTACCGCACCATGCCGGATCAGCACCGGTATTACATCAACGACACCGGCACCGGGAACACCGTTAATACTTCGCACCCGCGCGTGTTACAGATGGTCATGGACTCCCTGCGCTACTGGGCGGAGTCGATGCAGATTGACGGTTTCCGCTTTGACCTCGGGACCATTCTCGGACGTGAGCCAGAGGGGTTCGATCCGCGCGGCGGCTTCTTTGATGCCGTGACCCAGGATCCGGTGCTGTCGAAGCTGAAGCTCATCGGTGAGCCGTGGGATATCGGCCCCGGCGGGTATCAGGTGGGGGGCTTCCCACCTGGCTGGGGTGAGTGGAACGACAAATACCGCGATACGGTACGTGAATACTGGAAGGGGGATAACGTTTCTAACGATTTTGCCGCCCGTCTGTTAGGGTCCGGTGATTTGTACGATCTGCGCGGGCGTCGTCCATGGGCCAGCGTCAATTTTATCACCGCGCATGACGGCTTCACGCTGAACGACCTGGTATCGTACAACGAGAAACATAACGCCGATAACGGGGAAGATAATAACGACGGACATAACGATAACCGGTCGTATAACTACGGCGAAGAGGGGCCGACGGAAAACCCGGATATCATTGCCACCCGCGAGCGGCAAAAGCGCAACTTCCTCACCACGCTCTTCTTCTCGCACGGCACGCCGATGCTGCTGGCAGGCGATGAGTTTGGCCGGACGCAAAAGGGCAATAATAACGGCTATTGTCAGGACAGCGAGATCTCCTGGGTAAACTGGGAAGGACTCACTGAAAACGACGAGAAGCTGCGCGACTTTACCCGTCGGTTGATTGCCCTGCGCGCGACGCAGCCGCTGCTGCGACGTGAGAACTGGCGCGACGGGCTGGAGATCCGCTGGTTTAACGCCGGTGGCGGACCGCAGCAGTCGGAACAGTGGGACGAGGGTTCCACCCTTGGTCTTGCCATCAGCCGTCCTGATCTTGAGCAGGAAGAGGGCGTCTGGCAAGACGTGCTGATGCTGTTTAACCCGTTTGAAGGTACGGTGCCATTCCAGATCCCGCAGTTTGGCGAAGGGGGTTGGGTGCTCGAACTCTCGACGTCGGAGGATGCCCCCACGGGGGAAATCATCACTGAATCTGTCGATTACGAGCTGGCCGGGCGGAGTATCACCCTGTTCCGCCGTCCTTAAAGCGAGGCCGCCGCGCGTGCGGCGGTATCATACAGGGAGGAGATCGCGCGGAGTAACTGCGCGGTCTCGCCAATCGACGCGCCCGGAATACCGCTTTCCGCATGAATGTTGATTAGGCAGGCCTCCCGCACCTCCCGGTACTTCATGCACAGCGCTTTTCCCTCCTCCGTAGTGGAGAAAAAAAGCTCTTTTCCCGCTTTCTCGCTGGTGACGTAGCCCGCCTTGACCAGCTTTTTCAGCGCATACGTCACCACGTGGGTATCTTCCACGTTCAGCACAAAGCAGATGTCAGCCAGCTTTTTCTTACGGTTGCGGTGATTCACGTGGTGCAGAAGCGAAACATCAAAGGCCCCCATATCCGGTTCACCCGCTGCGGTCATGCAGCGCACCATCCATTTGTTAAACGCATTGCTGGTCATGATCAGCGCATATTCCAGCTCTGATAATTCAGCACACCGCTCTGAGACGAGATGACGGGAGGAGACGATTCGCCCGTCCGCAATATCGTCGTGGTTTAACGCTGTCGTCTTTTTCTTTACTGTCATAACGATCCTTCCCCCGAAATGTAAACCCGTCGATAAAATAAGAACATTTTATTGATAAATTGTTTACATGTTTTTGACGTTCAGATATAGCTTTTTAGTGCAGGTTCTGTGGAGCCTCACGCAAAAAACAACATCGCGCGCCGTAATGCACCGGCTTCGCTCTGCTGCGAAGTATAAAAAATAGCCGTCGGCGCGCAACGCTCACTTTGGATAGGGTAACGTTTATGGACAGTTCTACACTGTTGCCACTTATCGGGATTCCGGTGGTGGTTATTGGTTTTGCACTGCGTTTCAACCCGCTGCTGGTTGTCGTGGTGGCGGGCCTGGCGACGGGCCTGCTGGTTGGCATGGATTTCGGTATGCTGCTGGAAACCTTTGGCGAAAAGTTCGTGAATAGCCGCTCGCTTGCCACCTTCATTCTGATCCTGCCGGTGATTGGCCTATTGGAGTATTACGGGCTGAAAGAACGCGCCCAGGCCTGGGTCGCGAAGATCGCCAGCGCCACCTCGGCGCGTATCCTGATGCTCTACTTTGTTGCCCGCGAAGGGACGGCTGCGCTGGGCCTGATGTCGCTTGGCGGCCACGCGCAAACGGTGCGTCCGCTGCTGGCGCCGATGGCGGAAGGGGCAGCTCTGAATGAATACGGGGAACTGCCGCAGACTATCCGCGACAAAATCAAAGCCCATGCCGCCGCGTGTGACAATATCGCGGTTTTCTTTGGGGAAGATATTTTTATCGCCTTTGGCGCGGTACTGCTGATTGATGCGTTCCTGAAAGAGAACGGGATCGAGGGGATCGAACCGCTGCATATCGGCCTGTGGGCCATTCCGACCGCCATTGCGGCACTGATCATCCATATGACGCGTCTGCTACGCCTCGATGCCAGCATTCGTCGCGACGTGATGGCCTGGAAAGCAGAGCAGGGTACGCAGGAGATCGCACCATGATGACCCTCATCACCATTAACCGTGTGTACTACCTGATCGGCTTCGTCGTGATGCTGCTGGTTGTGATGACCCTTCGCGATCGCGCTAACCCGAAACGCTATACCACGGCGCTGTTCTGGTTTCTGTTTGGCGGGATCTTCCTGTTTGGCGATCTGATGGTGCAGGAGCTGGGTAAGTCCCTGGCGTATCGCATTATTGGCGGCGCCGTTATCGTGATTGCGCTGCTGGCCGGTTTCGGGCTGGTCGGGAAGGGGCGTTATAAAATGTCCACCGAGGAGGAGCGCGTTGCCTCGTCGAACCGGCTGAAAAACTGGCTGTTTTTACCGGCACTGATGATCCCCGTGGTAACGGTCATCGGGACGCTATTTCTGAAAGGCGTGTCGATTGGCGGTGTCTATCTGCTCGACCAGAAACAGCTTACGCTGGCGGCACTGTGCGTAGCCTGTGTGGCAGCTATCCTCACCGGCTGGTGGCTGACAAAAGGTACGCCGCTGCATGCGGTTCGTCAGTCGCGTCGGCTGGTCGATACCATTGGCTGGGCAGTGATCCTGCCGCAGATGCTCGCCATGCTCGGCGGGGTGTTTGTGGTGGCGAATACCGGCGAATCGGTACAAAAGGTGGTCAGCCTGTTTGTGAACCCGGACAGCCGCTTCATGCTGGTGGTCATTTATTGCGTGGGGATGGCGCTGTTTACCATGATCATGGGTAACGCCTTCGCAGCCTTCCCGGTGTTAAGCGCCGGTATCGCTCTGCCATTCCTGATTAACGTCCATCACGGTAACCCGGCGCCGCTGCTGGCTATCGGTATGTACGCTGGCTATTGCGGCACGCTGATGACGCCGATGGCCGCCAACTTCAACATTGTGCCCGCCGCGCTACTGGAGCTAAAAGACAAATATCAGGTTATCAAGATCCAGATCCCGACCGCGTTAACCCTGCTGGTGGTGAACGTGTTCTTAATGTATTTCCTCGTGTTTCGCTAAGGAGCTGCAATGGAATTAACGCAACATCAGGCTGACGCCTTCGCCAGAATGCCGTTGACCTATTTACGTCAGGAATACCCGAACCACATTATGCATCTGCTCAACGATGACGGCGACGTTCTGCCGCCTCGCGAGCTGCACCCGATCTTTTACGGCTGTTTTGACTGGCACTCTGCGGTGCACGGCTACTGGCTGCTGCTGCGCTGCCTGCGTCTCTGGCCCGAACTGCCGTGCCGGGAAGAGATCATCACTCTGTTCGAAGAACACCTGACCGACGAGAAGGTGGCGAAGGAGTTGGCCTATTTTACCGCGCCGTTCCGCGCGTCGTTTGAGCGGCCTTATGGCTACGGCTGGCTGCTGGCGCTGGCGCAGGAGCTGAAGCAATCGTCACTGCCGCAGGCGGAGCGCTGGTACCAGACGCTGCAACCGTTAACGCGGGATATTCGCCAGCGGCTGGTGGATTACCTCAGCAAGCTTACCTATCCGATCCGCGTCGGGACGCACTACAACACGGCGTTTGCGCTCGCGCTGGGGCTGGATTATGCCCGGGCGGTGAACGATGACACGCTTGAGCGCGCCATCCTGGACGCGGCAACGCGGTTTTACCTCGCGGACACGCAATATCCTGCGCATTATGAGCCGGGTGGCGACGAGTATATCTCCGGAGCGCTGACCGAGGCCCTGCTGATGAGTAAGGTGGTGGAGGATTTCCCGGCCTGGTTCGATGCGTTTCTGCCTGAAGTGGGCGCCGTTTCTGCGCTGATGAACCCGGCAGAGGTGAGCGACCGCACCGACCCGAAAATCGCGCATCTGGACGGTCTCAACCTCAGCCGCGCCTGGTGTATGAAGCACATTGCCCGTGCTCTGCCGGAAAATCATCACGCCCGGAAGCCATTACACGATGCCGTTGCGCGCCATCTCTCGGCAAGCGTGGAGCATGTTGTCGGCAGCCACTACAGCGGCGGCCACTGGCTGGCGAGTTTTGCGCTGCTGGCGCTGGAGTAGCGCTTAGTTATATTTTCGTGCTCATCCTGTTTCCGCAGGATGAGTGATTTTACGCAACCGACTCGCGCTGACGACGACCGCTACCGCAGAAGCTGCGGCTGCGACCCATAGCGCAACATGAATTGACCTTTCATCTGCGGCCAGCAGAACGGCCACGGCGGCGGCGCCCAGACACTGCCCGAACGTGCGCATAATGGATAAAACACCGGATGCATAGCTCGCATGCTCACGAATAACGTTGGAGAGCATTTCCCGGTTATTGGGACTCTGAAAGCAGCCAAACCCCATGCCGCATACCAGACTCCGCAGGCAGATATCCCACATTGTAGGGCGGTCGGGTAATGTCGCAAGAAGGATCAAACCCACGACAAAAATCACCAGCCCCAGGGTGGATATCGCCGGGGCTGAAATCGTGTCCGCCCACCGGCCTGCATGCGGCGCAATCAGTACGATCCCTAGCGGCCACGGCGTAAACAGCAGGGCAGACAACACCGGACTGTAGCCGTATTCGCTCTGAAACAGGAAAGGCAATGCAATAAAAGTGATCCCCTGGCTGACAAAAGCAATCATTGACGTGAAGGCCGCGAGGGTAAAACGTTCATTTTTAAACATCGTCGGCGGCAGTAAGGGGTTATCCGTGCGGCGTATCTGCCAGATAAACGCCATGCCGCTCAGCGCAGCGAGCACCGTCCAGCAAAGACTGCCGGGGTGATAAGTAGCCTCCTGGAGGCTGTTCGCCGCCATGATCGTCGACCCCAGCAGCAGCGCCGACAATATGGCGCCTGGGGTGTCGAAGGGCGCTTGCTTTCGAACCGCATCCCGCGGCAGCGCTTTGACCGCCAGCAGTAAGGCGAGGGTGCCGGGAACCACGTTTATCGCAAACAGCCATTGCCAGCTCAGGGTGTGAAGGATCGTACCACCCAATACCGGCCCGATAGCGGAGCTGGAGGCGATGAGCAGAGCGTGTAACCCCAGAATGCGGCCAAGTAATCGCCCGGGAAATACGGATCGCAGGATTGCGGGGGCAATACTCAGCGTCGCCGCGCCGCCGATCCCCTGAAGCACGCGCATACCGATGAGCACTTCGGGCGTCTTCGCCAGCGCGCAACCCAGCGATGTCAGGGTAAAGGTTGTCAAACCTGCCAGAAAAACGGGGCGATAACCCAGGCGGGCCGCAAGCGCCGCGAATATTGCCAGCGACATCGCGGCCGCCAGCAGATACCCGTTGGCGAACCAGACGGCAATACTGGCAGGTACCTGCATCTCCTGGGCCATGGAGGGCAGGGCAATGTTGATCATGGTGCCATCAAACACGCCCATTAAGGTGGTGGTCATAATTGCGGCCATCACCCGTGCGCGCGCCGGGCCAGGCAGTCCTTCGTCGCCGGGTTGACTGGAAAAGAGCGTCATCAGGTTGTCCTCTGAGAAGAGTGTATGGATGACAAAACTATAAAGATGGCTTTTACAGGGCGGAAGGCGCACCATTTGCACTTTATCGTTGCATGAAACGCCTTATCTGAATGTACAGGAATGAGCGCTATGACCGATCCTGATTTTAATTTACTGATTGCACTCGACATATTGCTGAGCGAAGCGAGTGTCGCAGGTGCGGCACGCCGTCTGAACCTCAGCACCTCGGCCATGAGCCGGACATTAAGCAGGTTACGCGACGTTACAGGCGACCCGATCCTGGTGCGCGCCGGACGTAACATGGTACTGACCCCGTGGGCCGAAGCGACCCGGGATCGCGCCAGGCGTGCAGTGCACGAGGCCAGGGCGGTATTGCAGCCCTCAACTGAAACGTTCAGCGCGCGAAGTCTGGCGCGTCTTTTTACCATCAGGGCAAACGATGGTTTTGTGGTGGCGTTTGGGCCTGCGCTTATAGCGGCTGTGGCCGACGCCGCGCCGGACGTCTGTATACGCTTCGCGCCGAAGCCGGAAAAAACGTCGCGCTATCTTCGGGAAGGGCTGGTTGATCTGGAGATTGGCGTCCAGAGCAATATGGGGCCTGAAATACGGCTGCAACGACTGTTTGAGGATCGGTTTGTGGGCGTCGTGCGTAAGGGGCATCCGCTGGCTAATCAGGCAGAAATAGGGGTGAAGGATTATGTCGCCTGGGGCCATGTGGTAACGTCACCTGAGGGCGCGTTGCACGGTTCCGTTGACGATGCGCTGGCCGAACTGGGGACAAAACGTAAAATCGCCAGCGTCGTTCCGGGATTTCCGACGGCGCTGTCCGTGGCGCTGGCATCAGATCTTATTGCCATGATACCCGCGCTCTATTTACTCAATCAGCAGGTAACGGAGCAGTTACACGTTTTCGAGCTGCCGTTCAAAAGCCGTCGTATTACGATTTCACAGATGTGGCACCCAAGAATGGAACGCGATCCTGGTCACCGCTGGTTGAGAGAGCAAATTCTTGCGATATGTGGTGTGGAGAGGTCAGACATGATTTAGGGCTCTGTATAGCGATTGCTATACACGCCGCTTATGCTATGCTTGTAAAGCAATTGCTATGCAAGAGGTATACCCATGAAATCAGATGTTCAACTCAATCTCAGAGCCAAAGAATCCCAGCGGGCGCTTATCGATGCCGCCGCAGAGATCCTCCATAAATCACGTACAGACTTCATTCTGGAGATGGCCTGTCAGGCAGCCGAGAATGTTATCCTCGATCGACGTGTATTCAATTTTAACGATGAACAGTACGCAGAGTTCATTGACATGCTCGATGCCCCGGTCGCGGACGATCCTGCCATAGAAAAACTGCTGGCAAGGAAACCGCAGTGGGACGTGTAACAGCGCCAGAGCCCTTATCCAGCGTCCATCAACTGGCGGAGTTCGTCAGCGGAGAGGCCGTGCTTGACGAATGGCTAAAACAAAGAGGTCTGAAAAACCAGGCTCTCGGCGCAGCCCGAACGTTTGTCGTTTGTAAAACGGGCACGAAGCAGGTCGCGGGATTTTACTCTCTGGCTACCGGCAGCGTTAACCATACGCAAGCGACAGGTAATCTGCGGCGTAACATGCCGGATCCCATTCCCGTGATTATACTTGCCCGTCTGGCTGTTGATGTCTCGTTACGCGGAAACGGGCTGGGAGCCGATTTACTCCACGATGCGGTTTTACGCTGTTATCGGGTAGCTGAGAATATCGGGGTGCGGGCGATCATGGTTCATGCACTCACTGAGGAAGCCAAAGCGTTTTATATCCACCATGGTTTTAAAGCATCGCAGACTCAGGAACGGACACTGTTTCTCCGGCTTCCTCAGTAGAGGCAAAGGAAAGGGTGGGATGCGATGGGCTTATCTGATGAGTGACAGGATTCATAATATATCATTTAACATAATATACATTATGCGCACTAAGATTAATTAAGAACCAATCCAGCCGTTTCGGGCCCAGCCTTGTTCTGCTCATTCAGCGAATTATGCCCATAGATTCTATGCCATCAACGTTCATAACTGTCGTTACAGTCTTGCGTGTTCTCTACGGCAGTCACCTGCACATCCTGAAAGCCCAACCCATCCACACCGGAAATTTTCCCAAACTCTGTCGCGTCAATAAAAATCCCCTCCAGCGTTAACCCGGCCACAGGACGCTCCGGATACCCCGCAATGAAAAATGCCCGCGAGAAATATTTTTTGTCTGAGCGACGCGCCGTCATATTTTTAATCGTCAGTCCGCTGACCTCAGTAAGACCGGCTTCGCCCTCAACACCTTCAGCCAGCTTGCGCCAGTGTTCTGGTTTATCAGATAAATTGCTCTGGTCGCCATAGCTGTACTGCGGAAACCAGTTCAGCTGGATCAGCACCGGAAAACGTACGTCCGTAAGACGTAAATTTTGGACGGTGATATCACGGATAAACCCGCCACGGTTGCGGGCCGACTTAATGCGGAACCCGACGCCCGTTCCGTTAAACGCGTTATCTTCTATCAGGACGCGTTCAATGCCACCTGAAGTTTCACTCCCCAGCGTGATCCCGGATCCCTTATTCAGCGTACATCCTCGAATCACTATATCCCGCGCGGTACGTGCTTTTTGCGCCGCTTCGCGTCCTCGTCCAGATTTGATGCAAATATTGTCGTCATTGCAGGACACAATGCAGCGTTCAATCCGCGCCTGTTCGCAGGAGTCGACGTCAATCCCGTCGGTGCTCGGCCCCGCAGAATTGCTGATTTGCACACCCTCAACCGCGATACGGCGCGAATAACAGAGGTGTATGTTCCAGAATCCGGACTCCCGACTGGTAAAATCACGCAGCAGAATGTTCTGGCTTTCAAAGACCAGGATATTGCGCGGGCGCTGACAGTCGTAATCAACCACCCAGCGTAATCCTCTGGCGCTGTAATCGCCAACCATGCCGCTGCGTTCGTCATCGCCCCAGAAGCGTTGCCACCAGATGACACCCTGCCCGTCTATCGTACCTGTACCGGTAATGCTGACGTTTTCACAATCGATGATATTAATAATCCCTGCCGGCCAGCGCATATCAATGCCGGCCACCCGGGTGTTTATCAGGGGATAATCAGCCAGATCCTGGCTTCCAACGAGCTGTGCGCCAGCATCCAGGCGAAGCGAAACACCGCTTTTCAGAAACAGTGCGCCGGTCAGAAAACGGCCTTGCGGAATAACAATGACATCGTTCTGTTGAGCACTGTTTATGGCCTGCTGAATGGCAGACGTTGACATGCGTTGCGCGGTTGGGTCCGCGCCACACGCCAGAATGGAGATCGCTTTCATGGCTTGTCCTTAAACAGATGAAAGCCTTAGTCTAGAAATCCGCGTGAAGGATAACCTTTGTCTGTTTGACAGCCTGGCGGTCAGGCTGGCAAAAAAGCGGTTATTTACTGGCTTGCGATCACCGTAACGCCCTTTTCTTTCATGGCGCTCACCCAGCGTTCATCCGTTGTGTTTTCAACAACCAGCGTATTCACCAGCGACAGGTCGCCAATCACGAACGCCGAGGCCGTGTTGATCTTTTCCGGCGAGGCCAGTACCACCGTTTCCGCCGCTCTGCCGGAAAATGCACGTTTGATGCACGCTTCTTCATAATCTCCGGTGGTCAGCCCGGCCTCAGGATGCACGCCGGTGACACCCATGAAAAACAGATCCGCATGAATATTATTAATGCCTTCAATTGCGGCCGCGCCGACCGTGACGATGGAGTGTTTATACAAACGACCACCGATCAGGATCACCTCTATGCTCGGATGGCCGACCAGACCCAATGCGATACCCGGGCTGTGCGTCACCACGGTTATCGGTAAATCGGGTGGCAAGAATGTAATAAGTTCGGAGGTGGTCGTCCCGCCATCAATGATCACCACCTGCCCCGGTGAAATGAGCTGCGCGCCTCGCCGTGCCACGCGTTTTTTTGCATCCATTTTGACGGACTGACGCTCGGCAAAAGGCGCAATCGCTGAAGATGCTGGCAGTGCACCGCCGTGAACACGCTGCAAACGCCCTTCTGCCGCCAGTTCACGTAAATCCCGGCGGATAGTGTCCTCAGACACCGAGAAAAAGAGGCTGAGCGCAGTTGACTGGACCTGGCCTTCCGCCTCCAGTTTTTCCAGAATCAACTGTTTACGCTGGCTTGTAAGCATGATTTATTCCTGATGTTGCACGATATGTCTTGTATTTGCACGATAGTGCTGTTTATGATGCTTACTCTACGAGAGGAGAGACAAACGTGCAATCAAAACGTGCAGATATACGCATCATCAACAGCGAAACGTTGTCCGACAACTGGTATAACCTGAAAAAATACACTTTTGACCTCCAGCGCAGCGATGGCGACTGGCAGCGGCAAGAGCGTGAAGTGTATGACCGGGGGAATGGCGCGACGATCCTGCTCTATAATCGCGACAGCAAAACCGTCATTCTGACGCGTCAGTTCCGTTTCCCGGTGTTTATCAATGGTCACGAAGAGGATCTCATTGAGGCGGCCGCCGGGTTGCTCGATAACCTTGACCCGGAAAGCCGGATTAAGGCCGAAGCGGAAGAAGAAACCGGGTTTAAGGTGACGCGCGTAGAGAAAATTTTTGAGGCCTATATGAGCCCGGGCTCGGTCACCGAGAAACTCTACTTCTATCTGGCGGAATATCATCCGCAGGATCGGACCAGCGCGGGCGGCGGCGTTAAAGCTGAGGGGGAAGATATCGACGTGCTGGAAATGACGCTGGACGACGCGCTTCGGGGCATTGAAAATGGGCAGATCGTCGACGGAAAAACCATCATGCTGCTCTATCACCTGGCCCTCAAAGGCATTTTATAATCTCACCATTAGGCAGATACCTGCCCCGGCGCAGGTATTTGCCTGTGCTATTCTTGCTGAACACCTCAACATGGAGATGCGAAAATGGCCGACTGGGATCCCTCTCTTTATCTACAGTACAGCGCAGAACGCACACGTCCCGCCGCTGAGTTACTGGCCCGGGTGCCGCTTGCTGACATAACCTCAGCCGTGGATTTGGGCTGCGGGCCAGGCAACAGCACCGCGCTGCTGAAACAGCGCTGGCCTTCTGCGCAGATCGCCGGCGTGGATAACTCCCCGGCCATGCTGGAGGAAGCCCGACAGGCCCTGCCAGACTGCCACTTTGTTGAGGCAGATATCCGGCACTACAAACCTGACCAGCCGCTCAGCCTGATCTACGCCAACGCCTCATTGCAATGGATCCCGGACCATTACCACCTTCTGCCACACCTGGTTTCACTGCTCCAGTTAAACGGCGTGCTGGCGGTGCAAATGCCTGACAACTGGCTTGAGCCGACGCACGCCCTGATGCGTGAAGTTGCCTGGGAACAGGGCTACCCCGATCGTGGCCGCGAGCCATTGCCGGGTATCCATGCCTACTACGATATTCTGACGGAAGCGGGATGTGACGTGGATATCTGGCGCACCACCTACTTCCATCAGATGAGCTCTCATCAGGCGATTATTGACTGGGTCAGCGCGACGGGGTTACGGCCGTGGTTACAGGAACTCAACGAAAGCGAGCAGAAAAACTATCTGAAACGCTACCTTGAGCTACTGGAAGAGCAGTATCCACTCCAGGAGAACGGGCAGATACTGCTGGCTTTTCCGCGCCTGTTTATGGTGGCTCAGCGGGTTCCGTAAGCCGGATCAGGAACGCGCTTCCTTGAGCAACTGCTGAATCACGGCCTCCTGCTTGTCGTAGTTACCTTCGCCAAACGCGGTGTAACGCAGTTGCCCTTTCGCATCGAAATAGTAATGCGCTGGCCAGTACTGATTTCCGAACGCGCTCCAGATTTTGTAGTTATTATCCGTCACTACGCGGTACGGCAGCTGCCATTTATTGACCGCGTTTTTCACCGATGATAACGGCTTTTCCCAGAGGTATTCCGGGGTATGGACGCCAATCACCACCAGACCTTGTGACTCATATTTCTTCGCCCAGTCTCGAACATGCGGAAGGGTATGCTGGCAGTTGATACAGTCCCAGGTCCAGAAATCGATAAGCACAACTTTCCCCCGCAAGGCCTCAGACGTGACAGGGTCACCGTTTATCCAGCCCGTACCGCCGCTTAATGATGGTAGCTGGCTGCTCGGCGTTGCGTCAGCGACTGGTTGCAGTTTCACCTGCGTGGAGGATGGTTGCGCAAGGCTCAACAGAGCGTTTTCCAGCTGGTCGGCAATACCGTTGGCACCTTTCAGGGCTGAGGTCATCCCGCTGGCGTTGAACGCAACGGCAGCTAACATCATCACTCCCGCTCCCTGACGCAAACGCGCCATCAATGCGGATTTGGCTCTCAGAGGGGCTATCAGCTTACGGCCCCCCGCGACAAGCAGCCCCAGCATCAACGCGCATCCACTGCCGTAAGCGGCTAACAGCGCTCCGGTTGCGATGGCCGAGTGGCCCGCAATATTAATGCTGAAGATCGCCCCGAGAATCGGTCCGGCACAGGGGGACCACATAAGTCCAACGGCCAGTCCTGCCAGAAAAGCCGAAACCAGGCCGCGTCGCTGAACGCTGTGGGTGTTGAGAACGTTTCCCGCACTGACCGCCGGACGGGCAATGCGCTGAGCAAACTGCGGGAAGATCAGAGCCAGGGCAGCAATGCTCAGTATCAGCAGCGCAATCCAGCGACCGATAACGGTGGCGTCAGCGATCCACTCGCTGGCAACCGTTACTACCATCGCCACCAACGTGAACATCACAATCATTCCCGCCAGAAGCGCCAGAATGTGTTTGCGCTGCCCCTGAAAGCCAGCGAACAGCAGAGGAATGACGGGAAGCGTGCACGGACTGAGCAGGCTAATCATGCCGCCCAAAAAAGCGATTATCAGAAACATAACGACCTCACGATACGGTTGCTGCGAAGGTGCAGTGAGGTTATTTGACCGTACGAATGTGTTCAGGCCGTGTGCGAAAAGCTGAATTTTGTCTGCCTGCGTATCGGCACGGGGTGCAGATACACAGGCGTACAATTAACCGCGCGGAAGAGTCACGCTTACGGCCAACCCGCCCTCTGCCCGGTTTGCAATATGCAATTTCCCGTCAAGCTGGGCGGTGAGCTGCGCGGCAATGGCGAGGCCTAACCCGGTGCCGCCCGTTTCGCGGTTGCGCGACGTTTCAACCCGGTAGAACGGCTGTAACACCGCCTCCAGTTCTGCCTCCGGGATGCCGGGGCCGTTATCCATAATGCGGATCGCTACCTGCCTTTCATCTTCATCAATCTCTATAACCGCGCTATCGCCAAACTTGAGCGCATTATCCAGCAGATTGGTCATTACCCTGCGCAATGCCTGTGGACGAGTAACGATCGGCAGACGCGCATTGCGTGCATGAAACTGCACGTTTTTACCAATGTCCTGATAATCACTGGCGATGCTGTTAACCCACGCGTTCAGCTCCAGCTTCAGCGTGGTCTCTTCCAGTGATTCTGATGACCGGGCATAGGCAATCCCCTCCCGTACCAGGCGCGACATATTATCCAGGTCGCTCAGCAGCTTATCGCGGAGTTCGGGCTGATCTGCCATTTCGATCCGCAGCTTCATTCGCGTGATGGGCGTCTGGAGATCGTGAGAAATGGACGCCAGAATCTGCGCGCGTTCACGCAGATACGTTTGTATCCGCGACTGCATCTCATTAAAAGCGTGTGCAGCCTGGCGCACTTCAACCGGTCCTTTTTCAGTCATCGGTGAATGGGCCGCAGGATCGAGGGAATCAACCGCACGCGTGAATTGCAGGAAAGGCCGGACAACCTGGCGTACGGCAATCCAGGAGCAGAGCGCGACAAGTAACAGCTGAAGAACTAGCACCACGGGTAACCAGCTGGCGACAGGCGGCATGCGCGGGATCAGATCGATAGTGAGCGGTGCGCCGTCGCGGAGCGTCAGATGGGCCTGAATATGGGAGATCGGCCCTGGCACCGCCGTAAACTGGAGCGGATATTGGGCTGAAAGCGTCTCTTTCAGGGTGCGAATTGCATCCCGCGAGCGCTTGTCCGTTGGTGCGGCGCCTGCCTCGCCGGGGCCAAGGATATAACGATAATTACCGCGACTGAGCCGTTCCAGCCACTCTGGCCGCTCTTTGGCCGGAAGCCGGTCGAGAATGGCCACGCTGGTCGCCACGTCATTCTCAAGATTGCCCAGCATAACCGTGCGCGCGCTGTGCATTCGCTCAACCATGACCAGCGTCAGGCTGAGCGCGTTAGCCAGTAAGAGTCCAAGCAGCACAATGATCAGCAGCCGGGCCAGTAAGGTGCGGGGCCACAGCGTCATTCATTGGCCTCGACGATGGTCACCGGCATGGTAAAAACGTAGCCTTCGCTGCGAACGGTTTTAATGTAGGCCGGCGTGCGGGCATCTTCATTCAGGCGCTGTCGCACGCGGCTCACCAGGAGATCAATCGAACGCTCAAACAGCTCGGCATCACGTCCCTGCGTCAAATTCAGCAGCTGATCGCGGGTCAGCACCCGTTGAGGATGATCGAGGAATACGCGCAAAAGGCGATATTCCGCCCCGCTGAGCGCCACAACCATCCCCTCGTTATCAATCAGATGACGCGCCACGGTATCCAGTTGCCATTCACCGAACACCACCAGGCGCCCTGCCTCGGTCACCTGAAGATTAGGCGGCATAGTACGAAAACGACGCAGGATAGCTTTGATACGCGCCAGCAGTTCGCGGGCCACAAACGGTTTCACCACATAATCGTCGGCGCCCATCTCCAGTCCCAGGATCCGGTCCGTGTCCTCGTTGCGCGCGGTGAGCATCAGGATCGGCAGATCCTTATGCCTGCTGCCGCGCAGCTGTCGACACAGCGTCAGGCCATCATCGCCGGGCATCATCACGTCCAGCACCACCAGGTCGATATGCTGTTTGTCGAGCACTACGCGCATCTCTTTCCCGTTCGCCGCGCCAGAGGCGTGGTAACCGGATTTCACGAGGTAATCGACAATCAGTTCACGAATATCCCTGTCGTCATCGACGACAAGGATGTGATCAATATGCTCCACCGCAGGCTCCTGATTAAGAGGTAACGGATTGAAAATAGCACATATCAGAGCTTATCCGCGTCGACAACGGCTTTAACAAAGTCCTGCGGATCTTCCTGCGGCGGGTTGTGGCCAACCGTTGCGCCGAAAGTACGGTGCTCATATTTTCCGGTGAATTTCCCCGCATAGGCTGCGGGTGCAGGATGTGGTGCTCCGTTGTTACCACCCTCGATGGTGATGGTCGGCACCGTAATATTCGGCAGCGTAGCTAGCTTTTGTTCGTAGGCGTCATATTTCTGCTCACCCTTCTCCAGCCCCAGACGCCAGCGGTAATTACTGAGCGTGACGGCAACGTGGTCCGGGTTATCGAGGGATTTGGCGCTGGCATTGAAGGTGGCATCGCTGAATTTCCAGTCAGGCGAAGCCTGGGACCAGATCAACCGGGCAAAATCGTGCGTATTTTTAGCATAGCCCTCCGCCCCGCGCGGCGTGGCGAAATAGAACTGATACCACCACTGAACCTCTGCCTTCGGCGGTAAAGGCTGTTTGCCAATCGCCTGGCTGCTGATCAGGTAGCCACTTACCGAGACCAGCGATTTCACCCGTTCCGGCCAGAGCGCTGCAACGATATCTGCCGTACGCGCCCCCCAGTCATAACCGGCAAACACCGCCTGTTTGATATTCAGGGCGTCCATCAGGTTGACGATGTCTTTTGCCATTGCCGAAGGCTGGCCGTTTCGCGGCGTTTTATCAGAAATAAAGCGTGTGGTGCCGTACCCGCGCAGGGACGGCACAATGACACGATACCCCTTCGCGGCCAGCGCGGGGGCCACTTCTGCATAACTGTGAATGTCGTACGGCCAGCCATGCAGCAGGATCACCGGTTGCCCCTCTTTTGGCCCGATATCGACGTAACCGACGTTCAAATCGCCAGCGTTAATCTGTTTAACCTGGTTAAAGGCCGACGCGTAATCCTTACCCGTCGCTTCTGCCTGGCAGGACATCACGGTGCCAAGTGATACGGTCAGGGCGACGGCTGAGTATGCGAGTTTATTAAACATGATGTTATCTCCGGGTAAGTTCAGTTGACGGAGATATAACACCATGCGTTTGTACAGGAGATGTGTGCGGATGCGGTTTTATTGCATACCTGTGTATGTATCACAGAGGCAGATACAGTGTGATACAAACCCAGGTATTAAACGACTAAAGCGAGATTCGGTACCGGACGTAATCGTCGGCTTCACCATAGTGATCATACAGCTTACGCGCCGGATTGTTCATGCGGGTTACCCAGTAGAGTTTTGACCACCCTTCCCGCTTGCCTTCATCGATCAGGGCGTCGATAAGCGCTTTACCCGCCCCTGCGCCACGTTCGGCAGCGTCAACAAACAGATCTTCCAGATAGCAAACGGGCGCGGTTGACCAGGTCCCTTCATGCAGGACGCACATGGCGAAGCCGATGACGCTGCCGTCTTTCTCCACGACCCGGCAAAACAGGGGTGATGAATCTGTGAGCGCCCTGTCCCAGGTGGCCGCGGTAACGGACTCGTCAAGGTAGCACTCATAAAAATGGGTATAGCCATCCCACAGCGGTCGCCATTGTGGGTAATCTTCTGTGCATAAAGGACGTACGGTTAGCGTCATCTGTTCTGACCTTACAAATCAATTGCCATTTCAATACAGCGTAAATGCGCGTCGGCCATACGCGAGTAATGCGTATTTTCACCCAGCATGGCAAAACCCACTAGATTTTGCAGCCATGGCGAATCGCTTCGTTACGGACGTGCCAGAGTGTTTCGGCTTCTTCGGGCCTGGCTTTTCTCAGCATCATATAACCCCTTTTATGGATAAACCTGAATAACAAAAGCACGACCAAATAGAATGTGATATTGATGAAAATACCAGAACCCAAACAAAAGCATAACGCTTAATTATGGAGATCAGCGGATGACCATACCCACGCTTACCACCGAGCGCCTGATATTACGCCCCCTGATTGCAGAAGATGCCGTCCAGATCCAGCAACACTATCCGCGCTGGGAGATTGTCCGCTATATGGTGGCTTCAGTCCCCTGGCCCTACCCGGAAAACGGTGCAGAAAATTATGTCAACAACGTTGCACTGCCCGATATGGCCAAAGGGATTGCGTGGTTCTGGACGATTCGCCGTCGCGAAGCGCCTGACGAACTGATGGGGTTGATTTGCCTGTATGACGTGGAGGACAACAATCGGGGCTTCTGGCTCGCGCCGGAATTTCAGGGCCAGGGATATATGCGCGAGGCGAGTATTGCGGCCACGGATTACTGGTTCAATACGCTCAATAAACCGGTGTTGCGCGCGCCGAAAGCGGCTGCAAACAGCCGCTCCCGATGTATTTCAGACAGCAGCGGCATGCGGCTCATCAGGACGGAGAAGAAAGCCTATGTCAGCGGTCTGCTGGATTCGGAGCTGTGGGAAATCACCCGCGACGAGTGGAATGCCCGTCAGGTCAGCTGATAATGCTTATCCGGCATCAGTCTTTCAGGTATGTTCTCTTCATCGTTCATCTGCAACAGATCGCGCTCCATCATGTTGCAGATGGCGTCCAGCGGCAGATCGTTATCTTCCGTCCCAAACGGATCTTCCAGCTCTTCCGCCAGCGTGTCCAGCGAGATAAAGGTGTAGGAAATCAGTGCAGAGACAAAGGGCGTCATGTAATGCAGGTCAACGACCAGCGCAAACGGCAGCATGATGCAGAACAGATACACCGTCCGGTGCAGGATCAGCGTATAGGCAAACGGGACTGGCGTATTGGCGATACGCTCACAGCCAGCCAGCACGATGGACATATCATTCAGGCGGTTGTTGAGGCTGTGAAACAGAATGTCTGAAAGGTGCCCGCTACGCCGCCGCACGGCCAGCCACTCCCCCATGATCAGCAGGATACGGTTCGCCGGCGAGTTGGCGTCCATCACTTTACGTAAATCGTCTGGAGCCAGATAGCGGGACAGCTGATCGGCATTGGTTTCTCTGCGTAGAGTCATTCGCAGACAGTTAGCAAACGCGATTTGCAGGCGGACAAACTCTCCAAGATGTTTATCATCCGGCAAGGTGTTTTTTACCTCGCGAAACAGCGAGCGCGCCGCTATCATCAACTGCCCCCAAAGCAGACGCGCCTCAACGTAGCGCGAATAACAGGCGTTATTGCGAAACCCCAGGAAGATGGCGATAGCCACACCCAGAATGCTGAACGGCGCGACGGTAAACCGGATACCCAGCGAGGTGTACCACGGCAGCATGACAATCACGGCGATGGAAAGCAGGAAGTTAAGCAGCAGTCGGGTATAAATTTTGGGAAGTACCGAACCATGCCAGACAAAAATCAGTTGCAGCCAGTGCTGTTGAGGACGAACAATCATAATCAGCTTCAGAAAAGTAAAGAGCGCGGCTATTAAACGTGATCCCCCTCACGGTTGCAAGCATGTTAATAGCTCATTGCATTTTCTGACCGGTTAAGCCTGAACCGCACGGTGCCGCAAGTGCTTTCTAAAAAAAGAACGGATAGTATGTTGTAACTAAATAGGGTCTTTAAAAAACCCGGCCAACGCCGGGCATTATGATTAGCAGAGCGGTTTTACCGCATCGCGCATGCCTTTGCTTAAAATTGCATCCAGATCCAGCGCAACCTGTTCTACCAGTCCGTTCACCAGAGTGAGATCCTGTTCCCAGTGCTCGCTCACGCTTAACACCGACGATACCAGTTCACGGGTAGTGACCTGTTTGTCGTGATGTTGCGTCCACAGCTGCTGGTAACGTTCAAGCCAGTGCGCATCGTCCTGCACCGGATAGCGCTCACCGTTGCGCTCGGCACGGTAAAATGCAATCAGCGCCGCCAGAGCAAAGGTCAGACGTGCTGGCAGTTTGCCGGTCGCCTTCTGCCCTGCCAGCAGTTGCGGCAGAATGCGGGTGCGGTACTTGGTCATCCCGTTCAGTGCAATCGACAGCAGCTGATGCTTAATGTACGGATTACGGAAACGCCCCGTTACGGCACTGGCGAAGGAGTGCAGCTCGTCGCGCGGCAGATCCAGGACCGGAATAATCTCCTCATAAATAGCCTTCTCTACGAACGCGCAAATTTCCGCGTCGTTCATGGCTTCCCCAACCGTATCCAGGCCGGCCTGAAAAGCGACCGGAACCAGCGCCGTGTGCGCGCCGTTGAGGATCGCCACCTTACGCTCTTTATACGGTTTAATATCGTCAACAATCAGGATGTTAAGCGAGTATTTATCCAGGCGCAGTTCTGCTGCAAGTGATTTTGGCCCCTGAATAACAAAAAGATAGAAATGTTCTGCCGTGTCGAGGAAGCTGTCTTGATAGCCCAGACCAGCTTCCAGCTCTGCCACCTCATCACGTGGATAGCCGGTAACAATGCGGTCAACCAGCGTCGAACAGAAAGTGTTAGCATCATTCAGCCACGCAATGAATGCCGCCGGCAGCGCCCACTCCTGTGCATAGCGCAGCACCAGTTCACGCAGGGCATCGCCGTTGTAGTCGATGAGTTCGCAAGGAATGATAATGCAGCCTTTATCCGCTGCCCCGTTAAAGTGGGTAAAGCGCTCGAACAGCAGACGCGTCAGTTTGGCCGGATAGCTGACAGCTGGCGCATCGTCAAACTTATCCCCCGCGTGATAGCTGATGCCCGCCTCCGTGGTATTGGAGAAGACAAACCGCATGTCCGGGTTATGGGCGAGCGCCAGAAATTCATCGTACTGGCTGTAGACGCTGATTTCACGATTTACGGAACGAATAAGACGCGCATCGCTTACCGCTTCTCCCTGCTCATTCAGACCACGAATAATCGTGGTATACAGACCATCCTGGGTGCTCAGCGACGGCGGAAAATCGCTCTGGATCGGCCGCACAATCACCACACCGGCATTGAGATCGGTATGCTCGTTTAAGAGGTCGATTTGCCAGTCAACGAACGCGCGCAGGAAGTTACCTTCGCCAAACTGGATGATACGTTCAGGGTAGCACGCACCGGGGAAATCACGACGGTTGAGAGTGTTCACAATGGAGGTCCTTTATGATTAGTCATACAGCCTGATAAGATTGGTGTGATAACTTATCAAAACTTCAGGACCAGAACCCCTGTCTGGATCAACTCAGGACGCGATGGTGAAAAATATCAAAGAAATTTATAGAACATCGAGGTCGCCGTCATGTCCCCGTTCGGCATCAGGGCGTAGCGTGGGATCTCCCCCGCCTTTTGCCAGCCCGCTCTCTGATAAAACGTCTCCGCGCCGCTGCCGGTCGAGGTATCAAGCACCAGCACCGTAAGCGCTTTTTCACGCGCAACCGCCTCCAGGGATTCCATCAGCGCCATTGCCGCCCCTTTACGGCGCGCCTTCCCATGAACCAGCAGTTTCGCGACATCTGCACGGTGCGGCTGGTTTTCAGGCTGATCGGTGATCAGCTGGACCGTGCCAACCAGCCCCTGCTCCGCATCAAAACAGCCCAGGACGGTACGCTCGTCGCGCCCGACGCTGTCTGCGACGCCGAGCCAGAAGGTTCGGGCTTTCCCGGCAGAAAAAGGCAGCATAAAGCTGACGGAGGCGCCGCCGTTGACACAGTTGACGAGAATATCGTTCAGGGCATCAATGTGGGTGAGGATGTCCTGTCGGGAGAGAGGTTTAATCAGCATGGGAGAGTTCATTGCGCGTCCTTAGGTTGAATCTCTCCACTTTGCTATTAACATTTTTGTAACGCAATAAGCGATGACATAGGATTTCGTTATGTCATTTTTCGCCGTGGTGTTGCCGCTTCATGGCGTACATTTGCGCATCCGCGTGTTTTAACCATGCCTGAATATCGTTGCGGTGATGATCGAACTCGCTCAGCCCCCAGGAGAACTGTAACGACCAGGGATGTAGCTGACGCGCGTTATACTTTTCCGTTTGTTCGACGAGATACTGCATGGCGATCCAGGCGCCAGGCTCATCGGTATCCGCAAACAGCACCGCGAACTCATCTCCCCCGAAACGTACCAGTAGATCGGCCTCGCGGAACGAGGAACGCATCAGGGCGGCCATCGCTTTCAGAGCTTTGTCACCCTCCTGATGTCCGAAGCGATCGTTAATGGTTTTGAAATGGTCCAGATCCAGCCAGCCAAGGGTTAACGGTTCTGCCCGACGCTGCGAAACCGACAGTGCAAACTGCGCAAACTGGTTAAACCCGCGACGGTTAAACAATCCCGTGAGTTCATCGGTCGTGGCGGCGCTAACGGCTGCAAATTCATCCTCCGCCAGCGCGCTGAGATCGGCCAGTACGGCGGCATCCGCCGCGGTAAACTCCCGCGGCGCGTAATCAATGAGACACAACGATCCTACGCACGCCCCGTCGCGTAAACGCAGCGGGAAACCGGCATAAAAGCGCACGCCCGGATCTCCCGCCACCTGCGGATTATCCGCGAAGCGTTCGTCCAGCAGCGTGTCACTCACCACCAGCGGCGCGTCACCCAGGATCGTATGACCGCAAAACGAGAGGTCGCGAGGCTGGCTGGCGAGTGCCCGGCCGTCAGCAGATTTCACGATCGCGGCGTGGTCATCCACCAGCGTAATCATCGCCAGCGGCACCCTGAAAAAGCGTGTTGCCAGCCGCGTAAGACGATCAAACGCGGGATAATTATCGATCTCAAGCAGACCGGATTCGCACAGCGCATTCATGCGCTCCGCTTCATTAACGGGAATTTGAGGTGCCTTCATAACGTCTCCTGACGCTGAGCATTAGTAAAAGCGTAGCTTAAACAGAGACATTGTCAGTTCAGGAGGCACGATTTACCTCTATGACCAGCCAATGATGGATTACGTTGACGATATACTGTTGTTGCTGCGCACTCAGCGGCACGCCCTGCGGAATAGCGTGCCACTTAGCCAGACAGCCCCGACAGCAGGTTGCCGTGGCATGCTGGGCGATAAAAACCGGATGGCCGCGCATCGGCGTCTGCTTACCGTCATTCACCGGGTGTGCAGGCGCCAGCCGCGCGGCGACAAAATCGGCGGCATGCTTATCGATAGTCTCTGCGCCCTTATCCCAGCAGTATTGCCGCTCTTTCGTCCCTAAATGAAATCGTGAACGAAACGTGGAGCGAGCCAGGCGCGCGAACAGAGGATCTAACGTGGACATCAGTATACGGACCGTCCAAGACGTTTGGTCAGCTGTTCCAGCGCCGCTACGCCCGCCAGTGAATTTCCGGTCTCGTCCAGTTCCGGGCTCCAGACGGCAATCGCCATCTCGTGGGGGACAATCGCCACGACCCCACCGCCAACGCCGGATTTAGCCGGCAGCCCCACGCGCCAGGCAAACTCCCCGGCATTCTGATACATTCCGCTGGTTGCCATTAAGGCGTTGATCTGCCGGGCCTGCATCGGGGAGACAACGTCCTCGCCCAGATGAGGGGCATGGCCCTGATGCGCCAGAAACAGAAAAGTCTGCGCCAGTTCAACGCAGTTCATCTTCAGCGCGCAGTAATGAAAATAGTTTTGCAGCACCGTGGCAACGTCATTATGAAAGTTGCCGAAGGACTTCATCAGCCAGGCGATGGCGGCGTTACGTGCAGAGTGTTCAAACTCAGAGCGCGCTACCACCGGATCGTAGGCGATGTCCTGCACGCCGGAAAGCTGCCGCACAATCTGGAGCATCCGCTGGCGCGGCGCGCTCAGCCGGCTTTGCAGCATATCGCACACCACCAGCGCCCCGGCGTTAATAAATGGGTTACGCGGCTTACCCTGTTCGATTTCCAGCTGAAGAAGGGAGTTAAACGGCTGACCGGACGGATCTTTGCCCACCCGCTGCCAGATCTCCTGCTCGTCATACTGGCGCATGGCGGCAACGAGGCTAAGCACTTTTGAGATCGACTGAATGGAAAATCGCTCCAGCGCGTCTCCCGCCTGAAAACGCTGCCCGTCGACAGTACAAATGGCGATGCCGAGCTTATTACCGCTGATCGAGGCCAGCGCGGGAATGTAATCGGCAACCTTACCCTGCCCCAGTAACGGACGAACCTGCGCCAGAATCTCGTCCAGCATCTCATTATGGATGACCGCAGCCACACTTTGCTCCTTGCCCTCAGGCTAAAACGGGCTGCGAGTATAACAGAGGCTTATACGTCACGTCAGGCAGGGAGACGAAAACGCGAGACGGCCTGCAACAAAAGATCGGACTGTTGATGCAGGCGCTCAGAGGCATTTGACGCTTCGCTAACCAGCACATCAGTCTGACGTGATACCTGATTCAGCGCCTGAAGCTGACGGGTCATCTGATGGATGCTATCCCCCTGATTCAGGGTGGCCAAGGAAATATCATTCAGCAGGCTGCTCAGATTCGCCACCAGCCCGGTGACCTGTTGCAAATTCTCTTCCAGACGGTTTACCACCTGAGATCCTTCCTCAATGCCCTGAAGCGAGTGGTTAATCAGCGCCTGGATGGTTTGCGTAGAGTGACTGCTTTTTCTGGCCAGCAACCCCACTTCCCGGGCGACCACCGCAAATCCGCGCCCCTGCTCTCCTGCATGGGCGGCTTCAATGGCAGCATTGAGGGCGAGAATGTTGGTCTGAAACGCCACGCTGTCGATCATCGCGACGATCCCGCGCATCTCTGAGGATCGGTCGACGATCGTCTGCATCGAGCCATTCACCGCCGTCATCATTTGCTCCCCGCCTACGGCAGCCTGTCGGGCTTCATCCGCGCGCGAGCGGGCGAGTTTTGCATAACCTGTGTTCCCCTCAACGTGGGTTTCGAGATCGGCGATATGCGCGGTCACTTCCTCCAGCTCTTTGGCTTGTCGCGTAGACTGCTGATAAAGCTTCTGATTCCCCTGCGCAAGTGACCCAATATTTTCAACCATGGCGGTAGTGGCCTCGCTGACCTGAGTCACCAGCTGCTGTAGCCCAAGCTGCATGGCGGTAATACTGCCGCAGAGCTGGCTGATTTCACGGTTAAAGCGCACAACGTCAGGCGGCGTGCCTGATAAATCCCCTGCCGCAAGCTGGTTAATATGGATAATCAGACGGCGTAGCGGGGATATCACCCACTTCGCCATTCCAAACCAGACGGCTATGGCAATGGCCAGCAGCACCAGCGGCGCAAACAGGAACAGCCGTTGCAGGCCTGAGAGTTGTTCCATGAGCGACTGACGCCCCTGTATCGCCTGCTTCTCACTCCGTTGCTGATAGCGTGCAAAGTTGTCATTAAAATCGGTCTGAAAGGCCTGGGCGGGTACGGCAAAAAAGAGGTCGATGCTGTTGGTTTTCACCAGCCCTTCCGCCTGCTCGCTAATGGCACCGAAGAATAGCTGATAGCTGTTAACAAGCCCCTCGTCCTGCGGAGGATTAAGCGCGAGCCATGCTTGCCATGCCTGTTGAGACGTCGCCAGGGATTTTTGCGCCTCGTCCATCAGGCTATGCCAGCTCCCTTCCGAACCGGTCTCTTTATCCTGCATAAAGTACACGCCGGAGCGGTTGAGCAGATCGCTCGCCGCAAGCAGCGAAATACGGGCCTGATCCAGCCTGCTCTGTTGCTGCCAGGCCAGCTGATTGCGCTGTTCGTTACGCTGGGCTTGATTCAGGGAGGCGGTCAGCAGGAAGGAGGAAGAGAGTTGCAGGGCGGAGAAAAGGCCAATAATACAAAAGATGCCGGTCAGCAGGCTAAACTGACGAGGAATAAAGCGCGGCGCAAGACGGCGAAAAATTTGCGTTAGGTTCATAATTTTCTTCTGTAACAATACGTTAGACGCGGCGAGTCTACGAAACGAAAATGACAGAACCATTACGCAAAAATGACAGGAAACGTGAACTGCCGGGTAGCGGCCTGGCCTTACCCGGCAACAAGACTAGACGCGATCCTTCCACACCGTCTGCACATTACAGAACTCATGCAGACCGAAATGAGATAGCTCTCGCCCGAAGCCGCTCTTCTTCACTCCGCCAAAGGCAACGCGCGCATCGCTTGCGCTATAGCCGTTGATAAAGACTCCGCCGCACTCCAGCTCGCGAGAGAAGGTTTCAGCCAGCGCATCGTTCGCGGTAAAGACCGTCGCCGATAAGCCAAAATCGCTGTCGTTAGCCAGCTGCAACGCGTGCGCCGCATCATTGGCGACGGTAATCGCGGCCACCGGGCCAAACAGCTCCTGACGGAAGGCCGTCATCTGTGGGGTGACGCCGCCGAGTACGGTTGGCGCATAATAGTTACCGCTCCCGGCAAGCTTCTCTCCGCCGAGCAGCAGGGTCGCCCCTTCCGCCAGCGTAGCCTGCACCTGCTGATGTAGTTCATCGCGAAGATCAAATCGCGCCATCGGGCCAATATAGTTATCTTCCTCATCCGGTGCGCCCATCTTCAGCGCCTTGACCGCGTCAACAAAGCGTTGGGTAAAGGCGTCCGCTACGCCCGCTTCCACAATAAAGCGTTTTGCCGCCGCACAAACCTGTCCGGTATTCTGATAACGTCCGGCCACCGCCGCGTTGACGGCCAGATCAAGATCCGCATCGTTCAGAACGATAAACGGATCGGAACCGCCCAGCTCCAGCACGCATTTCTTCAGCGCCGCGCCCGCCTGCGCGCCAATTGCCGCACCAGCCCGAACGCTGCCGGTTACGGTCACCGCCGCGATACGCCGATCGTTAATCGCCTGGCTGACGCCGTCATTCGTCGCGTTCACCCAGCCAAAGACCCCCTCCGGGAAACCGGCATCCGCGAATACCTTCCCGATCAGCTCCGCCGAGCCGAGCACATTAGGCGCATGTTTAAGCAGATAGCTGTTCCCTGCCAGCAGGATCGGCACCGCACCGCGCAGCACCTGCCAGAGCGGGAAGTTCCACGGCATCACCGCAAGAATAGGTCCCAGCGGACGGTACTCAATCACCGCATTTTCGACCTGGGTTGATTCCGGGTGCAGCATCGACGGGCCGTGTTCAGCGTACCAGTCGCAAAGGCTGGCGGACTTAGCCACCTCCGCACGCGCCTGCACAATGGGCTTGCCCATCTCCCGGGAGATAGTCTGCGCCATCTCTTCCGCACGGCTACGCAGTGCCGCACCCAGATCGCGAAGTTTTTGCGCCCGGTGCGCCACGCTTTCGCGTCGCCATTGACGAAAACCAGTATCCGCCTGTGCAATGGCACGCTCAACGTCACGGGACGTTGCCCACGGGTAAGCAGCCAGCGTTTCGCCGGTAGCCGGGTTGACAGAGTGGGCATGGGTAGCAGATGAATAGGTCATGATGTTCTCCACGTAATAACAGTTGATTGATTGTGGCCTACTCTGCTATTTCTTAAAAATGAATAATACTCACCACCTTATTCACGAATCGAGAACGGTATGGACTTAACTCAGCTTGAGATGTTTAACGCCGTCGCACTGACCGGCAGCATTACCCAGGCGGCGCAGAAGGTACACCGGGTGCCCTCAAACCTCACCACCCGCATCCGACAGCTAGAAGCGGATCTCGGCGTGGAGCTGTTTATTCGCGAGAATCAGCGCCTGCGGCTTTCCCCCGCCGGGCACAATTTTTTGCGCTACAGCAAACAGATCCTGGCGCTGGTCGACGAAGCGCGAATGGTCGTCGCCGGGGATGAACCGCAGGGATTATTCTCGCTCGGCGCGCTGGAAAGTACCGCCGCCGTACGCATTCCGGAAAGTCTGGCGCGGTTTAACCAGCGCTATCCGCGCATTCAGTTTGCGTTATCCACCGGGCCTTCCGGTACGATGATTGACGGCGTGCTTGAAGGGACGCTTAGCGCCGCCTTTGTCGACGGGCCGCTCTCGCACCCGGAACTGGAAGGGATGCCGGTTTACCGGGAAGAGATGATGCTGGTCACCCCTGCGGGCCACGCGGAAGTGTCAAAAGCCACGCAGGTGAGCGGCAGCGACGTGTATGCCTTTCGCGCCAACTGTTCTTACCGGCGTCATCTGGAGAGCTGGTTCCATGCCGACCGCGTAACGCCGGGAAGGATCCATGAGATGGAGTCCTACCACGGGATGCTCGCCTGTGTGATTGCCGGGGCAGGCATTGCGCTGATGCCCCGCTCCATGCTGGAGAGCATGCCGGGGCATCATCAGGTGGCGGCGTGGCCGCTGGCGGAAAACTGGCGCTGGCTCACCACCTGGCTGGTGTGGCGACGCGGGGCGATGACCCGCCAGCTGGAGGCATTTATCGCGCTGCTGAACGAGCGTCAGCCACCTGCGCCCAGTTGTTAAAGTTGAACGTAGTCCTGGAGTCGAAGGAAAATTTTTCCCTTCATATACAGCGTGGCCTGCCCTCCAATCAGCACGCGGTCGCCTTTCAGCTCGCAGCGCAGATCCCCGCCGCGCAAGGAGACCTGGCGGGCCGACATCTGCGTTTTTCCGAGCTTTTCACTCCAGTACGGGATCAGCATGCTGTGCGCTGATCCCGTCACCGGATCCTCCGGCACCCCTTCCCCCGGACAGAAGAAGCGGCTGACGAAATCATACTCATCTCCCGGCGCTGTAACGCAGACCATTTTCCCCAGCGGGAGCATGGCAGTGATATCCGGCGTCAGCGCCTCCACCTGCCGCTGGCTGTCGAGCACCACTATGTAGTCACGCCCTACACGCACCTCGTTTGCCGCGTTAATGCCCAGCGCGCTGAACAGCACTGGGGGTGGAGTATCGACAACCTCGGTTGACCACGCCGGGAAATTAAGCGTCAGCCAGTCGCCGCTGCGTTGTACCGTCAGTTCGCCGACAAAGCGCGTGGTGAAGGTGATTTCCGTATGCGGATAATCCAGGTATTCAAAAATAACGTGAGAAGCCGCGAGGGTTGCGTGGCCGCAGAGGTTAATTTCATCCTGCGTGGTAAACCAGCGCAGCTCAAACCCGTTATCCGTTCGGACAAAAAACGCCGTCTCTGACTGATTATGCTGCTTCGCCATCTTCAGCAGCGTCTCATCCGATAGCCACGCTTCCAGCGGACACACCGCCGCCGCATTGCCGCCGAACGCCCTGTCGCTGAAGGCATCTACCAGATAAAAATCAATTTCCTGCATCATTTGTTCCTCTTAGATTTATTCAGCGCAGAAATACTGTGCCCTTCAGATACAGCGCCGCCTGCCCGCCCATCCGCACGCGGTCGCCCTTGAGTTCGCAGCGTACGTCTCCTCCACGGGCGGAAACCTGGCGGGCAAACATCTGTGTTTTGCCAAGCCGTTCACTCCAGTAAGGGATCAGCATGGTGTGCGCGGAGCCGGTGACAGGATCTTCCGGCACGGCCACGCCCGGCGAGAAGAAACGACTGATAAAGTCGTATTCTCCTTCGTCCCGGGCGGTGACGGCCACTTTATGCTCCCCCGGCGTCATGGCGGAGAAATCCGGATTAATGGCTTCCACCTGCTCGCGGCTCTCCAGTACCAGCACCCAGGCGCGGCCTTTTCGCGCCTCGACGTAGCGGGTGATACCGAGTGCGGTGAGCAACTCCGGTGGCGGCGTCTGTGCCTGCGTCGGGCAGGCCGGGAAGTCCAGCGTCATCCAGTCACCTTCACGGCTGACGGTCAGGCGACCAGAGGCAGTGTCAAAATGAAGGCGTGAGTCCGGATAATCCAGTTCGTTAAACAGAACATACGCCGCGGCAAGCGTCGCGTGACCACACAGATTAACCTCGGTTAGCGTGGTGAACCAGCGCAACTCGATCCCCCCTTTGGTACACACAAAAAACGCGGTTTCCGACTGGTTATGCTGTTGTGCCATCCGCAGTAACGTCTCATCCGGTAGCCACGCGTCGAGGGGGCACACCGCCGCCGGGTTGCCGCCAAAAGAGGACGCGCTGAACGCATCTACCAGATAAAAATCAATCTCCTGCATTGTGTTACCGCCTGTTTTTGTTGTGTTGTTCTTTATCTTCAATGAAAACAACCGCGTTCGCTACCGCTGCATGAAGGTAAATTTTGTGATTCATATCACATAACGGTTGAGTTTTCGCCGTTTAAGGCTTTAAGATCGTCTCCTCATCTTTCAGGCAACGAATCCCAGATATCCCTATGACAACACACACGGTTTCCCGCAGGGTCGCGTGGCTACGCGTGGTCACGCTCGCCATCGCAGCGTTTATTTTCAACACCACGGAATTTGTTCCGGTTGGGCTGCTGTCCGACATTGCAGCCAGCTTCCATATGGAAACGGCACAGGTTGGCATTATGCTGACCATCTATGCATGGGTGGTAGCGCTGATGTCGCTGCCGTTTATGCTGCTGACCAGCCAGATGGAACGTCGTAAGCTGCTGATTGGGCTGTTTGTGGTGTTCATTGCCAGCCATGTGCTGTCATTTATGGCATGGAACTTCACCGTGCTGGTCATCAGCCGCGTCGGCATCGCGTTTGCCCATGCCGTTTTCTGGTCGATCACCGCATCGCTCGCCATTCGTCTGGCCCCGGCGGGGAAACGCGCCCAGGCGCTGAGCCTGATTGCCACCGGAACGGCGCTGGCGATGGTGTTAGGCCTGCCGATCGGGCGCATTGTGGGTCAATACTTCGGCTGGCGCACCACCTTCTTTGCCATCGGCATGGGGGCGCTGATCACCCTGGTGTGTCTGATCAAACTGCTGCCAAAACTGCCCAGCGAACACTCCGGCTCGCTGAAAAGTCTTCCGCTGCTGATGCGTCGACCGGCGCTGATGAGCATCTATTTGCTGACCGTGATTGTGGTGACCGCCCATTACACGGCCTACAGCTATATTGAGCCGTTTGTTCAGGTTGTGGCGGGCTTTAGCGCTAACTTTGCCACCGTTCTGCTGCTGATCCTGGGCGGCGCGGGGATTATCGGCAGCATCCTGTTCGGGAAGCTGGGCAATCAGCATGCGTCTGCGCTTGTAAGCAGTGCGATTGGCCTGCTGCTGGCATGTCTGCTGTTGCTGATGCCTGCGGCAGGCAGCGAGAGTTATCTGGCGATCCTCAGTCTGTTCTGGGGCGTGGCGATCATGATTATTGGTCTGGGAATGCAGGTCAAAGTGCTGGCGCTGGCCCCGGACGCCACGGACGTAGCGATGTCGCTCTTCTCCGGGATTTTTAATCTGGGGATTGGCGCCGGTGCGCTGGTGGGCAATCAGATCAGCCTGCATGTATCGATGTCGGCCATTGGCTATCTCGGGGCGATTCCGGCGCTGATCGCGCTGATCTGGTCGGTGCTTATCTTCCGTAAATGGCCGGTCGCGATGGAAGAACAGACCAGCCACGGTTGACGTTTGTTGTGCCGGGTGGCTCTGCGCTTACCCGGCAACGTTCTCAATGATACGTCTTAACAATCTCCAGCACGCCGTTAATAATAAACTGCACGCCCATACAGACCAGCAGGAAGCCCATCAGACGGGAGATAGCTTCAATCCCCCCCTTGCCCACCCAGCGCATAATCGCCCCGGAACTGCGCAATGACCCCCAGACAATAATGGCAATAAGCGCAAAAATGATCGGCGGCGCAACGGTGATAACCCAGTGCGGAAATGTCGACCCATCACGCACCGTTGAGGCGGAACTGATGATCATCGCAATCGTTCCCGGCCCTGCCGTGCTCGGCATGGCTAACGGCACAAACGCGATGTTGGCGCTCGGTTCGCTTTCAAGCTCCTCCGATTTGCTTTTGGCTTCCGGGGATTCGTGCGCTTTGTGCGCCGGGAACAGCATCCGGAAACCAATAAAGGCCACGATCAGCCCGCCAGCGATACGCAGACCGGGAATCGAAATACCAAAGGTATTCATCACCAGTTGCCCGGCGTAATAAGCCACCATCATTATGGCAAAGACGTACACAGAGGCCATCATCGACTGCTGATTGCGCTCCGCGCTGTTCATGTTCCCCGCCAGCCCCAGAAAAAGCGCCACCGTCGTTAACGGGTTCGCCAGCGGCAGCAACACCACCAGCCCAAGCCCCACTGCTTTAATCAAATCCAACATAATGCACCGCAGTCCTTATCCTTATTCAACATCGCAATTATAGGGGCAAATCCTCGTCCGTAGCCATCCGCGCAGCGTAACCATAATTGTCTCGCGTAATTCATAACCCCAGATTATCTGTATGATTTAAAAGCGTACAGAATGAGTTCCTGAAGCGTTTTAGCATTTCGTGGCATCGGCCGATTCATTCAGTTGACTTATACTTGCCTGAGCAATAATATCTGCCGTGACTAAACTACTTGCCAGGGCAACCATTGTGAAAAGCACCAGTGACCTCTTTAACGACATAATCCCACTGGGTCGTCTTATTCATATGGTTAATCAGAAAAAAGATCGCCTGCTCAATGACTATCTGTCACCGCTGGATATCACCGCAACACAGTTTAAAGTGCTGTGTTCCATTCGCTGCGAAGTGTGTATCACGCCGGTTGAGCTGAAAAAGGTGCTCTCTGTCGATCTGGGTGCGTTAACCCGCATGCTGGATCGTCTCGTCTGTAAAGGATGGGTAGAACGAAGCCCTAACCCAAATGACAAACGTGGCGTACTGGTGAAACTGACCAGCGATGGCGCGGCCATGTGTGAGCAATGTCATCAATTAGTAGGACAAACACTGCACCAGGAACTGACAAAAAACTTATCGGCAGATGAAGTGGCAACGCTTGAGCTCTTACTCAAGAAAATCCTGCCGTAAACAGAAAAAGAGGTATGACGATGTCCAGACGCAATACTGACGCTATCACCATTCATAGCATTTTGGACTGGATCGAAGATAACCTGGAATCTCCGCTCTCCCTTGAGAAAGTGTCTGAGCGTTCAGGTTACTCAAAATGGCACCTGCAACGGATGTTTAAAAAAGAGACCGGCCATTCATTAGGACAATATATTCGCAGCCGCAAGCTGACGGAGATTGCCCAAAAACTGAAAGAAAGCAATGAGCCGATCCTCTATCTGGCGGAACGTTACGGATTTGAATCGCAACAAACCCTGACGCGTACGTTCAAGAACTACTTTGACGTGCCGCCTCATAAGTACCGTATTACCAGTATGCCGGGTGAATCCCGTTATCTGTATCCACTAAAACATTGCAGTTAATCATCGCCTGTTAAGACGTAACCGAGGAAATCATGAAATTTATCGCCTCCGCCGCCCTCACCTTGCTGGTGCTGGTTTCCGGCCAGAGCTTCGCGGAGCAAACCCCCAGTGCGGGTCAGCAAAATAATCGCGACACCATGATTATGCCGTCCACGCAAAACCAGTCGCCCTGGGACTTCAATCACATGGGCGCTGGCAGCGACAAATCCGACGAATTAGGCGTGCCGTATTACAACCACGACCTGTAATTCGTTTTTGCCCCGCTAATGCGGGGCTTTTTTCTGCCTTAACTCTGCACCCGCGTCGCCCGACGCACCCGCAAGCCAAAGACGTTGATATACAGCCCGGCCATAATCAGCCCTGCGCCACACAATTGCAGCGCGCTGAGCGTTTCATCCAGCAACAGTGCGGCGCTGGCAAGCCCGACCACCGGTACCAGCAGCGATAACGGCGCCACGCGCCAGGTTTCATAGCGTCCGAGCAGCGATCCCCAGATACCATAGCCAATGATTGAGGCAACGAACGCCAGGTAGATCAGCGACAAAATAGTCGTCAGGTCGATCTCCACCAGGCTTTTCAGCATCGCCTGCGGCCCCTCCAGAATAAATGACGCGGCCATAAACGGCACGATGGGGATCAACGCGCTCCAGACCACCAGCGATAAGACCGCCGGACGCGCCTCGTGCTGCATTATCAGCTTGTTAAAGATATTGCCGCACGCCCAGCTCAGCCCCGCCGCCAGGGTGAGCATAAAGCCCAGCAGCGCGACATGCTGACCGTTGAGGCTGCCTTCAATCAGCACCAGCACGCCAAAGACCGCAAGGCTAATGCCCGCCAGCTGCTTGCCCTGCAAGCGTTCGCCAAAGACAAACGCGCCGAGAATGATGGTAAAGAACGCCTGCACCTGAAGCACCAGCGAAGCCAGGCCCGCAGGCATACCGAATTTAATAGCGCAAAAAAGAAACGCAAACTGACCAAAGCTGATGGTGAGGCCGTAGCCCAGCAGCAGCTTGAGGGGAATTTTCGGGCGGGCGACGAACAGCAGCGCCGGAAACGCCACCAGCAGGAAGCGCAGACCCGCCAGCATCAGTGGAGGCATGTTGTGCAACCCCATTTTGATGACCACAAAATTGAGTCCCCACACCACGACAACCAGCAACGCTAACAGCCCGTCTTTCCGCGTCATTTTCCGCCCCTGAAATATTAAAATTTTGTAAACACCACAAGGTAACAGAAAAAATAGCCCCGCGAGAAGATCATTAATTCTGGTACTGAAGAGAAGCACTTGCGGATAAATTGGGTGCTATACAAGCTGCCGATCCCATGATAATCCTGTAATAACACAACAAAAAAAGCATAAGCATTTGTCGGGCAGGAAAATGAAACCATCAATCAGGCGCTCAACCGCAGCGCTGCTGGCATCGTCATTGTTATTAACAATTGGCCGCGGGGCAACGCTGCCCTTTATGACCATATATCTCACACGCGTGTACGATATGAGCGTGGAGAATATTGGCTATGCCCTTACCGTGGCGTTGACCATTGGCGTGGTGTTTAGCCTGGGGTTTGGCATCCTGGCGGATAAATTCGACAAAAAACGCTATATGCTGATCGCCATCGTCGCCTTTATCGCCGGGTTTGTGGCCATTCCGCTGGTGAATAACGTGACGCTGGTAGTGCTGTTCTTTGCCCTGATTAACTGCGCCTATTCCGTCTTCTCAACGGTGCTGAAAGCATGGTTTGCCGACGTGCTGACCTCCAGCGAAAAGGCGCGCGTTTTCTCACTCAACTACAGTTTCCTGAACATCGGCTGGACGATCGGGCCGCCGATCGGCACCCTGCTTGTGATGTACAGCCTGCAACTGCCGTTCTGGCTGGCGGCCTTCTGCGCCGCACTGCCGCTCGGGTTTATCCATTTCTTTGTGCAGAAAAGCATAGCCTCGGACAGCCCTGAGGAGAAAATGCCATGGCAACCCTCGGTGCTGCTGAAAGACCGGGCGCTGTTCTGGTACACGCTCTCCGGGCTGCTGGCGTCGTATGTGGGTGGATCGTTCGCCACCTGCATTTCCCAGTATGTCCTCGCCGCACATGCGGACAGTGATTTCGCAGAAAAGGTGGTGGCCGTTGTGCTGCCCGTCAACGCGGCGGTGGTCGTCACCCTGCAATATGCGCTTGGACGGAAGATCACCGCCAGCAATATCCGTCCGCTAATGACCGCCGCGACGCTTTTTTTCATCCTCGGGCTGGGGGGGTTTATGCTTTCCGGCGAGAACCTGATTTACTGGGGGATCGCGGCAGCGATTTTCACCCTGGGTGAGGTTATTTATGCACCGGGTGAATACATGCTGATCGACAATATCGCCCCGCCGGGCATGAAGGCGAGCTACTTCTCCGCACAAGCGCTGGGCTGGCTGGGCGCGGCGGCGAACCCGATGATCACCGGGCTCATCCTGACCCATCTGCCGCACTGGTCATTATTTATCATTATGATGGCCGCCATCATTGCGGCCTGGCTGATGATATTGCGCGGGATGCGCGTGAAAAGTGAAGATAGCGTGTCGAGTAGCGCTGCGCTTACCCGACCTGGAAAACCCTAATCCCAGGCCGGGTAAGGCGAAGCCGCCCCCCGGCAAAACCAACACCTTAGTGGTGCAACATCTCCTCCACCACCTGCTCTTTGTACATCTCATTCGGGTAGTAGGTCGGCCAGTTATCCATCTCTTTCAGCAGCGCCTCGTGGGAGGTGTTGCCCATAAAGATATGGAAGTGTGAAGAGGCTTTCGGCCCGATGATATGGTCGCTGAACTGCACAAACTTAGGCGCCTCGCTCGCGTTATCCTTGCATTCAAACAGGTAGCGCACACCTTTTTTCCCCGACGCATAGGTCAGAATTTTGTAGCCGCTGTAGTCGTAGCGGCAGCTGCTCACCGTTTTGCCTCGGTGGAATTCCATCACGTTGTTTTCAATGCCGATGGCGTCCACGTCCGTCGCGTAACCCTTGCGGTAGTAGGCCTTCACCTCGGCAGCAGATTTTTCTCCCTTCTGCGCTTTCTTTTCGAAAACCGGATCCAGCGAACCATCAAGCAGGAACGGGTAAACAGACTGCCAGGTTCCGTCCCAGTCAGACAGCTTCCTGTCCCTGACGTCTTTATCCTCAAAGACGCCGTTTGCCGCCTTCTGTTCCGCCTCCGTCATCTGATGACCGTGCGAATGGGCAAAAAGCGAGCCGCTTACCAGCAGCGTTCCCAAAGTCAGCGCAATTTTTCCAGGTTGTGCAGCCACAGCAAAATCCTCATTCCGTTTTATAAGAACAGGGATGTTATATTATAACATTTCAGATCGCAACCAGCCCGCGAACGCCCTCCTGCTCCATATTCTCCCCGCGCCCCTGCTGGACGATGCTGCCGCGCGACATCACCAGATAGCTGTCGGCCAGCTCTGCCGCAAAATCATAAAATTGCTCCACCAGCAGGATCGCCATATCCCCCCGGTTCGCCAGGCTGCGGATCACCTGCCCAATCTCTTTAATCACCGACGGCTGAATACCTTCCGTGGGTTCATCCAGAATCAGTAACTGTGGACGGCTCGCCAGCGCGCGACCAATCGCCAGCTGCTGTTGCTGACCACCGGAAAGATCGCCTCCGCCTCGGTGCTTCATCTCCTTCAGCACCGGGAAAAGCTGCCAAATCTCCTCCGGTACGCTTCTTGCGTTTCCCGCTGAGAAGCGCGACAGCCCCATCAGCAGGTTTTCTTCTACGGTCAGACGCGGAAAAATCTCCCGCCCCTGCGGAACATACGCCACGCCGGACTGCACTCGCTGGTGCGGTTTACTGTGAGTGATGGTCTTTCCCTGCCAGACGACCTCCCCGGCTTTCACCGGGATCAGCCCCATCAGGCACCTCAGCAGCGTGGTTTTGCCCACCCCGTTGCGCCCCAGCAGGCAGGTAACTTCCCCGACGACCGCCTCAAAGCTCACCCCGCGCAGAATATGACTTCCGCCGTAGTACTGATTCAGTTCGCAAACCTGTAACATCCCCTCTCCTTAACGTCCCAGATAGACGTCAATTACCTGTTCATTGGCCTGTACCTCGCGAAGCGAACCTTCCGCCAGTACCCGCCCCTGATGCAGCACCGTGACGTGGTCGGCGATGGTCTCGACGAAGCCCATATCGTGCTCAACCACCATCAGCGAATGCTTGCCTGCCAGGGTTCGGAACAGCTCGGCTGTGTATTCCGTCTCTGCGTCGGTCATACCGGCGGCGGGTTCGTCCAGCAGCAACAGGTGCGGGTCCTGCACCAGCAGCATGCCGATCTCCAGAAACTGCTTCTGTCCGTGGGAAAGCAGTCCGGCACGGCGATCGCGCTCACTGCCAAGCCGCAGCAAAACCAGCATCTCGTCAATGCGGTCGCGCTGCTCGCCGCTGAGCGTGGCCCGCAGGCTCGCCCAGACGGACCTGTCGGCTTTCATGGCGATTTCGAGGTTTTCCCCTACGGTCAGCGCTTCAAACACGGTCGGCTTCTGGAACTTACGGCCAATGCCCTGACGGGCGATGGCCGCCGGTTCCAGGGCTGTCAGATCGATGGACTGATCGTAAATAGCTTTCCCGCTTTTTGGCCGGGTTTTGCCGGTGATCACGTCCATCAGCGTGGTTTTACCGGCGCCGTTAGGGCCAATGATGCAGCGCAATTCTCCGACGCCGATATTCAGCGAAAGATCGGTCAACGCCTGAAAACCGTCGAAACTGACGTTAATGGCCTCGAGCTGCAACACCGGATCGGTCTGCTCACGGTAACGATCGCCCGGTAGCTGGCGGGTAAAGAGTCCTTCAGAGGGCTGCATTAATTCTCTCCCTTACGAAACAGACCGAACACGCCGCGTGGTAAAAACAGCGTCACGGCGATGAAAATCAGCCCCAGAAACAGCTGCCAGTACTCCGGCATCGCCACGGTGAAAAAGCTCTTCGCACCGTTGACGAGCGCCGCGCCCATCACCGGGCCCACCAGCGTGCCGCGGCCGCCCAGCGCCACCCAGATGGCCGCTTCAATCGAGTTGGTCGGCGACATTTCACCCGGGTTGATAATACCCACCTGCGGAACGTACAGCGCCCCCGCCAGGCCACACAGCACGGCGGAAAGCGTCCAGACCAGCAGCTTGAAACCGCGCGGATCGTAGCCGCAGAACGTCAGACGGTTTTCCGCATCGCGCACCGCCGTTAAAATGCGGCCAAATTTACTCTTCGCCAGCGCGTAGCCTGTGCCCAGGGCCAGCAGCAGCAGCATGACCGTTGCGAGAAACAGCGCGATCCGCGTGGTAGTCGCCGTGACGGAAAACCCGAGCAGCGTGGTAAAGCCGGTAAAGCCGTTATTGCCGCCAAAGCCGGTTTCGTTGCGAAAGAACAGCAGCATGCCCGCATAGGTCAGCGCCTGGGTCATGATGGAGAAATAGACCCCTTTGATCTTCGAGCGGAAAGCAAACCAGCCGAAGACCAGCGCCAGCAGGCCGGGGATCGTCACAATTAACACCAGAGCCCAGGCAAAATGCTGCGTTCCCCACCAGAACCAGGGCAGTTCGCTCCACGAGAGAAACGACATAAACGCGGGCAGCCCATCCCCGGCCGCCTGGCGCATCAGGTACATGCCCATCGCATAGCCGCCCAGGGCGAAGAATATGCCGTGCCCCAGCGAGAGCATACCGGCATAGCCCCAGACCAGATCGAGTGCCACGGCGACAACTGCGTAGCAGAGGATCTTGCCGATGAGCGTCAACATCCACGTAGAAACGGCCAGCGGATGCGTTGCGGGTAACAGCGCGAGAAAAGGCAGCACCAGCAGCGCCGCAACCAGCAGACTGCCGAAGATTTGCGTGGTGCGCGGTGCCCTGCGCGCCAGTGTTAAGGTCAATGGCTGGCTCATCAGTCTGTCACCCTCCCTTTAAGTGCGAATAACCCCTGCGGACGTTTCTGGATAAACAGAATGATCGCCACCAGAATCAGTATCTTGCCCAGCACGGCACCCATCTGCGGTTCAAGAATTTTATTGAAGATCCCCAGACCAAAGGCCGCCGCGACGCTACCGGCCAGCTGGCCGACGCCGCCGAGCACCACCACCAGGAATGAATCGATGATGTAACCCTGGCCCAGCTCCGGTCCCACGTTCCCCAGTTGGGATAACGCCACGCCGCCCAGCCCGGCAATGCCGGACCCGAGGCCAAACGCCAGCATATCTACCCGTCCGGTGGGAACGCCGCAGCAGGCCGCCATGCTGCGGTTTTGCGTCACCGCCCGCACGTTCAGACCCAGACCCGTTTTGTTCAGAATGAGCCAGGTGAAGAACAGCACCAGCAGTACAAAGCCGAGCACCACAATACGGTTCCAGGGCAGCGTCAGGTTGGCGAAAACCTGCACCCCGCCGGACAGCCAGGCCGGGTTAGCGACCTCAAGGTTCTGGGCGCCAAAGGTCATGCGGACCAGCTGGATAAGCATCAGGCTGATCCCCCAGGTGGCGAGCAGGGTTTCCAGCGGGCGGCCATACAGATGGCGGATCACCGTGCGCTCCAGCACCATCCCGATACCTGCCGTCAGGCAAAACGCCACCGGCAGCGCCACCACCGGATAGAACGCCAGCCACTGAGGCATCCACTGCGCCATAACCTGCTGCACCATCCAGGTGGCATACGCCCCGAGCATCAGCATTTCGCCGTGGGCCATGTTAATCACCCCCAGCAGACCATAGGTGATAGCCAGCCCGAGCGCGGCCAGCAAGAGTACCGATCCCAACGACAGGCCCATGAAGGCCTGCCCCAGCAGTTCGCCCCACATCAGCCGGTGCTGAATACGGTCCAGGCTCTCAGCGGCGGCGGCACGTACCCGTGCGTCCGGCTCGGTTTGCGCCCGGGTGAATGGCGTCAGCGTGGCCTGCACGTCCGGATCGTCAGACTGTCCCAGCAGTTCAACCGCGTTAAGGCGCGTTTCCGCCTGCGGACTCGCCAGCTGAAGATTTGCCAGCGCCAGCCTCAGCGACTGTCGGGTGACGTCGTCCGTTTCGCGATTAGCCCGCTGTTGCAGAAACCCGAGCATATCCGGCTGGGCGTCACGCTGAAGCTGCCGCGCGGCATGACGTCTTTCGGTGACACTGTCACTGACAAGCTGATGCGTCGCCAGCGCCGTGACGGTTAACACGCGCAGCCGGTTGGTCAGTCGCACGGCTTTGGTCGTTCCTTCGGCGCTCTTTGCCGCGCCCAGGGCCACCATTTCACCGTCGATGCGGGTAAAAGCCTTCTTCTGGCTGTCGGTGTAGAGGTTCTCTTGTTGCAGCGCTTTAAGCAGCGGCAAGCGTGCAGGTTCCGGCGTGGCTGCCCAGCGGGTCAGCATGGAGGTTTGCTGGCTGCGGCTAGCGGCAACGAAATCATCGGCATCCGATGCCTGCGCCATCCCTGGCAGCAGTCCGGTAAGCCACACAATCGCAATCATCATGCGCATGGCGTTCATGACGTCTCTCCCTGGTGGTGGCTTAGTTGCTGGCGGTTTTCATCGGCTGGTCAGGCTTTTTGTCATTCCCGGCGATAAACGGGCTCCACGGCTGAGCGCGTACCGGCTGTTCGGTTTGCCAGACGACGTTGAACTGGCCGTTGCCTTCGATTTCACCAATCATGACGGGCTTATGCAGGTGGTGGTTGGTGGCATCCATGGTCAGCGTAAAGCCGGATGGCGCGTTGAACGACTGGCCCGCCATTGCCGCGCGCACTTTGTCCACGTTGGTTGTCCCCGCTTTTTCAACCGCCTGCGCCCACATATGCAGGCCGACATAGGTCGCTTCCATCGGATCGTTGGTGACGACGGTATCGGCATTCGGCAGCTTATGGGCTTTCGCGTAAGCTTTGTAGGCCGCGACAAAGGTCTGGTTGGTCGGGTTATCGACGGATTCAAAGTAGTTCCACGCCGCCAGGTTACCCACCAGCGGTTTGGTATCAATGCCGCGCAGTTCCTCCTCGCCCACCGAGAACGCCACAACCGGCACGTCCGTGGCTTTCAGCCCCTGGTTCGCCAGCTCTTTATAGAAAGGCACGTTGGAATCACCGTTGATGGTGGAGACCACCGCCGTTTTACCGCCCGCAGAGAATTTCTTGATACTGGCGACGATGGTCTGGTAATCGCTATGACCAAACGGGGTGTAGACCTCTTCAATATCTTTATCTTCCACGCCTTTCGAGTGCAGGAAGGCGCGCAGGATCTTGTTCGTGGTGCGCGGGTAAACGTAGTCCGTTCCCAGCAGGAAGAAGCGTTTCGCGCTGCCGCCGTCCTCGCTCATCAGGTACTCCACCGCCGGGATCGCCTGCTGGTTAGGCGCCGCGCCGGTATAGAAGACGTTAGGTGACATCTCTTCACCTTCGTACTGCACCGGATAGAACAGCAAACCGTTCAGCTCCTCAAAAATCGGCAGAACCGATTTACGCGATACGGAGGTCCAGCAGCCAAACACCACGGCGACCTTATCCTGGCTCAGAAGCTGGCGGGCCTTTTCGGCAAACAGCGGCCAGTTGGAGGCCGGGTCAACCACCACCGGCTCCAGCTTTTTCCCGAGCACGCCGCCTTTGGCGTTAATTTCATCGATGGTCATCAGGGCGACATCTTTCAGGGGCGTTTCTGAAATGGCCATCGTGCCGGAGAGTGAGTGCATGATCCCGACTTTAATGGTCTCTGCGGCCTGGACGCCAAAACTGACCCCCATGGCGACCACGGAGGCGGACAAGGCGAACGCTTTTATAAAGGTACGACGGTGCATATTTTCACTCCTGAAAAAGAAAGCTGTGCGAAGACGTCCGTTACCGCCCGGACGCAGAAAAAGTAACGTCAGTTTCAGGAGAGCAAAAAGGGTGCCAGGTTGCAGAGGCAGGATTTAAACGGGTTCGAAGAGAGGATTTACGGTAAACGACTCAGAATGGTACAGCGCTGCACTGTAATAATGCAGCGCTGTGAACGGCGTTACCAGACGTCGCTGGCGATTTGCGTCACCAGGCGAATTTTATCCCACTGCTGGGCTTCGCTCAGGCTGTTACCCTCTTCCGTGGAGGCAAATCCGCACTGCGGGCTGAGGCAAATCTGCTCTTTCGCCACGTAGCGCGCAGCCTCTTCCAGACGCGCTTTCACCCCTTCCGGGTTCTCCAGTTCACCGTGCTTGGTGGTGATCAGCCCCAGCACCACCTGCTGTTTACCCGGGCGCACAAAACGCAGTGGCGCAAAGTCGCCGCTACGGTCGTTGTCGTACTCCAGGAAGAACGCGTCGACGTTCACCGTGCCGAACAGCACCTCCGCCACCGGCTCATAGCCGCCTTCGGAAATCCAGGTTGAGCGGAAGTTGCCGCGGCAGACGTGCAGCCCGATGGTCAGGTCGTCCGGTTTGCCCTCCAGCGCCTTATTCAGCACCCGGGCATAGGTTCGGGCAAGTTCGTCTGCATCGTCACCGCGCTCGCGGATCTGGCGGCGCTGGTCTTCTGAACAAAGGTAGGCCCAGACGGTATCATCCAGTTGCAGATAGCGGCAGCCTGCATCGTAAAAGGCCCGAATGGCATCGCGCCAGGTTGTCGCCAGATCGTCAAAGTAATCCTTCAGATCCGGGTAGACCGTGGCATCAATATCCTTGCGGCCACCGCGGAAGTGCAGCACGCTCGGGCTCGGAATGGTCATCTTCGGCTGTGCGTTACCGCTGATGCTTTTGAGGTAGCGAAAATCTTCCAGCATAGGATGATCGCCGAAGCCCAGTTTGCCCGTTACGCGCACGCCGTGGGCTTTGGTCTGCACCCCGTTGAACTGAATGCCCTGCTGCGAATCATAACGCTCTACGCCCTGTAGCCCGTCAAAGAAGTCAAAGTGCCACCAGGCGCGGCGGAATTCACCGTCCGTTACCACATGCAGACCGCAGGCGCACTGCTGTTCGACAACATGGCGAATGGCCTCGTCCTCAACCGCGCGAAGCTGACCGGCATCGATCTCACCGCTGGCAAATTGCAGACGGGCCTGTTTAACAGAGTCCGGGCGTAAAAAACTGCCGACTACATCGGCGCGGTACGGGGCGTGGTGTCGCTGCATGGAAATCTCCTCTGTCTGTCGGCGTTAATTGCCCACAGTGATAATTCATCTCTTGAACATTTAGACTTCTGGATGTCTAAACGTCCTAAAAAGATGTCATACCGGCTCGCCGCCGACAAACGAGAAAATTTCATCTGTGATGAAATAAATTCATGTTCACAGGGCGGGCGATGAAGATCCTGCAAACGCGAACCGCTCATCTTCCCAGCCGGTCATGCCCCCGAGCATAATCTTAACCGGCAGACCCAGACGCGCCAGCTTCAGCGCCGCCCTGTCCGCCCCGTTGCAGTGCGGGCCTGCACAATAGACGACAAACAGCGTGCCCTCTGGCCACGCTGTCATCCGCTCGGCGGTGATCTGGCTCCAGGGTAAATGCAGCGCGCCGGGCAGATGCCGCCGGGCAAAATGTTCAGGCTTCCCGACAACGTGCAGCAGAACAAAGTCCTGCTCACCGCTGGATACCGCGTGATGGACATCGGCGCAGTCCGTCTCGACGCTCAGACGACGCAGAAAATGCCCCACGGCTTCCTGCGGCTCAGCAGCCGGAAATTCAGTAACATAGCTCATGAATCTTCCTCATTTGTGGTGTTTGTGTTAACACTACTCTATCCCTTAATTCAGAACATGAATGCGTCCGCCTATGCCAGAAAACAGCAAAAAGATGACAAACTTAAGACATCCCTCGCCGCGCGCGGTCGTGCTGGCATATGACGGTTTATGTACCTTTGAGTTTGGCGTGGCGGTAGAAATCTTTGGCTTGCCGCGCCCGGAGATGGGCGATGACTGGTATCAGTTCGCCGTGGCGAGCGTGGATGGCGGCGAGCTCCGGGCAACGGGCGGGATCCGTATTCTGGCCGACGGCGATCTGCGTCTGCTTGAAACGGCGGATCTGGTTGTTGTACCCGGCTGGCGAGGGCTGGATGAACCCGTACCCGAAGCGCTCTGCCAGGCGCTCCGCGCGGCGCATGCCCGCGGCTGCCAGCTACTCTCGATCTGTTCTGGCGTTTTCGTTCTGGCAGCCTCAGGCCTGCTTAACGGGCGGAAGGCAACCACCCACTGGCGCTACACGCAAGCTCTGAAAACACGCTTTCCCGCCATCACCGTGGTCGAAGATGTGCTCTACCAGGACGAAGGCGATATTCTCACTTCCGCCGGCAGCGCCGCGGGGATTGATCTGTGTCTGCACGTGGTGCGCCGGAATTACGGTATGGAGGCAGCAAACCGCGTGGCGCGTCGACTGGTGATCCCGCCCCATCGGGACGGCTCGCAAACCCAGCAACTTAGCCGACCGGTGGCTCAGTTGCGGGAGAGCCAGCGCCTGGGCCAGCTGTTCGATTATCTTCACCAGCATCTGGCCGTTTCCCATACCGTCGAATCGCTGGCCCTGCGGGTGGGTATGAGTCAACGCACCTTTCTGCGCCGTTTCCAGGACGCGACCGGGACAACGCCCGCGCGCTGGTTATTGACTGCGCGATTGCAGCGGGCAAAAGATTATCTCGAAAACAGTCGGCTCAGCATTGATAATATTGCGGAACAAACCGGATTTGGACAAAGCGCCACGCTGCGCCACCATTTCCGGCAGCAATTTGCGCTTTCGCCCGCGCAATATCGCAAACAATTTTTACAGCCGGTACGATAAACGGGCAAAAAAAACCGCCATAATCTGGCGGTAAATGCTTGCATGGATAGATTTGTATTTTGGTATCTACGCTCCGGTATTCCCTACCGGGATGTGGATCACCAGCAATCTACCACTGTGAGCCTCAACGAAGCATAAACGAATCGATTAACCCGCTTTGGTATTAATTTGCAGATAACGCATCAGCCCCTGATCTGCACTCTGGCGGGCATCATCATTAATCGCTTCGAGATAAAACGCACGAGAGACCCCATACGGTGCCTGCTCGGGTGGGTAAACGGCGAACTGGAAGGTTTTGCCTCTCGCCTTATTGGTACAGCCCAGCTCCCAGCGATCTTCACTTACCTGGGTGCTATTACATTCGACACGTCCGTAATCGCTGGTTAAATACGATCCGACACGGCTTTTTGCTGACTGAATATATTCTGGTTCTTCATTTGAATAGATGCTGGCCGCAGCACCCACCGCAACCACTACGCCCAGAAGTGATAGCACGATTATTTTTTTCATTTATTCGATCCAATCCTTAGCCAGAAAAATCTTATTGTAAATGATTTCCCAATAAATCTAGTTGCTCTTTGCATACCAGAAATGGGAGTTTACAACGTCGATATCGCTTTTAAGAATAGTCTTAAGCGCATTTTATTGCGACCACAATTTTTGACACTCTATTTTCTCAAATTTAAAGAGTCGAATAATTACTCTATGAAATTATCCCTACGATGACCGTAGCGTATTTTCAGGGGATAAATGATGTTCAGAAAAGAATTTTCGCTACTGCTGGTGATTAGCGCCCTGTTCTCAGGACAGATTATGGCGGAGCACAAAGGGCATGAATTTGTGTATGTGAAAAACGCCGACCATCAGCTTCGTCATGAAGCTGACAGCGACGAGTTACGCAGCGCGGCTGAGGAGTCTGCGGAGGGGTTGCGCGAGCACCATGCCTGGCAGAAATCGCGCAAACCGGATACCCACTCTGCGGGTTAGCTGCCTTTACGCTTCGGCAGGGTCTTCATCAAATCGTCAGGGCTGACGGAGGCCACAATGCTTCCCGGCGGCGGCGTTTTGAAGATGTGATTCTTCATCTTGCCGATAACGTGCATTTCACACGGACGGCAGTCAAACTTCAGCGTCAGCACTTCATCGCCATTCACCAGCTGCATCGGCGTCGCTTTCCAGCTTTTAATATTGCCTTTCGCCTGTTTCGGACAAAGGTTAAAAGCAAACCGCAGGCAGTGTTTGGTGATCATCACCGGCACATCGCCCTTCTCTTCATGCGCTTCATACGCGGCGTCAATCAGCTGCACGCCGTGACGATGATAAAACGCACGCGCTTTGTGGTTGTATACGTTCGCGAGGAAAGAAAGATGCGTGTCCGGGTAGACCGGCGCAGGCACCGCTTCGGCCTTACGGCTGCCGCGCGAATAGTTTGCCAGGCGTACTTCATCCAGCATCTCGGCCGTTTCACGGCGGAACTGGTTCAGCAGGCTGTTCGGCACGAACAGCGCGTCCGGCAGATTCACCTCAATATTGCGCGCGTAATAAATGGTCTGCCCCAGCTTCGCCACGCCATCCTTGAGGTTGTTGAGCGCTTTCTCCGCATTGTTCGCCACCTCGAACAGGCCGTCGAGCGTATGCGTCACGCTGATGCCGTCTTCGCAGGTCATGGTCAGGATCAGCTGCTCTTCCCAGCCCCCCAGCGCGATATCCACCGCAATGCGGCGCTCGCTGGAGGTCTTGAGCAAGGCCTGCTGCCAGTTGTGATCCAGGTTACGGTTAAGCGCCGCATTAGGACGGGCTTTGTAGAGATCGGCAGGCATTTCGTTCGGCCAGACGCGATAGCGATTTTCGCCGGTTTTCTCCACCGTATTGGCGCGGAAACCCACTACTTCACGTTTGATCATCACGTTGAGACCATCGCCGTTCGCCAGCGGCTCTGTCACCTGAACGTCAAGATGATCTTTCGCCACTTTCAGCACTTCACCCACCGGCAGGCCGATAAACTTCGGTGAGTCGAACGCGCCAATATCCCCTTTACGGGCATTCACGAAATAGTCCGTGCTGCCGCGGTGGAAGGTTTTGTCCGTAGACGGAATAAAGAAATGCTCTGTACGCCCGGCGGAGGCGCGCGCCAGATCACCGCGATCGTCGATGATGGCATCCAGCATCTGACGATAATGGGCGGTGATATTTTTCACGTAGCTCATGTCCTTGTAGCGCCCTTCAATTTTGAAGGAGCGTACGCCAGCATCGATCAGCGCACCGAGGTTCGCCGTCTGGTCGTTATCTTTCATCGACAGCAGGTGTTTTTCGAATGCCACCACGCGGCCCTGATCGTCTTTCAGGGTATACGGCAGACGGCAGGCCTGAGAGCAGTCGCCCCGGTTAGCGCTGCGCCCCGTCTGGGCGTGAGAGATATTACACTGCCCGGAATAGGCCACACACAGCGCACCGTGGATAAAGAATTCAATGGTCGCGTCGGTCGCCTGATGGATATCGCGGATCTGGTTCAGGTTCAGCTCGCGCGCCAGCACAATCTGCGTAAACCCGACGTCCGAAAGAAACTTCGCCTTCTCGACGGTGCGGATATCGCACTGAGTGCTGGCGTGCAGCTCAATCGGCGGGATATCCAGTTCCAGAACACCCATATCCTGAACGATCAGGGCGTCAACACCGGTCTGGTAGAGATCGGTGATCAGACGCTGCGCGGGCTCCAGCTCATCATCATGAAGAATGGTGTTCAGGGTCACAAACACCTTCGCCTCGAAACGGTGAGCGAACGGTACCAGCTCGGCAATGTCGCGCAGGCTGTTGCTGGCGTTATGCCGGGCACCGAAGCCAGGGCCGCCAATGTAGACGGCATCCGCACCGTGAAGAATGGCTTCACGGGCAATGGCGGCGTCGCGGGCCGGGCTTAGCAGTTCAAGATGATGGGAGTGCAGGCGCATACTTCGTCGTTATCCGTTATGGTCAAAATGGCGGCTATTGTAGTCAGAAGTCTGTGTCAGTGAAACCGTTTTGCGACGCTTTAGCGGGGATAATGGATCAGGGAGTGAAAATGCACCGTACAGGCGCTGCTGTTGCGGTACGCGTGCAGTTTATCGCCGGCAAAACGCACGCCGGAATCAGCGTATATTGTGCGCCAGACACCGTCGATCTGCATATCCAGCTCACCGCTTATCACCACCACATGTTCGATCACCCCGGCTTCGTGCGGCGTGGACTCGCTCAGCGCGCCGGGCGACAGGGTGATGGAGAAATGGTCGAACTTAAGCTGTTCATCCCAGGGGAAAAGCGGTTTCACCACCATCGCCTGCTGCTGCGGATCGAATACCGCCTGCGGTTCGCTTTCTGGAGTGATAAACGCCGAAAAAGGTACGTTCAGCCCGGTGGCGATTTTCCACAAGGTAGAGACCGTCGGGCTGGACTCATTGCGTTCGATTTGCCCAAGCATTGCTTTCGACACGCCCGTCTCTTCCGCCAGTTTTGACAGGCTCCAGCCCCGCGCCTGACGCAGCGCTTTCAGTGTGATTGCCAGGTGTTGAGTGATATCCATAGTTCCTCCCGTTGCGGTAAAGCATACCACTTGTACGCTATAGCGCACAGTGATACCTTATCCCGGACGTTATAACGCACAACGGAGTTTCCATGCGATCGACTGCCTCTCTCTTTCCTGCCGTGCTGGCCGGTTTTGTTGCCGTTCTGGTGGGCTATGCCAGCTCTGCCGCCATTATCTGGCAGGCGGCTGCGGCGGCTGGCGCCAGTACACAGCAAATCGCCGGATGGATGACCGCGCTAGGGCTCGGGATGGGGATCAGCACGCTGGCATTGTCGTGGTGGTATAAAGCCCCCGTGCTGACCGCCTGGTCGACTCCTGGCGCGGCGTTGCTCGCCACCAGCCTGCATGGCGTGACGCTGGCGGAAACCATCGGGGTATTTATATTCGCGAATACGCTGATTCTGCTGTGCGGCGTCACCGGCCTGTTTGCCCGGTTGATGAAACTGATCCCGCACTCGCTTGCCGCCGCTATGCTGGCGGGCGTGCTGTTACAGTTTGGCCTGAAGGCATTCAGCAATCTTGAGGGACACATTTTTCTTTGCGGCAGTATGCTGGCCGCCTGGCTGGTGGCCAAAGCCGTAGCGCCCCGGTACGCCATTGTCGCCACGCTGCTGGTGGGCGTGTTCGTTGCCTGGGCTGGAGGTGACGTTGTCACGAACAGAATGACGTTATCGGTCATCATGCCGGAATTCATTGCCCCTGCGTTCACCTTCACCAGCCTGATCAGCATCGGCTTACCCTTCTTCCTGGTGACCATGGCGTCGCAGAATGCGCCCGGCTTCGCCACCATGCAGGCATCGGGCTATCCGCTGGCGGTCTCACCGCTGATCGTTGCCACAGGCGGGCTGGCGCTGCTGTTGTCCCCGTTCGGCGTCTATTCTATATGCATCGCCGCCATCACCGCCGCCATCTGCCAGAGCCCGGACGCCCACCCGGATGCCAGTAAACGCTGGCTGGCTGCGGCGGCCGCAGGTGGGTTTTATCTGCTGGCGGGGGTGTTCGGCGGGTCGATTTCGGGGCTGATGGCCGCCCTGCCGCTGAGCGGCATCCAGACGCTGGCCGGGCTGGCCCTGCTCGGCACTATCAGCGGGAGTTTGTATCAGGCACTGAATCATGAAGCAGAGCGCGACGCGGCGATCGTCACCTTCCTGATGACCGCCAGCGGCGTCACGCTCCTGGGGATTGGCTCCGCCTTCTGGGGGTTGGTGTTGGGAGGGATCTGTTACGCCGTCTTCTCACGCCTTCGCCGCGCGTAGCTGTGACGGCGTAATGCCGGTCATGCTGCGAAAACGGTTACTGAAATGGCTGGCGGAGTTAAATCCGCAGGCCAGCGCGATGTCGGTGAGCGGCGTGGTCGTGTGCTGCACCATCGCTTTGGCCTTCTCCATGCGGCGCTGCATGACGTACTGATGCGGCGCCAGGCCCATCGACTGGCGGAACATCCGCGCAAAGTGATACTCACTGAGTGCGGCCTGGCCCGCCAGTTCCGCCAGCGTTAAGGGTTGCGCCAGGTTTTCCTCGATAAAGGCCAGCACGTTGCGCAGCACAAACGGCGATAACCCGCCGGTCACTACCGGCAGCTTCCACTGTACGCTGGAATAGTGCTGGACTAAATGCGTCAGCAATAAGGTCGACGCGGTGCTCAGGGTGAGCTGATTGGCGTTTTGCTGCCAGTCGCAGCCGAGCAAAAACTGGCGATAAAGGGCGGTGATTTTCGGATCGCTGCCGAATATTTTTTCCTCCAGCGTCAGCGATAGCGGTCGTTTATCCCAGATTTTCTCCCCCACGTCCCGCAGGTGTTCATCGGTGCAGTAGAGGTGCACGAACGACAGGTCGTCACGAATATCCCACGTGGATTCGCTCTCTTCCGGCATCAGACAAAAACGATCCGGCCCACCGCCATTTTTCCAGCCACCCGGCGTTTTTTGATAGCTTTCATAGCCATCTGCCACGTACAGGCTAAGGGTGTGATGGTTGCTTTTCACGGTGATCGTGTCGTGCTTGTTGTACCACGCCGCCAGTTGAATGCCAGTATTGAGCGCGACGGTTTCCCGCAGCACCGCATTTTGTTGGCGTAACGTTTCAAAGGTGTCGTAAACGAGAGACATGGCCGTAAACAGGTGATTAATCAGACTGTCAGTCTAAGAAGTGTTGCAGCCTGTTACCAGCCATTGTGCGAGAAAAAAGCGCAAGAATTTGCAAGTCCGGCGCAAGGCGATGAAAGCAGGGCCCATCTTCTTTCGCCACACTGTTGTTTTTCGCGGTATGAGAAGAGAGAAACCATGAACGCATTACTCTATGGGCTGGTTGTTGTTATCTGGGGCACGACCTGGATCGCCATTTTTTTGCAACAGGGGCCGGTTGCAGCGCCGGTCTCCATTTTCTGGCGCTTCGCCGTGGCCAGCGCCACGATGATGATCGTCCTGGTCGCCCTTCGCCGCCTGCGCAGGCTGGCGCTGCGGGATCATCTCTACTGCATGCTACAGGGCTGCTGCGTTTTCTGTTTCAACTTCTGGTGCTTTTACACCGCCGCCGCCCATATTAATACCGGCCTTGAGTCGGTGATTTTCTCGATGGCCGTGCTGTATAACGCCATCAACAGCTTTATCTTCTTCGGCCAGCGTCCACCCGCACGCTTCTGGACGGCGGCAGCGCTGGGGCTTATCGGGATCATTACCCTGTTCTGGAACGATCTGCTCGCCAGCGGCTGGAGCGCGTCGTTGCTTACGGGCATCGGGCTTTCCGCCCTCGGCACCTACGGCTTCTCGCTGGGGAATATGATCAGCATGCGTCATCAGCGAAACGGGCTGGAAACCATGACCACCAACGCCTGGGCGATGCTGTATGGCACCGTCGTGATGGGACTTATCGCCCTCTTCAGAGGCGATAACTTTATGCCGGAATGGACGGTGAGCTATATGGGGGCGCTGCTCTATCTTGCGCTGTTTGGCTCGGTGATTGCCTTCGGCGCCTACTTTACGCTGGTAGGCCGCATTGGTCCCGGTAAAGCCGCCTACAGCACCCTGCTGTTCCCGCTGGTGGCGCTGTCGATTTCAACGGTGTACGAGGGTTACGTGTGGCATCTCAACGGGATCGTCGGCCTGTTGTTGATACTGGGGGGGAATATGGTGATGTTTACGAAGCCGGAAACCTGGTTCCGCCGCCTGCGGACGGCATAAAAAAACGGCCTGCGAAAATGCAGGCCTTTTTTTATTAATTTGCTGTCTGATGAACATCAAACATAGTGGCATCCGTTGCCATGTCATCCACAACCTGCTTCAGGGTGCCGAAGCCCATTGGCGTATTCTCGTTCGCCAGCTCTTTCCCTTCCCCCTTACGAACAACCTTAATCACCGGTTTGTTCGTAGCCGCGTCGATTAACTCACCTTCGAAGAACAGATGCGTATCCATGGTACGATGGCCCGTGGCCATCTGCGTACCCGCAACCAGCAGCGCGACAGGCACCACTTCATAGAACTGCAAACCTTCTTTGTCTGAGCTCACACCCGTGATGGCGCCGCGGAAGATCAGGCTATGTTTGCCCGGCGTCGTCACAATCGGCTTACGCTGGCCAATCGCGGTTTTCAGTTTGGTATTGGTATAATTCAACAGCTCATCAAGCGTTTTTTGCCCAAGCTGAGTGGTCGGTTTTGGCGTCGGGTAATAGGTTATCGGCGTCCAGATAATGCTGTCATAATTCGCCTCATTATAAGAAGGATCAACCCAACGCAGGGTTGGCTTCCCGGTTGCAGATTTCATCTCCTGCAAGCCTGAGTAATCTTTTAAAAAGCCTGAATATTGATCGGGGGCTGCGACTTTTGACGCACAGCCTGAGAGGGCCAACAGACCAGAAAGCACTGCAACTTTAAAAAAAGTGTGAGTACGCATGATGGTATTCCATGTTATCTGCAAGTATGCACTTGAAGTTATAACAAAAAATGGGGCGATGTGTTGTGGCAAAAAATGACGAAGACAGCACAAATAGCGAAAAAACTGCCCGACCGAAACCGGGCAGTGAAAATTACTCTTTCAGGTCCACTTGCCAGAACAGGTGTTTGCCGAAGGGATCAATTTCATAGCCCGTGACCTCTTTACGGACTGGCTCAAAAATCGTTGAATGAGCAATCATTACCGCCGGCATTTGATCGTGCATCATCTGCTGCGCCTGCTTGTACAGCGCCACGCGTTTTTCGCGATCGGTTATCGATTTTGCTTCGGCAATCAGGTTATCAAACGGCTTATAACACCATTTCGCCGAATTCGACCCGCCGTTGGCGGACGTACAGGTAAACAGCGGGCCGAAGAAGTTATCCGGATCCCCCGTCGCCGTTGTCCAGCCCATCAGCGCAGCCTGATGCTCCCCGCCCTTCACGCGCTTCAGGTATTCGCCCCATTCGTAGGTCACGATTTTGGTCTGCACGCCAACTTTCGCCCAGTCCGCCTGGATCATCTCCGCCATACGCTTCGCGTTCGGGTTATACGGCCGCTGCACGGGCATGGCCCACAGATCGATGCTTACGCCGTTGGCAAACCCCGCCTCCTTTAACAGCGCTTTCGCTTTTTCTGGATCGTAATCGTAGTCTTTCAGCTCGCTGTCGGCACTCCAGACGCCAGGCGGCAGCAGGTTTTTTGCCGCCGTGCCGGTGCCGTGGAAGACCGCCTCAATGATGGCCGGTTTGTTAATCGCCATCGCCAGCGCCTGACGCACTTTTACGTTATCCAGCGGCGACTTTTGCGTGTTAAACGCCAGGAAACCGGTATTCAGACCGGCCTTGCTCATCAGGTTGATGTCTTTGTTAGCCTTCATACGCGGCAGGTCCGCCGGGTTCGGGAACGGCATCACCTGACACTCATTCTTCTCGACTTTGGCAAAACGTACCGAGGCGTCCGGCGTGATGGTGAACACCAGACGATCCAGCTTCGATTTTCCCTGCCAGTAGTCAGGGAAAGCGGTAAAGAGGATGCGGGAATCCTTCTGATATTGCGACAGCTTAAACGGCCCGGTGCCAATCGGCTGCATATCGACCTTTTCTGGCGTGCCCGCTTTCAGCATGGCATCGGCATACTCCGCCGACAGAATGGAGGCAAAGTACCACGCCAGGTCAGCGACAAACGGCGCTTCCGGATGCGCCAGGGTGAAGCGCACGGTGTGATCGTCAACTTTATCAATGGCGGTAATCAGGCTGCCGAACTCCAGACTTTCGAAGTTGGAATAACTGCCGTTGGAGACGTTATGGTAGGGATGATTGACATCCTTCTGGCGCATAAACGAGAAAATCACGTCGTCCGCGTTGAAGTCGCGCGTCGGCGTGAACAGCTTATTACTGTGGAATTTCACCCCTTTGCGCAGGTGGAAGGTGTAGACCTTGCCATCCTCGCTTACCTCCCAGCTTTCCGCCAGGCTCGGTACCAGTTCGGTAGTGCCCGGTTTGAAATCGACCAGACGGTTATAAACCGGTACGGCGCTGGCGTCCACGCTGGTCCCCGACGTATAGAGCTGAGGATTGAAATTTTCCGGCGATCCTTCGGAGCAATACACCAGCGTTTTTGCCGCGACGGTGGAACTGACCGTCAGTGCAGCAAGCGCCAGCGTTATCATTGTGAATGTGCTTTTCATCATTTATTCCTGTCTTTTTAATTCGACGGCTAATTACTTCTTTTGCCATTTCATAAATAACATTAAAGTGATGGCGCAAACACATGAAAAATAAATACAGAAGGAAACACTATGGGCTCGGAACTCTCCAGACAATTAACCCAACGCTTTTTCCGCTATCTCGCCATCACCAGCCAGAGCGACCCGAAAGTCAAAACCCTGCCCTCCACCCCGGGCCAGCACGACATGGCGCGGGAGCTGGCGAAGGAGCTGGAAACGCTGGGGTTAGACGATATTGTGATTGATGAGTTCGCCACCGTTACCGCCGTGAAAAAAGGCAATGTTCCCGGCGCGCCGCGTATTGGTTTTATTACCCATATCGACACCGTCGACGTCGGTTTATCCCCGGATATTCATCCACAAATATTAACCTTTACGGGGGATGATCTCTGCCTGAATAAAGAGAAAGATATTTGGCTGCGCGTAAAAGAGCACCCGGAAATTCTGGCTTATCCTGATGAGGAGATTATTTTCAGCGACGGAACCAGCGTATTAGGCGCAGATAATAAAGCGGCCGTCACCGTGGTCATGACGGTGCTGGAAAACCTCACCGCTGAGCACAACCATGGCGATATTGTGGTGGCGTTTGTGCCCGATGAAGAGATTGGCCTGTGCGGCGCGAAAGCGCTGGATTTAAAGCGCTTCGACGTCGATTTTGCCTGGACCATCGACTGCTGCGAGCTGGGCGAAATTGTTTACGAGAACTTTAACGCGGCGGCGGCTGAAATTCGCTTTACCGGCGTCACGGCGCACCCGATGTCCGCCAAAGGGGTGCTGGTCAATCCGCTGCTGATGGCAACGGATTTCATCAGCCATTTCGATCGCCAGCAAACCCCGGAATGCACCGAGGGGCGCGAAGGTTATATCTGGTTTAACGGCATCCAGGCCGGGCAAAACGAAGCGGTACTGAAAGCCAACATTCGTGATTTTGACAAAGACGGTTTTGCCGCCCGCAAGCAGCGAATTGCCGATGTGGCGGCGCAAATAGCCGCGCAGCATCCCACGGCAAACGTGGACTATCGCATTGAAGATACCTACAGCAATATCAGCAATGCGATTGGCGAAGACCGCCGCGCGATCGACCTGATGTTCGAGGCGATGGAGTCGCTCGGCATCACCCCAAAACCGATCCCCATGCGCGGTGGCACGGATGGGGCGGCCCTGTCAGCTAAAGGCTTGCTCACCCCGAACTTCTTCACCGGCGCCCATAACTTCCACTCGAAGTTTGAGTTTTTACCGCTGTCGTCGTTCGAGGCCTCCTGTCGCACGGCCCTGCAACTCTGTCTGCTGGCGGCGCGTTAAGCGGGCTTGCGTGCGAGCATGGTAGCGAAGCGCAGCTTGATACGGTTCCCGTTGGCATCGGTACGGTGGAGTTCCCCTACCTCTTCGTTGTACTTGATCAGCTCCCAGCCTTCGTAGTAGTTGCTCAGTTCACCGGGTTTGAAGGCAAACGGGAAGCCGACGGTGCACGGATAATCCTCCGTATCCATGGCGGCAACGATCAGGTTATAGCCGCCTGGTCTGGTGCAACGCTGCATATTGGCGATAAGACCAGGGATGGTATTCGCTTCGAGGAACATCAACACGACGGTGGAAAGAATAAAGTCATATTCGCCGTCAAAGGTCAGGTTGTTCAGATCCTTAATCGCCGTTTGCAGATTCGCGATCCCTTCCGCCGCCTTAATGCGCTCGATGTTATCGATGCTCATCGGGTTTTTATCCCACGCCGTCACGTCATAGCCGTTGGCAGCGAGGTAGAGGCTGTTGCGGCCATTCCCGCAACCCAGATCGAGCGTTTTACCCGGCTTAACAATGTCCGCGCTGAGCAGCACCTCTGAGTGCGTGCGGGTCAGCCCATATTTCTCAGTAAAGTAGTTTTCATCGACAGTCATTATTTTTCCTCAGATTGCATAAGCAGTGCCTTATCAGCGCGCACCAGAAGTTTGCCCTGCATCAGCAAGATAAAAGTACGGACCAGCAGCATCGCGATGATGACGTTGGTGAAAATAAACAGGGGAACAGCAAGGGCGTGAAAGAACCCTGACGGGCTACTTTGCCCAAGATGCAAACCGGTGGTCGCCAGCGCCGACACCCCGAACGAGAAGCTCCAGAACGACGCGTTGAACGGCTGCGACAGATACCACGGCATCAGACGCAGCATAAACAGGAGTTGCAACAGACCATAGCCGAAAAGCATTTTGGCGAAGGTGTCCGCTTCGCCGCCGTTGACGCTAAACCAGGCGCTACAGGCTACCAGGGCAGGCGCAAGCTGGATCCCAAGCGAGGTACGAAGCGCCGCGGGCAGTTCGCCCGCGCTGCGCAGGCGTTGCAAAATGACCGGCTCCAGGCTCAGCCAGGAAAAGACCCCGGCGCCAAGGAACACCAGCCCCGCATCGTGGAAACCCAGCGCACCGCAGGCCATCGCGCTGATAAAATTGTTCGCCACCGTCGGCAGATACAGTCCCGGCGTCGTGGCCTCTTCCGGATGCTTGCCGCGCCACAGCCCGGCGCTTTGCCAGGCGGCATACGCAAGCTGGATCATCACGCCCACACCAAACAACCCCAGCGCCACCGGGCGATACCACGGCACAAAGCCGATGGCCACCAGCAGCGTGGTGGCAGGAAACAGGCTGACAAAACTGCTCATTACCGGATGCCGCATCTCGGCCAGCACGCTATGTGGAAACCGTACCGCACGGGTAAGAAACGCCACGCTCAGAAGGAACCAGATCGTCACCGCCAGCGCCACCAGGATCTCGCCCGGCCAGCGCGTCACTGGCCAGATGGTGCTGGCATAACGCCAGGCGAACCCCATGCCTATGGTTCCGAGGACCATACCGAAATACCCGGCGGGCAAGTTAAGAACGCGTTGGTTTTGGTTATGCATTTTTTTTAAACTTTAAAATGTATTTTAAATGCCATTTTAAGGGGTTTCCTGAGCGGACGCCAGCACTTCGAAAAACCAAAAGTTTGCTACGTTTATTGAAAGGCTTTTCAGGGATAACACGATGACAAAATATCGACTTGGCAATGAAACGCGTCTCTGGCGCTGGCAGGACGGATCAACGCCGTGCACCACGCCTCTCAGACAAATTATTGCCGTGAAGGATTTTAACGATGTGTCCAGCGGGACTAAAGGCGGTTGGGTTGAGGATGAACACGCGCTCGCCCAGGACGGGGATTGCTGGGTTTACGATGAAAACAGCGTGGTGTTTGCCGGGGCCAGGATATCCGGTAACGCCCGCCTCACCCAACCCTGCATCGTAAGCCACCGCGCACACGTTGGCGGCAACAGCTGGCTTGACGCCGCAGAGGTGAGTCACGGGGCGGTAATAAGTGACAACGTCACCATTCAGCACTCCACCGTACGCGGGGAATGCCGTATCGCGGGTCACGCGCGGGTGCTGCATAACAGCCTGGTGATTGCAGCCAAAGGGCTAACACCCGACCGTGAGCAGATCCTGCAAATCTATGACCGAGCCACGGTCAGCCAGTCGCGTATTGTGCATCAGGCACAAATCTACGGTGATGCCATGGTGACCTGGGCCTTTGTTGAGCACCGCGCCGAGGTGTTCGATCGCGCCATTCTTGAGGGCAACGCGGTGAATAACGTCTGGGTGTGCGACTGCGCCAAAGTGTACGGCAACGCCCGTCTGCTGGCCGGTCTGGAGGAGGATGCCATCCCGACCGTGCGCTACAGTTCACAGGTCGCGGAAAACGCTCTCGTCGAAGGCAACTGCGTTATTAAACACCACGTATTAATAGGCGGCGAGGCGTGGTTACGCGGCGGGCCGATCCTGATTGACGACAAAGTGGTTATTCAGGGGCGGGCGCATATCAGCGGCGATGTCCTGATTGAGCATCAGGTGGAAATAACGGACGATGCGGTTATCGAGGCGCTGGAGGGTGACCGCATTCACGTCCGGGGAGCCAAAGTGATCAACGGCGACACGCGGATCACCCGGACGCCGCTGCTGGGGGCGCTATAGCGGGAAGATTCTGGCGTACAGGTTCACGTCATCGTAGCGACCGTTGAGCATTTCCGCTTCCCGCAAACAACCTTCGAGCGTGAAACCGTTGCGCTGCGCCACCCGGTTACTGCTCTGGTTATCCACGCGACACTTGATCACAAAGCGGCGGATCTCGCCGCGCTCAACGTAATAGCGCATAAACGTCTGGAGCGCCTGAGAATGAATACCCTGCCCCTGATGCGCCTCGTCAAGCCAGTAGCCAATGTACCCGGTCTTATTCGCAGGCTCGATCGCGTTGAAGGACAGCACGCCCACCAGCTCGTCCTTCATGAAAATCAGGAACATTTTGGCGTAACCGCGCTGGTGCAGCATCTGGTTGCTCTGCACGTTGCGGCGCGTGTCCTCTTCGCTGCCGACATGCTGCGCCCAGTCGAAGGCGGTTTGCAGCCAGGTTTTGTTTTTGATTACGAGGTTATGCAGATCGGTGGTATAGCGCTCTTCAACGGCGCGAAGCTCGATTTCCTGGTTAACGGGGATGATTTCTGAAGACATGGTGCCTCTTAATTGCCGGGTGGCGCTAACGCTTACCCGGCCTACAAATGCGTCCAGAGCAGGCCGAGTAAGGCGAAGCCGCCACCCGGCACAAACCCATAAAGACTAGCGCATGATCCGGTCGTCAACGTAGTTACGTTTGTCCGGCGCGGGCGGGAAGTACTGGTACAGCCAGGTCTCGCTGATGGCATCGCCCTGACAGCGCAGAAATAGGCGCATATCCACCGGCTCGGTGGAGTCAGAGGTTGGATACCAGTCAAACAGAATGCGATATCCGTCGAACGGCTCGACGTAGAGGATCTCCACCTGCTTCGCTTCACCGCTGGACAGGGTGATCACCGACTCAATGCCCTTCGGTGCGGCGGCCTTCAGATCGCCCCCGACGAAATCAATGGCAAAGCGACGGGCCCACACTTTCGGGTAATTTTCACCCGGCGCCCAGCCCTCCGGGAAGCCGCCCATACCGGTACGGGTGGCGTAGACATTTGCCAGCGGGGAACGCACCGGCGGCTGCGCGCTCCAGTAAAGACGGTATTTGAAGTCCAGCTCATCACCCGCCTGCACCGGTTTCTCTGGCTGCCAGAAGCAGACCACGTTATCGAGTGTCTCGCCGGTTGTCGGGATCTCCATCAGAGCAATGGAACCTTTCCCCCAGTTGTTGCGCGGCTCGACCCACAGGCTTGGCCGCTTGTTATACCAGCCCATGACGTCCTGGTAATGGGAGAAGTCACGGTCAAGCTGCAACAAACCAAAGCCTTTCGGGTTTTTATCCAGGTAGGCGTTAAATTGCAGCTTTTGCGGGTTGTTCAGCGGTCGGCAGATCCACTCCCCGTTACCGCGCCACATCGCCAGGCGGTCTGAATCGTGGATCTGCGGATGAATGGTGTCGCACATGCGGCGTTCGTTGTTACCGCAGCTAAACATGCTGGTCATTGGCGCGATGCCAAGCTGCTTGATGTCTTTGCGCGCATAGAGATGGTTTTCGACGTCCATGATCACCTGGCTCTTCTCGCAGTGGATCACAAACTTATAGGCACCAGTAATGCTCGGGCTGTCCAGCAGCGCATAGACGGTAAAGGTGGTATCACCCGGCTTAACGGTTTCAAACCAGAAGGAGGTGAAATCCGGGAACTCTTCCGGGGTGTCGGTAAAGGTATCTACCGCCAGCCCGCGCGCGGAAAGGCCGTACTGGTAGGTATCATCCACTGCGCGGAAGTAGCTCGCGCCCAGGAACGAAACGATATCGCGTCGCGCCAGTTCCGGCGCTTTAAAGACGCGGAATCCGGCGAAGCCGAGGTCACTCTGCCCTTCAAGCTGTTTGGTATCCACGCCCGTATCGCCATAGCTGAACAGCTCAGGCCGGAAGTGGATCTCACGCGCCTGAGAGGTGGTTTGATCCAGCGAGAACATGCGCACGCGGCGGCGGAATCCCATCCCCATATGGAAGAACTGGGCGTCCAGCTGACGGCCTTCAATGTTATTCCACAGCGACTGCTTCTCATCGTAACGGATGGCGTTGTACGCCTGCGGCGTCATGGTGGCCAGCGTTTCCGGCAGTGGACGCGGCGCACCGCCCCACGGGGTTTTCGCCAGATCGTGCGCCATGGATTGCAGAACAGAGAAGTCAAAGCGACGGCTCTGACCGTCGGCAATGTCGGAGTCAGCAGCATACGCCGCCTGGGAAAACAGAGAAGCAAGGCCAGAAGTGCCGCTCAGGGCAGCCATTGCCAGGGAACCTTTGAGAAAACGTCTGCGATTCATGCCTGAGAAAACGTCCTTATGGTCGTGTGAATGAGTTTCGCGCGCAGCGAAATGACGGCAAGAAAGAACGCACAGCCTAAACAAAAACGGTTAAGAATCCAATTGTTGGCGGGTGATTATCTGAACAAACCGAGAAATATTTTCTGTCGACCAGAACGGCCTGAAAAAGGGGTAAAGTTATGTATAAAAATGTCCCGGCTGGACATCGACAGCCGGGACCAACGAGGCGGTTATTTTACGCTGACATCGATACCCGGGAAGTACTTATCAGCCAGTTTAGCGATCGTGCCGTCGGCACGTACTTTATCAATTGCGGCATCAAGCTGCTTTTTGGTGGCCTCATCCCCCTTACGCAGCCCAAAGCCGATCCCACTGCCGAGGATGGTGTCGTCGGACACCGGTTTGCCGATAAAGCCAAACCCTTTACCCTGCGGCTTACTGAGGAAACCTGCCTGCCCGGCCGCTGACATGACCAGCGAGGCATCGATGCGGCCATTCAGCAGATCTCCCCAGGCCATATTCTGATCTTTATAAGACACCACGGTGACACCGTGCTTTTCCCAGTGCTCTTTGGCGTAAGTTTCCTGAATTGAACCCTGAAGAACGCCGATGGTTTTGCCCTTCAGCCCTTCGGGGGTAGCCTCTACCGCAGAACCGGCTTTGCCCACCAGCTGGGAGGGAATGCGATAGATGGGCTGGGTGAAATCAATGCTTTTGCGACGCTGTTCGGTGATGTTCATCGCCGAGTTTATGGCGTCGAACTTTTTCGCCACCAGACCGGGGATCAGCGCATCAAACGAGGTTTCAACCCAGCTGCACTTCAGCGCGGCGGCTTTACAGATGGCATTTCCCAGCTCTACGTCAAACCCTTCCAGCTCCCCTGACGCATTGCGGCTTTCAAACGGTGGATATTCCGCTTCCAGCCCGTATCGCAACTCGGTGGCGGCAAACGACGAGAATGAACACAACAGTCCCATGCCGACAACTAACGCGTGTAATTTCATCTCAAATTCCTTAACGTGGTGTAACCCGACAAAGGGCCTGGGCACCTGCCCGTAACGTCGCCTCATCTTTCGCAAAAGAGAGACGGATTAACTTATTGTCCGTGCCATCGGCATAAAACGCCGACAGCGGAATGGTGGCAACCCCGTACTCGACAATCAGCCTTTTCACCATCTCGCTGTCGCGCTCGTCGCTAAAGCCGCTGTAATCCGCCAGCAGGAAGAACGAACCGGCACTTGGTAGCAGCCTGAACGGTGAGTCGGCGAGCAAACTTTGCAGCAGATCGCGCTTGCGCTGATAAAACGCCGCCAGCGACAGCCAGGTTTGCGGATCGGTCATGTGTTCGGCAAACGCGTACTGCATCGGCGTATCGGCCGAGAACATTAAAAATTGATGGACTTTACATATCTCATCCATCAGTTCCGCGGGTGCCACACAATAACCCACGCGCCAGCCGGTGACGTGATAGGTTTTTCCGAAAGAAGAAATAATCACGCTGCGCTCCGCCAGCTGCGGGTGCGTCGCCATTCCGTGGTGCGGTTCGCCATCAAAAACGACGTGCTCATACACTTCGTCAGACAAAATGATGATGTCGGTGTGGCGCGTCAGCGCTGCCAGCTGGTGCAGATCGGCGGCTGAAAACACCTGTCCGCTCGGGTTGTGCGGCGTATTGACGATGATCATCCGCGTGCGTGGGGTTATAGCCGCCCGTACTTCATCCCAGTTCACGGCAAAATCCGGTACCGTCAGTTTAATGGCAATCGGCGTCGCTCCTTGCAGACGGACAATCGGCGCATAGCTGTCAAAGGAGGGCTCGAAATAGATCACCTCGTCTCCAGGATGAACCAGCCCGCTGATGGCTGAGTAAAGCCCTTCGCTGGCGCTGGCGGTCACCAGCACCTCACTCGCCGGGTCATAGTGTGTGCCATAGAGCGTGGCAATTTTGTCCGCGATGCGCTCTCTGAGCGGTTGCAGACCGGTCATGGAGGCGTACTGGTTATACCCTGCCTCCATGGCGCGGGTCACGCCGGAGATAAGTTTTGGGTCGCAGGAAAAATTCGGCGCACCCTGAGAAAGGTTGATGGCGTTATGCCGGGCTGAAAGCTGGCCGATAACGGTAAAAATGGTGGTTCCTACATCGGGCAATTTGGATCGTGTCTGCACCGGCGTTTTCAAAGTCATCCTCTGTCCCTTCTCGTGGTGAATGCATAACTATTCAAACAACAACTTCATTGCCGGGACAATCGAATTGTTGTCATAATAGCCATGACAAAAATGCATAGCTAAGGTGAGATATGTCGCGTCGTTCATTTCCGCTTAATGCCGTAGAGACGTTCATCGTGACCGCGCGTCACCTGAATCTTACCCATGCCGCGAAGGAGCTTTGTCTGACGCAGGGGGCGGTAAGCCGTAAAATCGCCTCGCTGGAAAGCTGGTTCGGCTTCCCGCTGTTCGAGCGCCATGCCCGCGGCCTGCGTCTCTCCTCACAGGGAAGCGCCCTGCTGCCGGAGCTGCAATCTGCCTTTGAGCACCTGCTGAACGTTGCTGAACAGGCGCGAACGCACCAGACCGTAATCCGTCTGAAAGCGCCTACCTGCGCGATGCGCTGGCTGGTGCCGCGTCTGCTACAGGTGGAGCGCGAACAGCCGGAACTCCAGATTGCGCTGACCACCACCACCGATCACAACGTCAATTTCAAAACCGAATCCTGTGACGCGGCGATTGTGTTTGGGACGCACATGAGCGCCGGCGATCTGCTGTTCGAAGAGGCCTTAACCCCGGTGATGAGCCCGCTACGGGCCGGCTCTGCGCTGGAAGCACTCACCTTCCTTCACCCCACGCGGGACAAAACGGACTGGACGCTGTGGCTGGCGAAACAGCCGGGTCCGCCGCCAGCTATGCTCAAAAATCAACACTTCGAAACCATGGATCTCGCCATTACCGCCGCCATTCAGGGACTGGGCATCGCCATCGCGGATGAAACGCTGGTGGAGGAGGACGTGCGCGCCGGACGGCTGATGCGCCCTTTTGACACGAGCATAAAAACGGGGGCGAGCTACCGGCTGGTATTACGCGACGCACCCGGCCCGGAAAACGGGCTGGATGCGTTTCGCGCCTGTCTGCTCAGTCGAGGCTGACGTGGTGTTTCATCACCCGTTTGAAGAGGCTCATACGGGCACGCATGAAGCGGTTTTCAAGCCGAAAACCTGCATGTTTATTCACACCAATACGTAACAGCACGTCCCGCCCTTTCCGGCAGGCGGGCCAGCGCGTGGGCCCTGCCAGGCTATCGCGTGCCCCCGCATCCCGGGCGAAGCTCACCCAGTAGTCCGCCACCTGAGCGGCGAAGGCCAGATCGCGTTCATTCACATACTGCCGCGAAGGTTCCACCTGTCCAAGGGTATCGAAGACGTAGGGCACTTCGTTGCCGTGCCAGGCGCCGTTGATGTACGTCGCGTGCTCTGCTTCGGCCACATAATCAAACCAGTATCGCCAGCACAGGCCGCCCGCCCGCTGCTGGGCCTGCATTACCACGTATCCCATGGTGGTGAAGGCCATGTCGCGGCATACCTGCCTGCCAAGTTCCTCATCGCCCTTCACGCCAGGATAAAGCAGCTTTATCAGCCCCAGGCCAAAGCGCCGCTCACGGCGGAGCTTCTGGATCTGCCCGGCCAGATCGACCCCGAATACCGACATCACGCTGGCTTCGTCGCTGTTCGACCCAATCATCACCGGTACAGGATGCTGGCGGGCCGCGAAGAAAACGTCGAGCATGGCCTCAGGCAAAACGCAATCCCCCACGATGGGCGCAGGGGCGATATTCAACGGCGAGGTCAGCGGCCAGAACGCCTCAGGCGGGATCGCGCGAAGCTGTTCCGCGGTAGCATTGTGCAGGCCGAAATGGGCGGCAATCGCTTCGCCTTTATGCAGGGCCTGCTCGCGCGGGGTGTCGGGCAGCGTGTACCCGCTTTGCACAATGGCTTTATGGAACAGTCCTCCTGCAAGCGGGGAAGCCATCAGCGACAGCACGCTGCGCGCACCGGCCGACTCGCCAAATACGGTGATGTTCTCAGGATCGCCGCCGAACGCGGCAATGTTATCGCGCACCCATTCCAGGGCCTGGATCTGATCGAGCAGTGCGAAGTTATGCACCACGCGCTCTTCCTCCCCCTCCAGCGCCGGATGAGCAAAAAAGCCGAGGTGGCCGAGACGGTAATTGATCGTCACCACCACCGTGCCACGCTTCGCCAGCGCCCTGCCGTTATACGGAGGCAGCCCGCCAGCGCCGAGGGTAAATCCTCCGCCGTGCAGCCAGACCATCACCGGAAGCGGATCGGCGCGTGCCACTGGCGACCAGACGTTAAGGTACAGGCAGTCTTCAGAGAACTGGCCGGGATCGCCGCCGCCCAGCTCCTGGCAGCTTTCGCTGCTCTGCCAGCTGGAGGCGGAGAACGCCGTCGCCGGACGCACGCCATCCCAGCGTGCAGGGGGACGCGGGGAGCGCCAGCGCCACGGGCCAACAGGGGGTGCCGCATAGGGAATGCCACACCACACATGGGTATCGCCTTCAGTAAAACCAATCAGTGCGCCCTGGCGCGTTTCAACCACAGGGGCAGAGGGATTTTCCATACCAACCTTCTTTTTCCATCACACCCTTGCAGAGTAACGGTTTCAGAGCAAACCGCAACGCTGTTTGCTGCGCACTTCCGCCTCCTCGTAAAGCGAAAACTCGTCATACACCGCACAGCCGAGCGCGGCTTCGAAGGCATTGCGGCTGGCATTGCCGTGGCTGCGCGCCTGCGTTTCATTGCCAAGATTCGACTGGAAGATCCCCGCCGCGCTGACGGGCAGAAAATCCTCGTAGGTGATGGGCTGTGCCACAACCCAGCCGCGTTCGATCAGCGGCTGCGGATCGTCGCCGGGACGAAATGCATGACGATGCGCCTCACCTGTCGGGGTCAGACGGTAGCGGAAATAAGCCAGCCCCTGACGGCGCAGGAACATTTCACTGTCCGGGAAGGCGCTGAAGATTTCGCGCAGGTGAAGCTGGTGGGTCAGGTTGTCTTTGCCGGTCCCGGCCTGGTTTAACAGGCTGTCGTACAGCTCGCGCCCTTTCGGCGTAAGCGCCACGCCGCGCTGCTCAATCTCACCGAAACGCGCGGTATGTGTGCCCTTGTGTTCCCCCGCGAACAGCACCGGCTCCTCCAGCGCCTTAAAGCTGGTCTGACGCAGGAGGATCGGCACCTCGCGGCGCGGCGGGCCTTCAATCAGGATTTTCGGCTCGATGCCGTACTTCGGCATTAGCTCCTGCACCCGGTCGATATCCAGCGTGCGCGGCGTGAGATGGTTGATGTGGCACCCCGGGAAACAGACCACGTCGGCAATCAGGCGATGTTCGTTGCTCAGCGCCAGATAGGTTTCCTGATCGACCGTCGCATGGCGATGCCAGCGGAAGGTTTCTAAGGCTTCCTGCACAAATTCGCGCGCCTGTGCCTCGGTAAAGTGTCCCTGCGCATCATGCAGGTCGATCAGTTCCAGACAGCGCGGCGTAAAGATGTTGCGCCGGGAGAGGATCTCCGCCGCCCTTTCGCGCAGCGCAACGTTTTCAATCAGCTCCAGGCGCAGCAGCGAGGTAAAAATGCGAAACGGATTACGGCAGAGCGCCGCATCGTCTGTCGGACGAAACGCCGTCGAGTGGACGGGCACGCCCGCCTGGGAGAGATCGTAGTAGCTGACCGGGTACATGCCCATAATGGCGAAGATCCGGCGCAGGGTGGAAAGCTCCTGCGCGGTGCCAACGCGGATCGCACCGTGACGTTCAACATTCAGGCGCGCCAGTTCGTCTGCGTTCGCCAGTTGTTCATGTAAAAGTGGGTTATTTTCCAGAACCGCCAGGTTAACGTCCGCCACCAGTTCCAGCAAGGTGCCGTACTGCGGAACTTCCTGCTGGTACATCGCCGACATAGCCTGCGAAAAGTGTTCCCGAATATCATCAGCCGTGATGGTGTTCGCCATGATGTCATGCCTCCAGTGAATACTACCTGGAGTGTAGAGAAGCCCGTTCCTTTCGTTGGGAAGAATTTACGAATTGTGATCCAGGCAGACGAGTGGTCAAAGCGTGGGCATTTTCGAAAAACGGTTGTAACTCAAACAGATCAAATGTTAAAAATATTTTGCTATCAGGTTATCAAATTCAAACATCTTAACTTGTCACCCGCGTCGCTCTGTTTTTAACATCGCCTATGGAAAAAAATGGTCTGTTCAGTCAGCGCATACGCTTGCGCCATTTGCATACTTTTGTGGCCGTCGCTCAACAGGGAACGCTGGGGCGAGCGGCTGAAACCCTTAACCTCAGTCAGCCTGCACTCTCCAAAACGCTGAACGAACTGGAACAGCTTACCGGAACCCGCCTGTTCGATCGCGGCCGTCTGGGGGCTCAGCTTACGCTCGTGGGCGAACAGTTCCTGACGCATGCCGTTAAAGTTCTCGATGCCCTCAATACCGCCGGTCAGGCGTTAAACCGTAAAGAGGAGCCGGCCAGCGACATCGTGCGCGTGGGCGCGCTGCCAACGGCGGCGCTGGGCATACTGCCTGCGGCGATCGGCCAGTTCCACCGTCAGCAAAAGCACGCCACGCTTCAGGTCGCGACCATGAATAACACCATGCTGCTGGCGGGCCTGAAGTCAGGCGAGCTGGATCTGGGCATTGGGCGGATGTCCGATCCGGAACTGATGAGCGGCCTGAACTACGAGCTGCTGTTCCTGGAATCGCTGAAGCTGGTCGTGCGTCCGAATCATCCCCTGTTGCAGGACACCGTGACCCTGAGCCGTGTGATGGAGTGGCCGGTGGTGGTCTCACCAAAAGGAACCGTTCCGCGTCAGAATGCGGAAGCGTTGCTGCAAATGCAGGGCTGCACGCTGCCTTCCGGGTGTATTGAAACGCTCTCGGCGTCGCTGTCGCGCCAGCTTACGGTGGATTATGACTACGTATGGTTTGTGCCGTCCGGCGCGGTGAAGGACGATCTGCGACGCGGCGTGCTTACGGCGCTGCCGGTAACATCGCCCGGCGCGGGAGAACCGATTGGGATCCTGACGCGGGTAGATGCCCCGCTCTCTGAAGGTGCCCAAACGCTGTTAAGCGCCATTCGTAAATCAATGCCTCTCTGACCATAAACGCAGAACCCGCCGCGAGGGCGGGTCTGTCTTACTCAGAACGTTTCCCAGTTATCACCTGAGACGACCGCCGCCGGGGTTAAAGGCGCGGGTTTCGCTGCGTTTGCAGCGGCTGGAGCCCGTCCTGCACGCGCCCCGTTGAGACGAAACGCGCCAACGGCTTCCGTCAGACGTGCGCCCTGCTCCTCCAGCGAAGCCGCTGCCGCAGAAGCTTCTTCCACCAGCGAGGCATTCTGCTGCGTCACCTTATCCATCTCGGAAATCGCCTGGCTCACCTGAACGATGCCGCGGCTCTGCTCATCGGACGCCGCTGCAATCTCCAGCATGATATCGGTGACGCGTTTAACCGCCTCGACGATTTCATTCATGGTATTGCCCGCTGCAACCACCTCCCCGGAACCCTGATCGATAAGCGACACCGATTCATTAATCAGGCTTTCAATCTCTTTCGCCGCGTTTGCGCTGCGGCTTGCCAGGGTGCGAACTTCACTCGCCACGACCGCAAAGCCGCGTCCCTGTTCACCCGCACGCGCCGCCTCGACCGCCGCGTTGAGCGCCAGAATATTGGTCTGGAACGCGATGCTGTTAATCACGGCGGTAATTTCAGAGATCTTCTTCGAGCTAGTGGAAATATTACCCATGGTTTTCACCACGCCGGAGACCATCTGCCCCCCGCGGCTGGCCTTCCCGGAGGCATCTTCTGCCAGTTTACTTGCATGATGCGCGTTATCGGCGTTCTGTTTCACCGTCGCGGTGAGCTGCTCCATGCTGGCCGCCGTCTGTTCAATCGCCGCCGCCTGCTGCTCAGTACGGGAAGAGAGATCGGTGTTACCCGCGGAGATCTCGCTGGTTCCCCGGTAGATCTCCTCCGCCCCTTGCCGCACGGTGCCTACGGTGGTCACCAGCGCGTGCTGCATCGTTTGCAGATCGCGCGTAAGGCGGCCAATTTCACTGCGCCCGGTCGGTTCGTCCGGCATGGTCAAATCGCCTTTCGCGATATTTTCGATACGCGTAGCGGCTCGCTGGAGCGGGTTTATCACCGTACGGCGCAGCACCACAAAGGTGATCACCGCCAGCGCCAGCGCCAGGCCAAACGCGCCGAACATAAACATCAGCCCCAGCCGGGTGCGGGTGTGAGCCTGCGCCGTCAGCGCGTTGGCGCGTTCGGTGCGGATTTTTATCGCCTTCAACAGCACCGCGTTATAGGCATCGTCCAGCGGACGCGCGGTCTCATTTTCGTGGTTAATAATGGCTTCAAACATGCCGTTTTTGGCATATTTCAGCATCGGCTGCATACCGGCGATGTAGGCGTCATAGCGGGCTTTCAGATCGCCGTCCAGCGCTTCATCAGCCGGTGTGCGAATAGTGCGCTTCATATAGGCGGCAAATCCATCCTGCGACTGCCTGATGCGGGTCTCAGCCTCAGCGATGTTTTGTTTCATCGCCTCCATCTCCGCGATACGGCTCGCCGCCCCCGCGTGGATCATGTTGATACGGGCGGTGCGTAAATGGTTGGAACTGTTTGACAGCCCGGTGCGCACCTGGATTTCTGCCGTAACATCCTGCTGATCGTTATCGGCCTGGAGCAGGAAATAGCCTGCCAGACCCGAGCTCAATGCAAACAGGAGAATAATGCCACCGAGAATGGAGGAAAACAGCGGAACCAGCCGGATGTGGTGCAAGAAACTCAGCTTATGCTGCGCCTGCATCGATGTTGTGTTGTCCATGACCGTCGACTCTCTTATAGGTAAGATGCGTAAAAACACGCCTGTAAAAGAGTCATCGGCACGGCGTAGAATTAGATTACGGTTAAAAGCGCCAGACAGGTCACACTTTAGAAAAGATCAGGGAAGAAATGCCAGCGGAAAAAACCGCTGGCAGAATAATCAGTTGTCGCCGAAATGGATAACGGTACGAATAGATTTTCCTTCGTGCATCAGATCGAAGGCTTCGTTGATCTGCTCCAGCGGCAGGCGGTGCGTAATGAACGGGTCGAGCTGAATTTTACCGACCATCGCATCTTCAACCATGCCCGGCAGCTGGGTACGGCCTTTCACGCCGCCAAATGCCGACCCGCGCCATACGCGCCCTGTCACCAGCTGGAAGGGACGGGTTTTGATCTCCTGACCCGCGCCGGCCACACCGATAATGATGCTCTCGCCCCAGCCTTTGTGGCAGCACTCAAGCGCTGAGCGCATCACATCGACGTTGCCGATACATTCGAAGCTGAAGTCCACGCCGCCGTCGGTCAGCTCAACGATCACCTCCTGAACCGGTTTGTCGTAGTCTTTCGGGTTGATGAAATCGGTCGCGCCCATCTCACCTGCGAGCTTAAATTTTTCCGGGTTGGTATCCACAGCAATGATGCGGCCAGCTTTCGCCTGTACCGCGCCCTGGATGACTGCCAGACCGATCCCGCCGAGGCCGAACACCGCCACGGTGTCACCCTCTTTCACTTTCGCCGTGTTATGCACCGCGCCGATACCGGTGGTGACACCGCAGCCGAGCAGACAGACTTTATCCAGCGGGGCCTGCGGATTCACTTTCGCCAGTGAGATCTCGGCGCACACCGTGTATTCGCTGAAGGTGCTGGTCCCCATGTAGTGATAAATGGGCTCGCCGTTATAGGAGAAACGGGTGGTGCCGTCCGGCATAAGACCTTTACCCTGCGTGGCGCGCACGGCCTGGCAGAGGTTAGTTTTGCCGGATTTGCAGAACTTACACTCGCCGCACTCTGCGGTGTAGAGCGGGATCACATGGTCGCCGGGCTTCAGGCTGGTGACGCCTTCACCCACTTCCACCACCACACCGCCCCCTTCGTGGCCGAGCACCGCCGGGAATACGCCTTCCGGATCGTCACCGGACAGGGTAAACGCATCGGTATGGCAAACGCCGGTGTGGGTAATTTTGATCAGCACTTCGCCTTTCTTCGGCGGAGCAACATCAATTTCAACGATTTTCAGCGGCTGGCCTGGGCCGAACGCGACAGCTGCGCGAGATTTCATGATGTCTTTCCCTTGTTGTGAGGTGTGTGGATTTATTTTAGATAAGAGCGCAGTAAATGGCCGACTTCCGCCATCCGCACAGCCCGCTGATCCGGGGTGGTCTCCCCCGTCACCAGCTCATCTTTGAGGTGAATTTCAACCATTTCCCCCATCAGGCCATTGGCAGCGCCGCGCACGGCGGCGATTTGCTGCAAAATGGCGAGACAGGGATCGCCCGATTCCAGGGCGCGTTCAAGGGCATCAACCTGGCCCCGAATGCGGCGGACGCGGGTCAGAATACGTTTTTTATCTTCGGGTGAATGCGGCATACGCCCTCCTGATACTATAGGGGGGTATTGTATCCTTCATGGGAAGTTAATGTAAACATTAAGTTTTATGAGGGTATCAGGTATCATGTAATTTATAGTGTGTTTCTTTTCTTAACTCGAACATCTGAACTAAGCTATGACACATTCTGTAAAAACATAGTTGTAATAAATACCGTCGTATCCGCATTTTTGAAGGTTTCTGCATTCACGCAAATTCCCGTCCCCACCAAAGACTGTAGGTTTCTTAAGAATACAATGAGGAATAGACTAATAGGCGATAGTTAACATTTTTAAATGTCAAATGCTTTTTATGATTGAAAACTTTTATTAAGGGCTTTTAATGAGCATTTTCTTAAGACGAAGTATATATGCATTATGCAAAGATAGTTTATTTTTCTTTCTTCTTAGTTTGGTTGTATTGATACCTTTCAATTTCCTTAGTGATAAATATACTCAGGAGATAGAAACTATCATTGAAGAACATATGGCCCCTCATTCTCTTGCAGCAATGCTTGTAATAGCAACGTCTATTACGTCTCTGACACTTCGATTTGTCGGCAGCATAAATGTCAAGAAAAAATATAATAAACTCATATATACACTCATTATTTTCCCTGTTATCAAAGTAGGGAAAGCGTATGCTTCTACGATGGTCGGCATGATGACAGGGTTAACCTTAATATTATCCTTCTCTGAAGGTATATCAAAAACAATAATGCCTTTATTTTTCATTGTTTGTATTTCTATGTACTGGTTTCTTTTTGAAGCGATATTGTATGTTAGTAAAAATGGCCTGCCATCAAACGTCAGTAAAAAAACAACAAATATTTTATTGCTAATAATAGTAATTATAATACCCGCAGTGTATTTCTACATTGTATGAAGTAGCTATCAATGAATTCAAAACCAGATGGCCATACCTAAAAATTGCGGCCAGTTTTAAACTCAAGTTAAGATCCGTATTGAGCAGGCAAAGGAGATCACTATAGCCTGTCTGTACAACTGCGGCCGCGGTGTTATTGGCCTTGCGGCATTTAGCACTTAAACACATGCTGGTCACCAGCTGCTGACTTAGCCACTCTTTCTTCGCCTGCCAGCTCGGGTGTGGAGAAGCGGAAATGCTGTATCTGGAATATTCGACCTGCTTCAACGAGTTCTATGTTGAGCAGCTACAGCTGTTTAACGAGCGGTTGGGGTTTACCCTTAACGTCTCTCTCAGAGATGGTGCAACCATATTTAGGGTTTACCCCCACCTCGACCAACCCTATTTAGCTCAAAATGTTAAAAATCCGCACTTATATGGCACATTGTGAACAGAAATAACATTCTCGTCACCTAACATACTCGCTACAAACAAAATGGTGGTGTTAATGATTGTACTAAAGAGCTTTTTATTCTTCGTTGGCGCGGCGGCCGCTTGCGCACTTATTGTACTTTGTCTTTGGGTTGATATGCGGTTTGTCGGCCATGATATTCCGGAATTATCACTGACCGAAATTATGCAGGAAACGGTATTAGCGAGTATTGTCTTTCTCCATTTTCGTCTGGCGAAAATGTACGAATCCATGCGTTACTGTAATATTCTGGTGGGCGGATTTTTCCTGACAATGTTAATTCGTGAGCTGGACGCGCTTTTTGATCTCATTTCTCATGGGAGTTGGGTGTGGTTCGCGCTGATTACCGCTGTGCTGGCGTTAATTCGCCCCGTTATGCATTTTCGTGCTACCCTGGAACAGCTGGCAAAATATACCCAATCCCCCTGGTACGGTATTCTGTTGAGCGGCCTGCTGGCTGTACTGGTCTTCTCCCGCCTCTTTGGAATGCAGGTGCTGTGGCACGCCATCCTGGAGCATGGCTATATGCGTGTCGTGAAAAACGCCGTGGAGGAAGGTTCGGAATCGTTCGGTTATATGCTGTGCCTGGCCGCATCCCTTGGTTATTACGTTACCTTTCCCGCTCGCGCACGACAAAAATAATCTCTTCGCACTGCGTAGAGAGACGGCGAGGGAAATAGTGATCAACAACATCCTAAGGACGTTAGGGTTGTCATGTAAGAAAGACATATCCTAAAAAGGGGCAATCAGGCGTCGATTTCAGCGAATTCTCGCTCACGCCTGAAATCAGCGTCTATCCTTAGACTATCAACAAAAGGAGGCTGGAATGTCTGATTTCGACACTGATAAAAATGCACAATACGCTGGCGATAAAGCCAAAAACAAACTTGATGAATTATCCGGCTCTGCGCAGCAGCAGTTTGGTGAATTCGTTGACTCCCCTAAACACCAGGTGAAAGGTGCAGCGAAAAAATATGCTGCCCAGGCCAGTGATGCCGTCTCGGATGTTACTGAAGCCGTCAGAAATAACCCGTTAACGGGCTTAATCGCTGCGGGTGCGGTAGGTATCGTTCTGGGACTTCTGCTGGGACGTAAATAATTTCAGGCCCTCCGGGGCCTTTTCTTTTCCCCCTCTTTCCTTCTCTTCCCCCCCTAATCTTGATAGTTCTCCTGATAAAAGCTCAATCCATACGAAAAAGTTGTACAATTTTGATGTACAGATTTGACCATATAGTATAAATTCGATCCCAGTGATGTTACAAAATTGTTTGTTAACGGTGGAAAATTATGCGTCGCAACCATGCTCCCTCTACAGCAGAAAGCGCTATAACCTTGTATTTTAACAAGGATAACGTCCCAACACAGCAGGAAACCCTTGGTGCCATCGTCAGTGAGATCATCAAAGAAAATGTACAACTGAGCAGAATGACAATTTGTACAAAGCTGTTGCGCAGAATTGAAGAATCCACGTCTGACGTTGAGAAAGCGCACTACAACGGTTTGATAGCCCTCTTCTTCGAGCGTTAACCTGAACACTGTTTTTTAACTTACTAAGTTAGTCATGCTGAGTGAGAATAGAGCTTCTGAATGCGATGACTAACCCCATGCTACAGCCTGCCGCGTGTAGCAGAGTGAGATTGAAGGTATGCATAGAACTAAATTTGAACGACTTAAGGATGACCTTATCGGTGAGGCCGTATTATCCATACTGAAAGAGAACGGACCTATTACCTTTGTGTCTCTTGCTAATCGCCTGCGGGCGATGGCTAACGTTGAATCAAATGATGAACGTAAAAATGCATTGATTGCCGCTGAAGATGAAGTGCGCCAGCGTGTAACCGGCGTCTCGCACGACCGGGGAAGAGTGATGGGCAATTATGACATGGGTCGCATGCGATCTCTCTTTACTCACAACACGCTTTTGACCCCAGACAAGAAACACTAATTTTAACCGAAACGGTGACCACCATGAGTAAAGCGATTATGCAGCAGACGTATAATTTTGAAGCCTTGCACGATAAAGGACTGGCGGAACATTTTCTTAATGCAGGAAAACATCTCAGTGGTGAGGTTGAAGTGTTGGGCTCGGCAATACGCTGTATTATGCTGACCGGTGACAATCTCTCTAATAAAGAGATTATCCTGCAACTGATTCACGCCCTCGAAATTACCGAGGAGCCCGAAGCCTGCGATGTCATTCGAAATACGCTTGAAATTGTTGTCGGTTTTACGCGCGATGATATCTGATAACAGATTATTGCGCTGGTGAGTGACTGTTTTTGCTGGTGGTAGAAAAGTTTCTCTGTCGTACCACCAGCATAGTGAACCCATTAACTAAATAGCCGTACCATTCGATCAAGCTCTTCTTCTTTAACCGCCCGGGAAAGATAATATCCTTGAAAGCGTTTAACACCTAACGCGACAAGTTTTTCAAATTTTTCTTCGCTATCGACGCCTTCCGCAACGCATTCCCTTCCCGTCATGTCGCTATATATCTGTATCGCTTTAATAATGCTATAGTCATTGTCGTTAGCAACAAAGTGCTCAACTATATCGCGGTCAAGCTTCAATCCATCAACATTAATCTGTCGGATGGGTAACATAGCGTAATCTCTGGAAAAGCAATCATCCAGAAACAGCCGACACCCCTCGGCGCGTAAACGCTGAAGAGTGACAGGAATATTTGGATCCTTTGTCACATCAATCGCTTCAGCTAATTCAAAGACAAGTTTCCCGGCCCACTGCGGCTTCAGTAACATCTCAACGGCTTTTTTCGCCATTCCCGGCAGCGCGTTCCCGGTAGCCAGTGGAGGCGGAATATTAACCGAAAAATAATATTTCCCATTGTATCTGTTGATACCTGACACGGCCGCGTGGATGACTAACGCCGTCAGCTTGAGCCATATTTCGCCATTTTTCACCCCACCCAGAAATTGGGCAGCCTTCAGAACCTGACCGTTTTTATGCCAGCGCAGCAGAATTTCAAAGCCTACTCCTTTTTTATCGCCATCGGTAATAATTTGATAAGCCGCAAAGATTTCCCGCTTATGTAACGCCTGCAAAATATCAATTTCCGCATCCGAAAACCCCTGCGGATTATTTTTTACTGCACAGACTTCATCTCTGAAAACACGTGCATCGCTAAACCACACCCTGATAAGATATAATTTATCCAACCCCACTTTTCTATGGGTATAAATGGTTTTATCTGACAACCCTAACCTCGCAGACTGCTCTTTTATCGAAATACCCCGATAAAAACTCAGCAATACGGTTAATTCGCGCTTTGTTAAACCATTCAGACTTTCTTTACCTTCTTTCTCGGGTCCATCACGCAATATGCGTGACGAATCGGTATGCACGTCATAAATGTTGTCTGCACAGTCCATTACGTCTGAAATATTCGCTATCCTGATCATCGATAACGATTTGGTATTATTAACGAGACTACACAACGTGGCATAAAGCCATCTCTCTGGTATTGCGCCATACAGCGTCACGCTACAAATAACCGGCAGCGCATTCAGCACCGATACCAACTGCTTCAGGCTTTCAAGAAAGGCAGCGACGTCGCGACCAAGAAAAACAGCAACTTCAGGTGGTTGATTTTGCATCATTTTCTGAACATCACCTGAGCAAACCTCATCCTCTTCAAAATGGAGCCGCGTGGCGTTTACGCCACGTGACTTCAGAAGCAGGCTATACCCCTCGAAGGTGAAACCGCAGGCTGAAATAACAAACCGTTGCTTGTAGCACGTACCTTGTATAAAAGGTAAATTTTGAGACATAACCTGCTCCTGAGAATGCAAATAGTATTCCCATCTGTAATTAAAGCCAATACTCTTTGTCGCATTGAATAATTTTACCGCACCCTGTTTGGTTAATAAACCGTTATCAATGTTATGCACAGGAACATTTTTGCGTTAATCAACCGACTCATCCATATGCAGCATAAATATTACTTTCTTTTCATATAACGACAGTAAATATGCATTTCTCGAGGTATAATGAAAATTCCGAAAAAGAAGACCGGACACTTCATCTTATCGGCCCAGACAAAAAGAGAAAATGCTATGGATAATCACATCTCATCCAGGGCTTTGCTACATCGAAGGGATGTCATTAAAAACAACCCGCGATTTGGTGAAGCTATAACAGAACACTACAGAATTAATGATGCCATTTATAAAAAACAACCCTTGTTCTACAAAACGATGCTTCAGGAATCACGCTTCAACATAATACTGTCCATGTGTTGTTTTGTTTTTGGCAATCAGGCTGAGTCAGTTTCAGAGATTAAGGCGCTATGCACCCGTTATAATATCGCCAGCCCTAACAGTGTTATCGCGATCATTACCATACTTAAAACTACCGGGCGAATTAAGACCTGGCGCTGTAGTGAAGATCGCCGAAAAACAAAAATTGCGCCGACGGAAAAAGGACTCGATGAGCTTAAACGCTATATGTCCGGGGCGTTTACGCCTGTCAGCATTCTTTATCCGGCATTCAACATTAATGTTAACCTTCTGGACAATGACATTCTGAGGCACAACTTTTTCCGGCGCGCCGCAGAGTACCTTTTCCGCGGATTAACATTCAGGAAAGTGCTTCCGGAGGTGGGTTTATTTATTGATAAGGATGGTGGACGAATGATTATGCTCTATCTCTATTTGCAGGCCATTAAAAACAAAACAGCACACGGTGCCATAATAGCGTATTCAGCCAGCACGCTGGCAAAAGAATTTTTCGTCTCGCGTATTCACGTCAACCGCATTATCAAATCGGCGCAGGAGGCAGGTTATCTTAAAGATCGCGGCGATGGCCGGATGTCAATTTATCCGGCCTTTATCGAGCTTGTCGAAAATTATGCCGGATTATATTTTGCGTATGTCACACATTACATCAATGTGGTACCAAAAGAACGACGCCATGCTGTCAACATGACGCCTACACTCTGATCTGACGGGCGTTCGGTTTGCTGAACGCCTTTCTTACCGCTCGCGCAGCGCCTCTTTTGCCTTATTCAACGGTTTCAGCAGATAATCAATGACGGATTTACTGCCGGTTTTGATATCAACTGTGGCTATCATGCCCGGGAACACCGGGAACGCCTTGCCCTGCCTGTTGGTCAGATGGTTACTGTCTGTACGAATATAAACGCGATAATAATAAACATCCCGTTTCACCTCGTCCTGAAGGGTATCCGGGGAAATCATCGTCACCTCCCCTTCCAGCCCGCCGTAGATCGAGTAATCATAGGCGGTGATTTTCACCAGCGCTTTTTGCCCGGGATGGATAAACGCGACATCGCGCGGCGAGATTTTCGCTTCTATCACCATCTGGTCATCAAGCGGTACCAGGCTCATCAGTTTGCCGTTCGGCGGGATCACCCCGCCCACCGTCGTCACGTCAATATCCTTCACGATGCCACGCACCGGCGCATTAAACGTTAAGCGGGTGAGTGAATCTTCGCGTCCTTTCATGACCGAACGCTGCGCCTCTATTTCTGCGTTCGCTTTCGCCAGTTCTTCGCGGGCGCGAACGTAGTACTGGTTTTTCATCTCGGTGATTTTGCTCTCCAGCTCATTTTTTTGGCGTTCAAGGCGTAAGACTTCGACCTTACTGGCCGCCCCCTGCGTCACCAGCGGGCGCGTTAATGCCAGTTCACGCTGCACGAGATCCGCTCCCTGGCGTAAACCCGCCAGCCCTTTTTCAAGGCTTTCGCGACGTGACTGATAAAGCGCCGTTTCCTGTTTGACCAGCTCAACGTCGTCATCCAGCTCTGCCGGGAATGTCAGCCCGGTGTCGTTCACCTCAGCATTCAGACGCGCGGCCGTCGCCATTGCAGCGTTTAATCGAGACTCGCTCTCCAGCACGCTGGACTCGGTTTTCGTCCGGTCCAGTTGGGCAAGCTGTTGACCACGCTCGACGATGTCGCCTTCGCGCACCATCAGACTGTGAATAATCCCCCCTTCCAGGGACTGGATCACCTGCTCGTGGGAGGACGGGATCACCTTGCCACTGCCCGTCGTGACCTCATCCAGCTGGAACAGGCTGGCCCAGGTAATAAACACCACCAGCAGGGCAAACAGCGACCATGCCACCAGCGACGAACGCGGCAGGCGGGGCTCCTTCAGTCGGCTATTAAAGCGGGAGAAATCATTCATGCCACGCCCTCCGTTTTCAGTTTAACCGTACGCTGCGGCGCCTGCTGCGGGGCCATTCCGTGCTGGCGTAAAATGGCATCACGAGGGCCATCCATCACCACTTTGCCGTTTTCCAGGACGATGATGCGGTCAACCAGGTCCAGAATCGGCAGGCGATGCGTCGCCACCACCAGCGTCCGGCGCTTACCGAGCCACTGGTGCAGATGCTGGATAAACTGCTTCTCGCTGACCTCATCCAGCCAGGCGGTGGGTTCATCCAGCAGCAGAATATTCGGCGAGGTGATCAGCGCGCGCGCCAGCAGCAGCGCCTGACGTTGCCCGCCGGAAAGCCCCGTTCCGCCCTCGTTGATGATGGTGTTTAGCCCCATTTTCTGCTTGCGCACAAACTCCAGCGCGCCGCTGTTGACCAGCGCCTGATGGATTTCCTCGTCTGTCGCCAGCGGATTACCCATCAGGATGTTGTCGCGTACGGAGCCGAAGAACAGCCGCGCCTGCTGGCTGAGCAACTGCATATCGCGGCGCACGTCGGCCGGGTCAAGATGATTGAGAGCAATATCGTCCAGCAAAATGCTGCCCTGCTGCGGCTCCTGCATTCCCGCGAGGAGGTGCAGCAAGGTGCTTTTCCCCGAACCATTCCGCCCGAGCACCGCCACGCGCTCCCCGGCGCGAATGCGTAGTTTGCTGATATTCAGCACGGTGAGCTTCTCTTCTTCGTCGTAATAAAACCCCACGTCGTCCAGCAGATAATCACCGCGCAGGTGGGCTTTATGCACCTTCTTTCCGTGCTGGGGATCGTCAATCGGGCGCTGCATCAGGTCATCCAGTCCCTTGCGGGCCACCTTTGCTGACTGCCAGCGGGAAAGCACGCCAGAAATTTGCGACAGCGGCGCAATGGTCCGGGACGCCAGAATCGAGGTGCCCACCAGCGCACCGGTGGTCATGTCACCGCTGATGACCAGGTAACACCCCACCAGCAGCACCACGGCGTAGACGATAGATTGCACCTCCTGGGTCCAGGTTAGCAGCAGCCCCGTCAGCCAGCGCTGCTTCATGCCGACGCTGGCGGCAACGTCATTGGTGTTATTCCACTGGTTCTGGAACCGCTGCTCAGCGCGCATCAGCTTGATGTCCTCAAGCCCCTGCACCGCTTCCACCAGCGTGGCGTTGCGAATCGCCGATTCACGCATCCCTTCGCTGGAGAGTTTCCCCAGCGGGCGCTGCACCAGCAGGCCAGGAATAAGCAACAGCGGCACGGCGAGCAGGACCACCAGCACCAGCGGACCACCAATCATCCACAGAATGAAGACGAACAGCAGGAAGAACGGCAGATCGGAGAGGGCCGCAATGGTCGTCGAGGTGATCAGCTCGCGCACCGACTCCAGCTCGCGGATCTGCGCGATAAACGATCCGGTTGATTTCGAGCGTGCGCCGTTTTTAATCCGCAGCGCGTGGGCAAAGACGCGTTCAGAGATGCGCAGATCGGCGCGCTTCCCCACCACGTCAGAAATGTGCACGCGCAGCATGCGCATGATGAATTCGAACACGATGGCAATCATCACGCCGCCAAACAGCACCCACAGCGTGGCTTCTGACTGCGACGGTACCACCCTGTCGTAGACCTGCATGGAGAAGACCATGCCGGAAAGCGCCAGCACGTTGGCGACCAGCGCCACCAGCATAATATCGCTGTAACGACGCCAGTCTTTCAGCGCCAGCTGCCAGAACCAGTTTTTCTCATAGGGTTTGATGTAATCATCCACGCGCGCATCCGGCGTGGACTCTAGGGGACGCAGCACCATCAGCCCCTTTAACCGCGAACCGAGATCGTCCCGCGTCAGCGTTGTCTCCAGGCCGCCGTCGCCGCTAAACTGCACGCTGACGTTCCCATCGTTGTCCATACGGTTGATGACCGCAATTTGCCCGCCGGTAAACTCCGCCAGCAGCGGTAAACGCCAGGGATCGAGCGATAGGGCTTCCGCCGCCACCCACCGCATCCCCAGCCCAAGCTGGCGCGCCATCTCCTCCAGCACCAGCTGGCGTGGCGACTGGCTTTCATGGTTAATCGTGACCCGAACATGCTCCGCCGAAAAATCCAGCCGATAATATTTCGCGATGATGAGCATGCCCTGCAACCAGGGTTCGTACTGTGGATGTGTCTTCATAATGCTACGTCCTGTTCAGGGCGATGATTTCGCACTGAAATGATACCTTTCCGGGATGATTAGAAATCGAACACTGTCTAAACGAGCCCGCAAAATAATCTTGTGAAATATAGGGTTATGGCTATTCGTGTAAAGAAACGCAAAAAGCCGCGAGGATCGCTCCCCGCGGCAGTGTTTTACGCAATTAACAGCTGGTGGTTCGCCAGCAGCGTCGCCAGATCTGTCTGCACCCCGTTCAGCGTCACCAGCGTGGTGGGCGAGAACTGACCGCCGGTGCCATCCAGGTCAACCTGGATCTCGGTGTTGCTGCCGTTCTGCACCACGCGGATGTAGTCGGCGATGTTGCCCGCGCTGCTGTCCAGCGTCGCCACGCCGTTGACGTAGCTCGCCGAGCCGGTGCCGGTATAACCGCTGTCGGAAAGCAGGTCGCGCAGGTCGATACGGTCCGTATCCGCCGTCCCTTCCCAGGTGCCGACGGTAAAGCCGTTTACCACATCGCTGCCGTTGCCGCCCGTCGCGTCAGACGCGTTGATCAGCTTATAGAGCAACGTATCGTGACCGCCGCTGCCGATGTTGAAGGTGTCGTTCCCGCCCCTGCCTTCGAACTGGTTATCACCGCTGTTGCCGGTGATCACGTCGTCATAGTCGGAGCCGTTGATGCCTTCAATATTCACCAGTGTCGCGGTATCGAATCCGGTACTCTGCGCCGTAGAGCGTCCTAAATCGACGGTGACGCCGGAAGTGGCGTTGCGATAATCCACGACATCCATGCCGCCCGTACTGCTCCACGTGTCGTGTTCAGAGGTCGTCGTCCAGCCACCGGAACCGTTGTAGGTATACGTCCCTGCTTCAGCGATAAAGGTATCGTTGTAGCCGGTTCCTGTCAGGGTGCCCTGGTGACCGCCCGTAGCAGCTTCAGCCGTCAGGGCGTAACTTTCTTTACCGTCTCCTGCCGTCAGCCCGTCCCAGGTTACGTTACTCGAAACACCGTTAACGGCACGAACCAGCACCGCGTGATACGTCTCGCTGGGATCCAGGCCGTAAAAACTGATGAGCGACGAGGAATCGTTAATGCCAATCCCGGACTGGGCATTGATGATTTCACTGGCGACCAGCTGGCCTGCCGCGTTGTACAGCTGGACAGTGTTGCCAAAGAAGGCGTTAATCCCTTCGCTGTCGACAATCTTCAGATGCAAGGCCGTACCTGGTGCGACCGTATTGGTATTCCGCTCCAGTAAAACCGTACCGTTTTGACGGAAAATGAGCAGATCCTGTGCGCCATCCCAGTCGTAATCAAGCAGAGCCGCGCCGGATACCTGAGTTGACGTAGCGGTACTGAATTTCGAAGCAGTAAAGCTTGCAGTACCTGCCAGTCCATCATTGGTGTAAAGATAAGACTGCCCGCTATTCGCCAGCTTGATGATGTCCATGTGACCGTCTAGGTTCCAGTCCACCGCCACGCTGACGTTACCCACAAACTTATCCGTGGTCGCCGTTCCAACCGCGGTGCCGGCCAGAAGGTTGCCGCTACCGTCGTTCAGCATTAACACCCCGCCCTGACTGGTTCCGCTGGAGGTACGGGACATGCTCATATACAGGTCCATGTAACCATCACCGTTAAAGTCGGCCCAGGTCATACTCACGGCATTGGACGCTGCGGCGGAACCATAGCCGCTGTACATGGTATTGGTGAAGTTTTGCCCCCACGTAAATGAGCCATTGCCCTGGTTAAACATGGTCGACAGGGCATAGTTGTTGCCCCCGTTGGTCGTATGCTGGGCAATATCCACTTTCCCGTCGTTGTTCAAATCCACACCGGACGTTTCAATCAGACTGTTGTAGTTACCTACCGTTGATCCCGATACGAAACTGGAGTACGTACCGGACTTCGAACTGCCCGTCAGCGTGCCGTTGTTATTGAGCATGACGGTGCTGGAATCAGGCCCGCCAGCATCGCCGATGACAAAGTCAGTGTAACCATCGCCCTTGATGTCAATGGCGACCACCGCGCCATACCACACCGCAGCCCCCATATTGGTCAGCGTACTGGAGGTGTATGTACCGTCTCCATTGTTAATCAGCTGCACCATGTACGAGTAACTTGTCCCTTCCGCCAGCACGTCAGCCAGCCCGTCGCGGTTGATATCCGCGTAAGTACCGGTTGTGTAATTTCCCGTCATTGAGAAATTGCCTGAAACGGTGTAAGCGTTACGGCTACTGGTATTGGCGGATGCGAATTGCTGGTTGGCCATAATCGTCCACAGCCCATCCGAATCCAGCATATAGCTGGCAGAATAGGAGTAGTTCGCGGCGGTAAATGACCAGGCCGGCGTCAATGATTCTTCACTCCCTACAATCAGGCTACCGGTGGTCAACCCAGCGGTATTACCGTTGCCGGCGCTGCTTTTCACCTGTGCCGTAACATCATAATTCTTCACGCTCAGCGCATCGCCGTCAGGGAGCTGCAAATACCATGTGTTGTTATCCGGATCGACCACGACCGCACCGCCAGTCTCTGAGGTGTAGGTTTTATCGTTCACGGTGATAACCACGTACTCGCCGTTGGTCAGTCCCGCCGATACCAGTCCACTCAGAATCGGGGTGCTATCTGTCGTCGTCTGAGGGTTAATGGTCACGGTGGTTGTCGGGATACTCGTATCCACTTTCAGCACGAAATCATCTGAGTCGGTGAAGTTACCTGCCAGATCGGTCACACGCAGCATATAGACGTGATTACCGTCATTCAGACCACTGTCCTGGAAATACCAGCTGGCGGCGCCGTTCATCGTCACCTGTCCCAGCAGCACACCGTCACGATACAGTTGCACGATCTCGCCATTGTCCGGCGCACGGTTAAGCGTCCCGTTAATCACTGGAGAGTTGTCATCTGTTGCCACCGAAGCGCCGAAGCTGCCCTGACGTTCGCCTTCCCCGTCGGTATAGCTGACCACCGTTCCCACCGTATCAGGCGGCGTGGTATCAACCGTTACTACCTGCGAAGTGGTTGAGCCGACGTTGCCCGCTTGGTCGATGATCCGCACCTGGTAGTTGTAATCCCCGTCCGCCAGATCGCGGGTGTCCGTATAGCTCCAGCGCTGGTTAGTGACGGTAGCGTCAATCCAGGTATTGCCGCCGTCGAGGCTAATCTGTACGCGCTCGTCGCTGGCCAGCGCGCTGCCCAACGAACCGTTGATTGTCAGCGAGGTGTCCATGGTGATGAAATCACTTCCGGACTGCCCGGTATCTTCGCTGATGCTGTCAATGGTGATGCCGTACTGCGGCGCCTGGGTATCCACCGTCCCGTCCTGCGTGGTGGTGGCCCCGACGTTGCCCGCCTGATCGACAACCCGCACCTGATAGCGGTAGTCGCCGTCGGCCAGGGTGCGCGCGTCGGTATAGCGCCACTGGGTACCGCTTACCGTGGCGTAAACCCAGGTGGTGCCGCCATCCATGCTCACCTGCACATACTCACCCGCCCCGAGTTCGGCCCCGAGCGTCCCGTTGAGCGTGTACGAGGTCGAACTGGTCAGGAAGTCATTGTTATCGAAACCGCTATCGACGGTGATGTTATCCACGGTCACCGTAATCGCCGCATCCGGCGCGACCGTATCGACCGTCACCTGCTGATGAGCGCTGGCACCCACGTTGCCCGCCGCATCCACTACGCGAACGTAGTAGTCATAGGTCTGGTTACCCAGCGTGCGGCCGTCCACGTAGTACCAACTGTTGCCGGTGACGATCACGTTCTGCCAGGTGACGCCGCCGTCGATGCTGATCTGGGCATATTCGCCGTCGGCCAGCGTCGCGCCGAGTGAGCCGTGCAGGGTCAGGGACGTGTCGCGAGTGATAAAGTCGCTGCTGCTCAGGCCGGTATCATCGCTGATGCTGTCGATAGCGATCGTTTTGCTGGCGTCCGGCGCGACGGTATCAATGGTCACCACCTGGCTGGTGGTGGCGCTGATATTCCCCGCGTCGTCAATCACGCGCAGCTGGTAGTTGTAATCCCCGTCGGTCAGCGTACGGCCATCAATATACGTCCAGCTCAGGCCGCTAACGCTCACGTCAGTCCAGGTCGCGCCACCGTCCAGGCTGATCTGGGCGTGGTCGCCGCTGCCCAGGGCCGCGCCGAGCGTACCTTTCAGGCTGATCTGGTTGTCGCTGGTAATGAAGTCGCTGTCGGACAGGCCGGTATCCTGCGAGACGGAATCCACGGTAATGGTCGCCGCCACAGGCTTCGTCAGATCGATTACCACGTCCTGGCTGTCCGTTGCCCCAACGTTGCCCGCGTTATCAATCACGCGTACCTGGTACTGATACGTACCGTCCGTCAGGGTGCGGCCATCAGTGTAGCGCCAGGTGGTGCCGGTGACGGTCAGGTCGATCCAGGTGACGCCGCCGTCAAGGCTGATCTGCGCCTTCTCGTTATTGCCGAGCTGCGCGGTCAGGGAACCATTCACCACCACCTGGCTGTCGTTGGTGATGAAGTCATTCGCGCTGAGGCCGGTATCGTTTTGCAGGGAATCAATGCTGATCCCCATCGACGGTGCGGTGAGATCCACGGTTACGGTGTGGTTATCGCTGACGCTGTTGCCGATGGCGTTGCTCACCTGCGCGTTAATCACGTACGAACCGCCGTCCGCCAGCGCGGTCACGTCTGCGCTGCCGACCGTATAGCTCCAGGTGCCGTCATTTTGAACGGTAGCCGTGTAGGTTTTACCGTTAAGCGTAATTGTCACCGTCTGGCCCGCTGGCGCATCGGTGGTGCCGCTGATAACCAGTGGCGTGCCATGTTCGGCGGCATTTACGATATCGTCCTGCGCAAAGGTGTTAATGGCGATGGTCGGCACGTCGCCGTTAAGCGTCACGTCGTGCGTTGCGCTGCCCGGGTTACCTGCCTTATCGCTCACCGTAGCCGTAATGGTGTAATCCCCGTCGCTCAGGCCAAGGAAATCACGCCCCGGCACGAAGACCGACCAGGAGCCGTTAGCCGCCACGGTCGCCTGATAGCTGTGGCCGTTGAAGGAGACGGTCACCGTCTGGCCCTGTTCCGCGGTGGTGGTCCCGCTGATGGTCTGCCCCGCCAGCTGCTCGGCGTTGTTGACGATATCGTCATCGGCCACGGTGCTAATGGTGACGGCTGGCGCGATGGTATCGACCGTTAAGGTATGCGTCGTCTGGCCGCTGTTACCGGCTTTATCGTTGACCGAAGCGGTGACCGTCAGCGCGCCCTGGCTCAGGGCGGCCAGGTCGGCTGCCGGCACGTCGAGCGTCCAGGTGCCGTCGCTGCCGACAAGCGCAGTGTAGGTTTTTCCTCCCAGCGTCACGGTAACGGTCTGACCCGCCTCCGCGCTGGAAGATCCGTGCACGGTCAGCGGCTGCTGCGCTTCCGCGGCGTTCAGCATGTCGTCAACCGACAGCTTCCCAATGCTCACCACCGGCGCAGTGGTATCCACGCTGATGGTGTGCGTCGCCGAGGCGCTGTTCCCGGCGCTGTCCTGCGCCGAAACAGAAACCTGGTAGCTCGCGCCGTCGGCCAGGGTGCCCACGTCGGCGGCCGGTACGGTGGTTGTCCAGGAGCCATCGCTCTGGATAGTGGCCGTATAGCTCTTACCATTCAGGGTGATAGTGACCTGCGTACCGCTGGCGAACTGCGCGCTGGAGCCGTTGATGACCAGCGACGCGCCCGCTTCTGCCGCATTGATCACGTCATCACCGCTGAGGGTGTTGACGGTCAGCGCGACCGATGCGGTATTTACCACCACGTCATGAGTCTGAGTGCTGCTATTGCCTGCGCTGTCGGTGATAGTCGCGCTAAGGGTTACGGTGCCGTCGGTCAGCGCGGAAATCACGCTGGCCGGAACACCCACGCTCCATTTGCCGCTGGCGTCAACGGTGGTGGTGTACTGGTTCGAACCGATGGTGATGACCACCTTATCGCCGACGCTGGCGCCGGTTGCGGTGCCGCTGACGATCTGCGCCTGCCCGTGCTCCACGCTGTTGATGACGTCATCGCCCGCCACAACGTTAAAGCTGACGGTCGGCGGCGTGGTATCAAGCGTAATCGCTTTCCCCGCGCTGCCCGGATTACCCGCGGCGTCACTCACGCTGGCCTGCACGGTGTAACCGTTATCCGCCAGTGCGGAAAGGTCTGTGCCCGGCACGTTCACGCTCCAGACGCCGCCCTGCTGAACCTGTGCGGTGTAGCTGTTTCCGCCCAGCGTCACGGTGACCGTCTGACCGACTTCAGCCGTGGTGGTGCCGGAAATGGCCACGCCCGCAGCCGCTTCGCTGCCGTTGATCACGTTGTCGCCGGCTACCGTATCAATGGTCACGGTTGGCGCAGTCGCGTCCACGCTGTATTCGCGGCCCGCCGAGGCGCTGTTGCCGTGCGCGTTGGTGACGCTCACCTGCACGCTGGCGTCACCGTCCTTCAGGCCCGCGAGATCGGCGGAAGGCACGGTGGCCGTCCAGTTACCGTCAGCATCCACCTTCGCGGTGTACGTCTTGCCGCCGAAGGTAACGGTAACGGTCTGGTTTTCCTCAACGTTCGAGGTGCTGCCGGAGAGCACCAGATCCACGCCTTTCTCCGCCGCGTTAATAACGTCGTCGGTGGCAATCGCATCAATGCTGATAGCCACCGCCGCCAGATCGACGGTCACGTCATGGCTGATGGAGACCGGGTTGCCCGCCGTGCTCTGGCCCGCTACGGTGACGGTCATCGTGCCTGCGGCCAGAGCGCCCACGTCTGCCGCCGGGATCGCCGCGGTCCAGGAGCCGTCTGCCAGTACCGACGCGGCATAGGTCTTGCCATTCACGGTCACGGTGAGCGTTGTGCCTGCCGCCAGCCCGTCACTGGTGCCGGAGACGATCAGGTTTTGACCATGCTCAATGCTGTTGATCACGTCATCGCCCGCCACGGTATTCACGCGCAGCCCCGGCAGGCTGGCGTCGATGGTGACATCGCGCTCGCCCGTTCCCATGTTGCCGTGGCCGTTGGTCACAGTCGCAGACACCGTCAGGTCGCCGTTGCCCAGCGCCGTCAGGACGGATTCCGGCACGTTCACGGACCAGGTCAGATCGCTCTGCACTGTCGCGGTGTACGTGTTGCCGCCAATGGTCACGGTGACGGTATTGCCCGCCTCCGCGTTCGCTACCTTGCCGCTGAGGGTCTGACCCGCGGCCACTTCCGCCGCGTTGATGACGTTATCGCCCGCAATGGTGTTGATGGTGACGGTTGGCAACGCGGTATCTACCAGCAGGTTCGCGGTGTTGCTCACGCTGTTGCCCACGCCGTTGGTGGCCGTCGCGTTCAGGGTGTAACTGGCCTGACCGAGACCGGTCAGATCCGCAGCCGGAACCGTCAGGCTCCAGGTGCCGTCTGCCGCAGTTGTCGCCGTGTAGTTTTTACCGTTCAGGGTCACGGTGACCAGGGTGCCTTCCGCCAGGTTGGCGCTGGTGCCGCTGACGCTCAGATCCTGGCCTTTTTCAACGGCGTTCAGGACGTTGTCATCGCTGATGGCGTTGAAGCTGACCGATGGCAGACCGGTATCGACGGTCACATTATGCGTGCCGCTGCCGGTATTGCCCGCCGCGTCGGTGACTGACACAGAGACGGTCGCGGTGCCGTCGCTGAGGCCTGAAATCACATTCGCCGGAACGCCCACGCTCCAGTTACCCGCCGCGTCCAGCACGGTGGTATAAGTCTGGCCGCCGATCGTGACGGTGACCTTATCGCCCGCCGCCGCGCCGGTGGCGGAGCCGCTGATAATCTGCGCCTGATTGTGTTCAGCCACGTTAATCACGTCGTCGCCTGCCACGGTGTGGATGGTCACTGCCGGAACGGTGACGTCCACCGTAAGGTTGTGGTCCGCCGACGCCGGGTTACCCGCCTTGTCGCTCACGCTCGCGGTCACGGTGACGCTGCCGTCGCTTAATCCTGCCAGATCCGCCGCCGGAACGTTCAGCGTCCAGCTGCCGTTCGCGCTGACGGTTGTGGTGTAATCTTTGCCGTTCAGCGATACGGTCACCGTCTGGCCCGCTTCGGCGGTGCTGGTGCCGGAGATTGCCAGGTCGGACTGCGCTTCTGAGGCGTTGAGGATATCGTCGGTGGCAATGGTGTTGATGGTCACGGACGGCGCGGTAGCATCCACGCTGTACTCACGGCCCGCCGAGGCGCTGTTGCCGTTCACATTGGTGACGCTCACCTGTACGCTGGCGTCACCATCCTTCAGGCCAGCCAGATCCGCTGACGGCACGGTGTAAGTCCAGTTGCCGCTGTCGTCCACGGTGGTGGTGTAGATCCTGCCGTTCAGACTAATGGTCACGGTCTGCCCGGCTTCCACGTTGGTGGTCACACCGGACAGCACCAGATCCGCGCCCTTCTCCGCCGCGTTAATCACGTCGTCGGTGGCAAGCGCATTGATGCTGATGGCAACGGTAGCCAGATCAACGGTCACGTCGTGGCTGATGGTGATCGGATTACCCGCCGCGCTGTCACCGGTAACGCTGATTTTCACGGTGCCTTCCGGCCACGCGCTCACGTCGGTGGACGGGATCGCAGCGCGCCAGGTGCCGTCTGCCAGCACCGTTGCCGCGTAATCTTTACCGTTGACGGTAACCGTCAGCGCCGTGCCCGGCGCCAGCCCGTCGCTGGTGCCTGAAACAATCAGGTTCTGCGCGTGCTCGATGGTGTTGACCACGTCGTCACCCGCCACGGTATCGACGCGCAGCCCCGGCAGGTTAGCGTCGATAGCGATCTCGCGCTCGCCGGTGCCGGTGTTGCCGTGGCCGTTGGTGACGGTCGCGGTTACGCTCAGGCTGCCGTTGCCGAGTGCGGTCAGCACGTCAGACGGCACGTTGACGGACCAGGACAAATTATTCTGCACCGTTGCGGTGTAGCTGTAGCCGCCGATAGTCACGGTCACGGTGTTGCCCGCTTCGGCATTCGCCACGGTGCCGCTCAGGGTCTGACCCGCGGCCACTTCCGCCGCGTTGATGACGTTGTCGCCCGCCACGGTGTTGATGGTGACGGTTGGCAGCGCGGTGTCGACAAGCAGGTTCGCAGAACTGCTCACGCTATTGCCCACGCCGTTGGTGGCCGTCGCGTTCAGGGTGTAACTGGCCTGACCGAGACCGGTCAGATCCGCAGCCGGAACCGTCAGGCTCCAGGTGCCGTCTGCCGCAGTTGTCGCCGTGTAGTTTTTACCGTTCAGGGTCACGGTGACCTGGGTGCCTTCCGCCAGGTTGGCGCTGGTGCCGCTGACGCTCAGATCCTGGCCTTTTTCAACGGCGTTCAGGACGTTGTCATCACTGATGGCGTTGAAGCTGACCGATGGCAGACCGGTATCGACGGTCACATTATGCGTGCCGCTGCCGGTATTGCCCGCCGCGTCGGTGACTGACACAGAGACGGTCACGGTGCCGTCGCTGAGGCCTGAAATCACATTCGCCGGAACGCCCACGCTCCAGTTACCCGCCGCATCCAGCACGGTGGTATAAGTCTGGCCGCCGATCGTGACGGTGACCTTATCGCCCGCCGCCGCGCCGGTGGCGGAGCCGCTGATAATCTGCGCCTGATTGTGTTCAGCCACGTTAATCACGTCGTCGCCTGCCACGGTGTGGATGGTCACCGCAGGTACGGTGACGTCCACCGTCAGGGCGTGGTCAACCGACGCCGGGTTACCCGCCTTGTCGCTCACGCTCGCGGTTACGGTGACGATGCCGTCGGTTAATCCTGCAAGGTCAGCTGCCGGCACGTTCAGCGTCCAGCTGCCGTTCGCGCTGACGGTTGTGGTGTAATCTTTGCCGTTCAGCGATACGATCACCGTCTGGCCTGCTTCGGCGGTGCTGGTGCCGGAGATTGCCAGGTCGGACTGTGCTTCTGAGGCGTTGAGGATATCGTCGGTGGCAATCGTGTTGATGGTCACGGACGGCGCGGTAGCATCCACGCTGTACTCGCGGCCCGCAGACGCGCTGTTGCCGTTCACGTTGGTGACGCTCACCTGCACGCTGGCATCACCGTCTTTCAGACCAGTCAGATCCGCAGACGGCACCGTGGCGGTCCATTTACCCTCAGCGTCCACCGTGGCGGTGTAGCTCTTGCCGCCGAAGGTGATGGTGACGGTTTGATTTTCCTCTACATTCGCGGTGGTGCCGGAGAGCACCAGATCCGCACCCCTCTCGGCGGCGTTGATAACGTCGTCGGAAGCAATGGCGTCAATGCTGATCGCGACGTTTGCCAGATCCACCGTCACATCATGGTTGATAGTCACCGGATTGCCCGCGCTGCTCTGGCCTTCAACGTTCACGGTGACCGCGCCTGCGGCAAGGGCACTCACGTCCGCAGAAGGGATCGCCGCGCTCCAGGTGCCGTCTGCCAGCACCGTGGCTGCATAGGTTTTACCGTTTACGGTGACGGTCAGCGCTGTGCCCGCCGTCAGGCCGTCGCTTGAACCCGTGATAATCAGATTCTGCCCGTGTTCGATGCTGTTAATCACGTCATCGCCCGCTACGGTGTCCACGCGCAGGCCCGGCAGATTCGCGTCGATAGTGATATCGCGCTCTCCGCTGCCGCTGTTGCCCACGCCGTTCGTGACGCTGGCGGTCACGGTCAGATCGCCATTGCCCAGCGCGGTGAGCACAGATTCCGGTACGCTGACGGACCAGGTCAGATCGCTCTGCACCGTTGCGGTGTAGTTATGGCCGCCAACAGACACAGTCACGGTGTTGCCCGCTTCGGCATTCACCACTGTGCCGCTAATGGTCTGGCCGGTTGCCAGCTCCGCCGCGTTGATCACGTCGTCGCCCGCCACGGCGTTAATGATGACGCCAGGCAGCACGGATTCCACGTTCACGGTGTGCGAGGTGCTGGTGCTGTTGCCGACGCTGTCCGTTGCGGAGGCCGACACGGTGTAAAGCGCTTCACCCAGTTGCCCCACCTCGCTCGCCGGAACGGTTGTGGTCCATTGGCCATTGGTATCCACCGTGGCGCTGTACGCTTTGCCGTTGAGCATCACGGTGACCACCGCGCCCGCGGCCAGCCCGGAAGCCGTACCTGTGATGGTCAGATCCTGCGTTTTCTCACTGCTGTTGATCACATCGTCGCCGGACACGGTGTCAATGGTCAGCACCGGCGCAGTGAGGTTGACTTCAACCTCGTGCGTTGTGCTGTTGCTGTTTCCGGCTTTATCGGTCAGTGCCGCGGTGATGGTGTGATCCCCGGCGGTCAGGGCACTCACGTCCGCCGCAGGCACGCCCACGCTCCACCTGCCGGAAGCGTCCAGGGTCGCCGTGTAATCTTTGTTATTGATGGTGACGGTCACCACGTCGCCCGCCGCCGCACCGGTCACGGAACCGGTGACAATCAGCGCCTGCGCATGCTCGGCGCTGTTGATCACGTCGTCGTCGGAAACGGTGTTAATGGTCAGCTGTGGCACCGTGGTATCCACCAGCACATCGCGGTCCGCCAAGGCCGGGTTACCCGCCTTATCCGCGACGGCTGCCGTGATGGTGTAACTGCCGTCGGTAATCGCGCCGATATCCGCAGACGGTACGGTGACGCTCCAGCTGCCGTTCGCCTGTACGGTGGTGGTGTAGTCCACGCCGTTCAGCGTCACGGTGACGGTCTGGCCCGCTTCGGCGTTGGAGACACCGTTAACGACCAGATCCTGCTGCGCTTCGGCCGCGTTGATGATGTTGTTGTCGCTGACGATCTCGATGGACACCGTCGGCGCGGTGGCGTCCACGCTGTACTCGCGGCCCGCCGAGGCGCTGTTGCCGTTCACGTTGGTGACGCTGACCTGCACGCTGGCGTCGCCGTCTTTCAGGCTACCTAAATCGGCAGACGGTACGGTCGCCGTCCAGTTGCCGCTGGCATCCACCGTCGCGCTATAGGTCTTACCGCCGAAAGTGATGGTAACGGTCTGGTTTTCTTCCACGTTGGTGGTGGCACCCGACAGCACCAGATCTGCGCCTTTTTCTGCCGCATTGATTACGTCGTCGGTAGCGATAGCGTCAATGCTGATAGCAACCGTCGCCAGGTCGACCTTCACGTCGTGGCTGATAGAAACCGGGTTGCCCGCTGCGCTCTGGCCTTCAACGGTCACGGTGACGGTGCCTTCGCTCAGCGCGCCGACGTCTGCTGCCGGAACGGCGGCCGTCCAGGTACCGTCTGCCAGTACGGTGGCCGCGTAGGTTTTACCGTTAACGGTCACCGTCAATGCTGAACCCGCTGCCAGACCGTCGCTGGAGCCGGTGATAATCAGGTTTTGTCCGTGTTCGATGCTGTTGATCACGTCGTCACCCGCCACCTTATCGACCCGCAGGCCAGGCAGGTTGGCATCAATCGTGATGTCGCGCTCGCCGGAGCCGGTATTACCGTGGCCGTTAGTGACGCTGGCGGATACGGTCAGGTCGCCGTTGCCGATGGCGGTTAACACGTCAGACGCGACGTTAACCGACCAGCTTAAATCGTCCTGCACGGTTGTCGTGTAGGTATTGCCACCCACCGAAATTGTGACAGTGTCACCACTCGCGGCACCGCTCACTTTCCCGCTCAGGGTTTGTCCGGAAGCCACTTCCGCCGCGTTAATGACGTCGTCGGTGGCAACCGCATTAATGGTGACCTGCGGCAGCGCGCTGTCGACCAGCACGCTATGGCTGGTGTTCGCACTATTACCCGCAGTATCGGTCACGCTGGCCGTCACGCTATAGCTCGCTTCGCCCAATGCCGAGACGTTTGCCGCCGGAACGGTGACGCTCCAGTTACCGCTGGCATCGGTGGTGGCGGCGTAACTGATACCGTTCAGGGTTACGGTGATGCGGGTCCCGTCCGGCTGGTTGCTGGTACCGGAGATCAACAGGTCCTGGCCTTTTTCGGTCGCGTTGATCACGTCGTCAACCGCCAGGGTATTGATGGCAATCACCGGCGCGGTCAGGGAAACGTCAAACGCATGCGTCGCGCTGGTGCTGTTGCCCGCTTTATCGGTGACCGTGGCGGAGATCGTCTGATCGCCGTTAGCCAGCGCGCCCACGTCCGTCGCCGGAACGCCCACGCTCCAGTTACCGGCACCGTCCAGCATCGCTGTGTAGTCTTTGCCGTTCAGGGTCAAGGTAATCACATCGCCCGCCTGCGCGCCCGTCACCTTGCCGGTGACAATCAGCGCCTGGCCGTGCTCGGCAATATTAACAATGTCGTCGCCCGCCACAATGTCGAAGGTAATCTGCGGCACGGTAGTGTCGACCAGCACGGACGCCCCTGCACTGGCCGGGTTGCCCGCTTTATCGGACACGGTCACCGTGACCGCCGCGCTGCCGTCGGCGATCCCCGCCAGATCCGCCGCCGGTACGTCCAGCGTCCAGCTGCCGTTTGCCTGCACCTGGGCGGTGTACTGATTGCCGTTGAAGGTCACGGTGACCGTCTGGCCTGCTTCGGCAGTAGACCTCCCGCTCAGGGTCAGCTCCTGCGCCGCCTCTGCCGCATTCAGCATGTTGTCGCCGCTGATGGTGTTGATGGTGACCGCTGGCGCGGCGGTAGCGACGCTGAATGCCAGCGAGGAAGAGGCCGCGTTGCCGTTCACGTTGGTTACGCTGACCTGTACGCTGGCTTCGCCGTCCTTCAGGCCGCTCAGATCGGCAGCCGGTACGGTGCAGGTCCAGTCACCGTTGGCATCGACCGTCGTGGTCCAGGTTTTACCCGCAAAGATAATGGTAACGGTCTGGCCCGCTTCAACGTTCGAGGAGGAGCCGGACAGCACCAGATCCTGGCCTTTTTCTGCCGCGTTCAGCACGTTGTCGTCCGTCACGCTGTTAATGCTTATCGCCACCGGGGCGAGATCGACATCCACAACGGTACCGATGTTCACCGGGTTGCCGGAGGTATCCTGCGCGCTGGCGCTGATGGTGAGCGACCCGTCCGCCCACCGGGAGACGTCTGCGGCCGGAACCGCAGCCTGCCATGTGCCGTCCGCCAGTACCGATGCGGAATAACTCTTGCCGTTGATGGTCACGGTGACGGTGCTACCCGCCGCCAGGTCGGTGCTGGTGCCGGAGATAACCAGGTTCTGCACGTGTTCAATAACGTTAATGACGTCGTCACCGGCGACGGTATCAATGCGCAGGCCGGGCAGCTCGGCGTCAATGGTGACATCCAGGGAAGACGATCCGGTATTGCCGTGCGCGTTCGTCACGCTGGCCGATACGGTCAGATCGCCGTTGCCGAGCGCGGTTAACTGACTCTGGGTTAACGGCAGGCTCCAGGTGAGATCGTCCTGTACGGTAGCCGTGTATGTCTGCCCGCCGAGGATAATCGTGACGGTATCGCCCGATGCCGCGTTAGAAACCTTTCCGGTCAGGGTTTGCCCTGCGGCCACTTCCGCCGCGTTGACGATATTGTCGCCCGCGAAGTTGTTGAGGGTAACAACCGGCAGCGAGCTGTCCACCAGCACATCGTGCGTGGCAGCGGCGCTATTGCCCACATTATCGGTGACGCTCGCCGTTACGGTGTAATTGGCTTCACCCAGCGCGCTCACCGCAGAGGCGGGTACGGTAACGCTCCAGTTGCCGCTGACGTCGGTGGTGGCGGTGTAGTTGATACCGTTCAGATTAACAGTGATGGTGGTTCCTTCCGGCTGGTTGCTGGTACCGGAAAGCAGCAGATCTTCGCCCTTCTCTGCCGCATTGATCACGTCATCCGCTGCCAGCGTGTTAATACCGATAACGGGCGTCACAGTATTGACCACCACATCCGCTGAACTGCTGCCGGTGTTGCCGGACCGATCGGTCACGGAGACGTTAATAGTCCAGGTGCCGTCCGTCAGCCCCTGAATGACGGACGCAGGCAGGCCGAGACTCCAGTTTCCTGCCGCATCCACCACGGTGGTGTAGTCCACGTTATTGATGGTGATGGTGACCAAATCGCCCGCCGCCGCGCCGGTGACGGAGCCGCTCAGGATCTGCGCCTGAGCATGGGCCAGCTGGTTAACGGTGTTGGTGTCGGTGACGAAATCGTTGATGGTCACCTGCGGTACGGTGGCATCCACCAGCCCAACGCGGTCCGCGCTGCTGCTGTTGCCCGCCACGTCACTGACGGTGGCCGTCACGGTGACATTGCCATCGGTCAGCGCGCCCACGTCGGCGGCAGGCACGTTCAGCTGCCAGCGACCGTCCGCCTGTACCGTGGTCTGGTAAGATTTACCGTTCAGCGTCACGGTGACCGTCTGGCCCGTTTCAGCGGTTGTGCTGCCGCTGAGCACCAGATCCTGCTGCGCTTCTGCCGCATTAATGATGTTGTCGTCGGTCAGGTTATCAAGCGTAATGGCTGGCGGCTGCGTATCGACGATCACCACGCGTGAGGCGTCCGCGCTGTTGCCGTTGACGTTAGTCACGCTGACGCTCACCTGCGCACGCCCGTCGATCAGCGTTTCCATCGCGCTCGCCGGAACGGTCAGGTGCCAGGAGCCGTCCTGCTGCACCTGTGCAGTAAAGGTTTGATCCGCGAATTTCACCACCACGGTCTGCCCGGCCTCCACGCCCTGCGTCTGACCAGAAAGCGTGACATCCGCGCCTTTTTCTGCCGCGTTGAGCATATCGTCAGTGGTTACGGTATTGATGGTGACAGCCACCGCATTCAGGTCAAGCTCGATCGGGTGTTCAGCCGCCACGGTGTTGCCCCAGGCATCTTCCGCGCTGACGCTGACGGTGATGCCTCCCGCCGTCCATGCCTGAAGGTCCGCCGCCGGCACGCCAATCTGCCAGCTGCCGCTGGCGTTAACCGTGGTGACGTATTCGACATTATTGATGGTAACGGTGATCTGTGTGCCTTCGGCCAGATGAGTGCTGGAGCCGGTGACGGCCAGATCCTGCTGCTGCTCGATGGCGTTAATCACGTCATCGCCAGAGATCGTGTTCACGCGCAGGCCCGGCAGTTCGGCGTTGATGTTGATATCACGTTCGCCGGTGCCGGTATTGCCGTGCGCATTGGTGACAGAGGCGCTGAAGGTTAAATCGCCGTCGCCAAACGCCTGGAGGTCGGCCGATGGGATCGTCACGCTCCATTTCAGGTCGCTGCCAACCGTCGCGGTGTAGCTCTTGCCGCCCACGGTGACTGAGACGGTATCGCCCGCCGCCGCGCCGGTGACGCGTCCACTGAGGGTTTGGTCAACCGCCGCTTCGGCGTTATTGACCAGGTTATCCCCGGCAAAGGTGTTGACGATCACCTGCGGCAGCACGGTGTCTACCAGCAGATTCGCCTCGGCGGAGCCGCTGTTACCCACGCTGTCGGTGCCGCTGACGCTGACGGTGTAAAGGGTATTCGCCAGATCCAGCACGTCGGAGACCGGCACCTGAACGGACCAGCGACCGTTCTCAACGGTGGCCTGATAGTTAACGTTGTTCAGCGTCACGGTGACAGCGCTGCCGTTCGGCAGATTACTGGTCCCGCTCAGGCTCAGGGGCTGCATGGCCTCCTGCGCATTCAGGACGTTATCCTGGCTGATGGGATCAAGGGTAAATTCCGGCGGGTTGCCGCTCAGCGTAATGCCGTGCGTCGCGCTGCCGGTGTTGCCCGCCGCATCGGTCACGGCGACCGAAATGCTGTGGCTACCTTCCCCCAGCGCGCCAATGACGGAGGCAGGCACGCCGACGCTCCAGCTGCCGTCCGCCTGGACGACACCGGTAAAGGTCTTGCCGCCAACGGTCACGGTGACTACGTCGCCCTCCGCCGCGCCGTTCGCCTGGCCGGAAATAATCTGCGCCTGCCCCTGCTCGCTGGTGTTCAGAATGTCGTCGCCCGCGACGGTGTTGATAGTGACCACTGGCGCTGCGGTATCGACCGTGAAATCGGCGGTGATGGAGGACCCATTACCCGCTTTGTCGCTGACGTTTACCGTCAGGGTGTACTCGCCGTTAGCCAGCGTCTGTACTTGACTGGCCGGAAGCGTAACGAACCAGCTGCCGTCGCTGCCCACGGTCGCCGTGTGATTTTTGCCGTTCAGCGTGACCGACACAATCTGGCCCGCTTCCGCATCGGTTTTCCCCGTCAGCGTCAGCGGCTGATTATGTTCAGCCGCGTTGATGATGTTGTCCTGGGCGATCGTGTCGACAGAGATCACTGGCGAGGCGGTATCCACGCCAATCGTCTGGCTGCCGGACACGGTGTTGCCCGCCGCGTCTTTTCCGCTGACGTTGACCGTCCAGGTACCATCGCCCAGCGCCTGTGCGTCGGCAGCAGGCACCTTCACGCTCCATGCGCCGTTTGCTCCCACTTCTGCGGTATAGGTTTTACCGTTGAGCGTGACGGTAAGCTCCGTTCCCTGCGCCAGGTTTTTGCTGGTGCCGGACAGCGTAAAGCCCGCGGACTGTTCGCTGGCGTTGATCACGTTATCGCCCGCCGTGGTGGCGAGCGTCACGCTGGTATCCGCTGTAGAAACGGTTACGGTAATACTGCCCGCAGAGGTCGTTTTACTGCCGTCGATCTGTACGACGGACCAGGTATGTTCCCCGTCCGCCTGGGTCGGGAGTGTTACCGTCCAGGTGCCGTCCTTCGCGACCATGGTGCTGGCGATGGTGCTGCCGCTGCCGTCTTTAACCTGAATGGTCGCGCCCGGCTGCCCGGTACCGCTGAAGGTGGGGGTGTTATCATCCGTGACCTCTTTTGCACTCAGCACGCCCTGCTTGTCACCCGCGTTGTCCGCCAGCAAAAATGTCGGCGTAGCGCTTTCGACTTCTTTTGTATTATCAATAACCCTGGTTTTGGTTTCGCCATCGCCGCCGTGAGCCAGCAGTGCGCCGATCGCACCGCCCCCTAACGCCGCACCGGCAATCCAGCCCCACGGCGCATCGCTTAATACGCTTCCCTGCTCCAGGAAAGGTTCAATGCTGCTAATGGGTGCAGCCTGGGCGGTTAATTCGGTGGCGGCAACGCCTGATGCTTCGCCGGCATCGGCAAATGAAATATGCGTCAACGCCTGGTTATCGTTAAATACCAGTTCGGAATGATTATGGGTTTCCGTGTCTTCGACAAAATAATTATTGCAGCGGATCACGCTGCCATCTTTCATATAAATGAGGAGGTCATTCCCCTGGCGGACATAACGCACCACGTCCTGAGCAGAACCCTGAATTTCAATCACGCTCGGTGAGGAAATAGAAACCGAGAGATTCCCTTCACCGGTTAATTTCGTCTTCTCTGCCGTTTTGCGAATGATGACATCAACAACTTTTGCGGTACTCATATTCTTCTCCTTGCAGGTGCGCGTATTCCTGTGGATATGTCCACCAGAGGGATGTAGCTATCCTTGGGAAAAATCACCCATTATTGTCTGACTTATTTCGCGCAGAAAGGCGCGCCTTTTTTAACTTAAATCAGGTAATTTCGCGGCAGCGTTTTTCTCTATTCCGATAAGCGGCATGAGATTATCCACCGCAGAGGCGTAATTAATCGCCGCACTCCAGCCATCGTATTCAGCCATTATTTTCGCGGAGGTGGCAGACCAGACATCCTGCTCCACGCTGAGCAGATCGTTAATGCTGCGCTTGCTCAGGGTATATTCATTTTTGTAGACATCGCGGGCGCGCAACGCATTTTCCAGCTGACGTTTCCCGGCTTCCATTCGTCCACGCGCCCCGGTCCAGTCGGCCTGTGCGACGGAGGCTTTTTGCAGGACATCAAAACGGGCCTGATCGACCTGAGACGATGCCATTGCCCTTGCGCCCTCGGCCTGACGGACGCGCGCCGAGACCGCGCCGCCCTGATAAAGCGGTGCGTCAATATTGAGCTGGATCTGATCATCCCAGTACGCGCGATTATCCGACTCATAGCGGGTGCGGCCCCCTTTCAGGCTTAAGGTCGGCCAGTGCTGAGACTTCGCGGTTTCTACGCCGTACTGGGCTGAACGCTCCATGTTCTGCGCGGCCATCACCGTTGGGATCAGTGAATAATCAATCCGATTGAGAGAATCCGGCTCCACGGCCAGACCTCCCGGAACCGGTGAATAGCGTTCAGCCTGTATGCCAGTTAATACCGCCAGCCGCGCGCGGGCGCTGTTCAGGGACGCATTGTACTGCTCTACCGTCGCCTGCATCCCGGCAATACGGGTGCGGGTCTGAAGCTCATCAGAGGTGGAGCTTACGCCAGCGTCGGCGCGGAGTTTTGCCAGCTGCTCAACGTTTTTAAGCGCCTGCACGTTCTCTTTTGCCGCCTGCAACAGATCGCTGTAGCGTTTCACTTCCACATAGCTGAGGGCCGTTTTTTCCGCGACGGCAGACATCGTGCTCATCAGCTGGTAGCGATAGCTGTCACGCTGAGCTGAAGACTGGCTGATGCTGTTGTTGGTCTTGCCAAAATCGTACACCAGCTGCGTCAGACTCAGGCCCCAGGCTGCGGAATTTCGCAACGAGCCGCTTGAATCGGTGGTCTGGCTGTGACCTGTACTCCCGTTCAGGGCTATTTGTGGCATCCAGCCACTGCGCGCTTCGTCTATTTGTGCCTGGCCGATCCCCAGCTGTGCCGCCTGCTGACTCACCGAGGGGTCGCGATCGAGAGCGAAAAGAATACTTTCTTTCATCGTCATTGCCGCAACGGGAGATATCCCCGCCTGGCCGTTATTTGCATTAGCCGCAGTCACCACCAACGAAATTAAGGTCAGGGAGGCAGATAATCTGAGTAACCTGTTATTGTATTTCATCTTCATAATATCCCCCGACTCCAGGTGATAGCCAAATAAATACCCAGGAAGAGGTACAAATAATTCGCCAGAAATCCATTGCCCCTTCTCCATTAATTCCGGGCAAGAGTTCCCCTAACCCATTTCAATTGAGACGAGAGCCGTTCAATCCTTTTTTTTTAAGAATTTACTTAAATATTTATTGATTCGCAGCATAACAAAATGTGATATAAGCAACCACACCCGCAATGTTAATGTGTTGTTACAAATAAGAAAAAAGATGGGGTTTCTGGACAAAACGTTATAAAAGACCTTTCAGATGAAACAAATAAACCCCCTGTAATATAAAGAAAATTCTAAAATACCCCGGTGTACATTTTTGCGTTAATTTCACCCCGAATCAGACACAAAGATTTTCAAAGAAATGTCAACTTAAGTAATCCACCGAATAAAACTGGATTATTTTACTTTATAAACACAGATTGTTAGATATATGCACTAATTTATAATTACAAATTAGTTATAAATATCAATTAGGCGCTGGAATGTGGCAGCTTAAGCCAAATTTATAAGTAAAACATAGCGATAACAACATACCTAAAAGATACATACATGTTTTTGATGACTGATTAATGCGATATCAATAATCACACCATCAAACTGTTTTTGGATAACATCCCGCGCCTGTCCCGATTCCCTTTTCTGCAAAATGCTGTAAAATGCGAAGTATTGCGACATTTTGCAGGATACTGCGCCCATGCATAAAACCGCCAGACAGAAATATGTGCTTGATATCATTACTGAACAAGGCCAGGCCAGCATTACCGAGCTGGCAGATCGATTGCAGGTTTCAGCGGACACTATCCGTCGCGATCTGACCGACCTGGAAAAACAGGGACTGGCACAAAAAAACCATGGTGGCGCCATCGCGCTGAATCTCTCGACGATGAACCGGGTTAGCAGGAATACCTTGCTGCCTGAAATCAAGCAGCGGCTGGGTAAACAGGTTGCGCAATGCGTGCCTGCGGGCTCGACGCTGTTTCTGGATGCCGGAAGCACACTGCTGGCCGTTGCCTCTTTCCTTCATGGGCCGCTGACCATCATCACCCCTTCTCTTGATATCGCCCAACAGGTGAGCGATCGGGAAGGTATCGACCTGATCCTGCTCGGTGGAAAGTGGGATCAGAAACAGCGCCTGTTTGCCGGAAGCGCCACCCTTTCACTGCTCTCTCGCTACCGGGCGGATATTGCCATCCTTGGCGCATGCGCCATCCATGCCGAACTCGGATTGAGCGCCAGTCAGGAGGCGGATGCCGAAGTGAAGCGTGCCATGCTGGCCGCAAGCCAGGCGCACTGGGTAGTCGCCGACCATCTAAAACTCAACCAGTGCGAACCGTATCTGGTGTCAGGGTTATCCGAGATTCATCAACTGTTTTTAGATCGTCCCTGGGCAGAGCTCGGGGACCATAGCGCCGTGCAGGTTACCGTTTGCGCACATTAACGTGGAGAAGGTCATGAATAAAGTGAAGACAATGAATATTGCGCTGATCGGGTATGGTTTTGTGGGTAAGACGTTCCATGCCCCGCTGATCCAGTCCGTTGACGGCCTGAAGCTGGCGGTGATCTCATCCCGGGATGAAGAGAAAGTGAAACGCGATCTGCCGGACGTGCTCGTTGTCGCCACGCCGGAAGAGGCCATTCAGCACCCGGATATCGATCTGGTGGTTATCGCCTCCCCTAACGCGACCCATGCGCCGCTGGCCACCCTGGCGCTCAATGCCGGCAAGCATGTGGTAGTAGATAAGCCGTTCACGCTGGATATGCAGGAAGCGCGGGATCTGATTGCGCTGGCAGAAGAAAAACAGCTGCTGCTTTCTGTCTTCCATAACCGCCGCTGGGACAGCGATTTTCTCGGCATTAAGCAGGTGATTGCGCAAGGCAGCATCGGCAAGGTGAAACATTTTGAGTCGCATATCGATCGTTTCCGCCCGGAGGTTCGCGTGCGCTGGAGAGAGCAAAACGTTCCCGGCAGCGGCCTGTGGTTCGACTTAGGCCCGCACATGATTGACCAGACGCTACAGCTTTTTGGTCTGCCGCAGTCGGTACAGGGCAACATCGCCACCCTGCGTGACGGCGCGGAGATTAACGACTGGGCGCACGTGGTGCTGAATTATCCGGAACACAAAGTGGTCCTCCATTGCAGCATGCTGGTGGCGGGCGGCGTATCCCGCTTTACCATTCACGGTGACAAGGCTAGCGTGGTGAAAGCGCGCATCGATCAGCAGGAAGCCCAGCTGCTGGCAGGCGTCATTCCGGGTAGTGAAAGCTGGGGTGAAGACAGCGACGCTATGGTGCTGCTTAATGCCCAGGGTGAAGCCAGCGCTATCCCTGCGCCAAAAGGCGACCAGCGGCAGTACTATATAAACGTGCGCGATGCCCTGAACGGCAAGATTGACAACCCGGTCCCGCCGGTGGAAGCCCTGGCGGTGATGGCGGTGCTGGAAGCGGCGGTAAAATCTTCAGAAACGGGTACAACTCAGGAACTGGACTTAACGGCGCAGGAGCGCGCGCAACTGCAATAAGCCGCAAAAAAATGCCCTGCGGGTTCGCAGGGCATTATCGGTTACTGACGCTTTTTTGGCATCATCCGCAGCAGCGTGTTGTCTTTCCAGAAATAGTGATGCATCAGCGCGGCAAAGGCGTGCAAACCAATCACGAAATATCCCAGATTCGCCAGCGTCACGTGCCACGCTTTTAGCGTATCCACCAGGTCAAAATTCCCCTCCGCCGCATGCGGCATCGTCAGGCCAAACGCAAACCAGTCATTTCCCCGGTTATACATCATCACCATGCCGATCAGCGGCAGCGCAATGAACAGCAGGTAGATAACCAGATGCCCCAGATGGGACAGCCCGGTGATCATCGCTTTTGGTTTCGGTTGAATAGGTGGAGCCGGGAATTTGAGGCGGATAAGCAGGCGCGCCACCATCAGCACCAGGATGCTGATCCCGCAGGAAACGTGGATCATATTAATGAGCGGACGATCGCTTCGCGGGAACCATCCCCTGAACTCCATGGCGCAATAGGCCATAATAACTAACAGAAAAACCAGCCAGTGAATGCTGATTTGCAGACCCGTATATTTTGTGCGCATGTTGTTTCCCGATAAATAACCATTATCGCGCCAACATAACCACCTTTCCTGAAAATGTGAACCCCCTCGCATGGAGGGGGCTCCTGATTACGACTGTAAATAGACCACCTGCGTCTGCAAATACTCATTCAGACCGTGTTTACCATCTGCCCCGCCGATTCCGGATTTCCGCCAGCCCGCATGGAAGCCCTGCATCGCTTCAAAGTTTTCACGGTTAATGTAGGTCTCGCCGAACTTAAGCCCCTTAATGGCTTTCATGGCGACGTTCAGGTCCTGCGTATAAACAGACGAGGTTAAACCGTAGTCGCTGTCGTTGGCCATGTTCAGGGCCTCTTCCAGTGTGTCGAAAGCCACCACCGGCAGCACCGGGCCAAAGGTCTCTTCGTGCATGATGGCCATATCCTGACGCACGTCCAGCAGCAGCGTTGGGGGATAAAAATACCCTTTACCTTCTGCCGCTTTACCGCCAAGGACCACTTTGGCCCCCTCCTGCACCGCGCGCGCCACCTTCTGCTCCACGCGCTCCAGCGCGGCGGCGTTGATCAGCGGCCCCATGGCAATATCCGTTCGCTCAGCCGGATTGCCAAACTGGACGGCTTTCATTGCCTCGCCCAGACGATTCACAAAGCGGTCGTAGATCCCCTTCTGGACATAGACACGTTCCGCGCAGTTACACACCTGCCCGGTATTGATGACGCGTGAATCCACAATGGCCTTCACGGCCAGCTCAAAATCGGCATCGTCCATCACGATGGCCGGGGCTTTACCGCCCAGCTCCAGCCCCACTTTGGTGATGTTTTTCGCAGCCGCAGCCATGATCTTTTCACCTGCCCCGACGCTGCCGGTCATGCTGACCATCGCCACTTTCGGATTCCCGGCCAGCTCCTGTCCGACGGTTTCACCCCGGCCCAGCACCAGGTTAAAGACGCCTTTCGGCAGGCCAATCTCATCGACGATTTTGGCAAACGCAATGGCGTTGTTTGGGGTAAATTCGCTCGGTTTGATAACGATGGTGTTGCCGGTGATCAGCGCGGGAGCAAGCTTACGGGCAATCAGGAAGAATGGAAAGTTCCACGGCAGAATGCCGGTGGTGACGCCAAGGGCACGCTTAAACACCAGAATATTCTCGCCCGGACGGTCGCTCTGAATGATTTCCCCTTCATACCGGCGCGCCCACTCGGCCATATAGTCGATATAGTCAGCGGTAAAGTTCACTTCCACTTCCGCCAGCTGCTGGATCTTGCCGCCTTCGGCCACAATCAACGCGCTGATTTCACTGACGCGCTCGCGGATCCCGGCGGAAATTTTGCGTAGCCAGCTGGCGCGTTCAATGGCTGGCAGCGCCTCCCAGCCAGCCTGCGCGCGCTCTGCCGCGTCAATGGCTTTGCGGGCGTCCTCGGCGGTGCCGTCGGGAATACGGGAAATGACCTCTTCCGTGGCCGGATTGATCACGTCAATCCATGCATCACCCTGCCAGGCAACAAACTGTCCATCAATATACATAGGATGTTGTACGGGTACTGTCATAACCTGCTCCTGTAATCACACTGTTTTTAACAAGTAAACTTATTGTTAAAAACTATAATTACCGGGGCAATTGCCTACTCTATGAATCTGTTTTTGTGAGATATCTCATAAAAGATACGGGTCAGCCCGTTTCCAAAATCACAAATCGGCAACAAAGGCTGCCCGTTTGCGTAAAAGATGGCGCAAACGGGCAAGAGCATTACAGCAGAGAACGGCTCACCAGCGCGTCGGTGAGAATGACGTCGTTTCGCAGGATCTGCCACGCGGCGTCCACGTCGGCAGGGATATCGACATGGGCAATGAAATCACGTCCCGCCGGACCGTAGCCGTTGATGTCGTCCCTGAGTCGCGGAAATTCACCCAGCACCAGCGACAGGTAACGTTCTACCGGCCATAACCCCTCGGCCGGGCCGCTAAACACCAGACCGTCGTCGCTGTTTTGCAGCACGGGCGTCAGGCCGGGATGACTCACCCATGCGGGCGCTGCGGCCTCGTCGCGGCACACGCGGGCAAACGTAGCCATTGTGCGCCGCTGCATCGTCGGGTCCTGCACCACCAGCACCCGGGCGGCGTTCAGTCCGGATTGTTTCATCAACGCCCGGCTGAAGCGGGCGTTTTCACCACAGTTGGTCGACTGATCCTCAACGTGAAGATGCTCAGCCGGAATGTTCCAGAATTCACGGGCGATGTCGGCCAGAATAGCTGCCTCAGCCCGCCCGGTGGTGGGTATCCTGTTATAGCGGGGGTGTTTCGCAATCGCGGCGTAGAGGAAGGTCGTCGAGTGACCGATCCCGCCGCTGATGATCAGAGGAACACCCTGTTCAGCCGCGTTTTTACAGGCAGCATCAATCGCGGGGACCACCGCATTACCCGCCAGAATCACCAGATCAACGGGCTGATTGTCCTGATAGTCGTCCTGAGCAAGCCACGCCCCAACGGTATTCACGGCGTCGAGGGTTGGGCCAGGCAGACAGGGGAAAAGTGCCATTGTCATCGTTACCTCCTTACAGCATACAGAGCCATCGATTATCCCCCTTTCTGCGCGTCATGCTATGGCATGAATGCTGAAAAAACGGGCTGGAACGTTCTCAAAAAGCACTCACATTTGATTAACTTGAGAAAATCGTATTCACTTGAATTATGATTTGCGTCAGCCTTAGAATCATTAGCCCGCTCACAATTCAACATTTTGAAAGGTAAACCACGTTATGCGCCTGCCCCAACGCGACCCTTATGCTCCTCGCGAGTGGCAGCCACACGAGAAACCCGCCCTGCTGGGTTCCCCTTCCACCCCGGAACATCCAACCCCAAAACGGATCGCCTATGGCGTGGTCGGCCTGCTGGTATGTCTGACCGGGGCGCTGGGTAACGCGGTCGTCACCGCTAATCTGCAAAATCTGCAAGGCACTTTTGGCGCCTGGTCGACTGAAATCGCCTGGTTGCCTGCCGTCTATGTCATGACCAACGTTTCCATCAACCTGCTGCTGGTAAAGTTTCGCCAGCAGTACGGTTTGCGCGCCTTTACGGAAGGCTTCCTGGTGCTGTATGTGCTGGTCACCTTTTTCCACCTGTTTGTGAACGATCTTAGCTCGGCGCTGATGGTAAGGGCGGCACACGGGATGGTCGCCGCCGCGCTCAGCTCGCTCGGCATTTATTACCAGATCCAGGCCTGGCCCGCAAAGCATCGACTGAAGGCGCTGACCATTGGCATTACCGGGTCGTCGCTGGCGATCCCGCTGGCGCGGCTGTTCTCCACCGAGCTGTTACAGCTTGATGAGTGGCGCGGGCTGTACTTCTTCGAGCTGGGTCTGGCCCTGATCTCCCTGGCCTGCGTGATGGTGCTAAAGCTGCCGCCGGGCGATCGGCGCAAAGTCTTCGAGAAGAAAGATTTCATTACCTTTTTTTTGCTTGCGCCCGGCATGGCGCTGCTGTGCGCGGTTCTGTCGTTAGGGCGTCTGGACTGGTGGTTTGAAGCGCCGTGGATCGGCTGGGCGCTGGCCCTCTCGCTGGTGCTGATTGTCTCTGCGATCGTGTTTGAACATAACCGCAGCAACCCGCTGCTTAATACCCGTTGGCTGTCCAGCGGCAGCATCGTACGCCTGGGGCTGATTATGCTGCTGATCCGCATCGTACTGGCGGAGCAGAACACGGGCGTCATCGGCTGGCTGCAATATGTGGGCCTACAGAATGAACAGATGACCCATCTGGCGTGGGCTATTTTCGCCGGGATCGTCTGCGGTATCGTCACCAGCTGTCTGACGATTAAGCCCACTAAACTGGCCTGGCCGATAATCACCTCGCTGGTGCTGATGATCGTCGCCTCGCTGCTGGACAGCCAGTCCAACAACCTGACCCGGCCGGATCAGCTTATTTTCAGCCAGTTCCTGCTGGGCTTCGGCAGCGCTTTCTTCCTCGCGCCTGCGATGCTGGCCGCCATTGGCGGGGTGATCGCCGACCCGCGCAACCTGGTCAGCTTTTCCGTGATGTTTGGCATGAGTCAGAACCTTGGGGGCCTGCTGGGTTCCGCGATCCTCGGCACCTTCCAGACCTGGCGCGAGAAGTACCATTCCAGCCTGCTGGCTGACCAGCTCACCACCCTTAACCCGCTGGTGAACGAACGTATTCAGCTTTACACCCAGATGTACAAAAGCCTGATTGGCGACAGTTCCCTGCTGGGAACCCAGGCCATTACCCAGCTCCAGACGGTGACGGCGCTTGAGGCAAACATTCTGGCTTACAACGATACTTATCTCCTGACGGCGAGCATTGCCACTGCCACGCTGGTCTGGATTTTATGGCGCTTGCTGCGCCTGCGCATCACCGCCCGTATGGCCCTTAAGAACGCCACTGGCAACAAGTAATGACTATTTTTCAGGAGAGGTTATGAGTCAGCAGGATGCCGCCAAAGAGCAGGCCAACACCCGAAAAAACGTGCGCGTCGTGTCCATTTTCACCGCCGCGGCTATCGGCATTGTCGGGGTACTGGTGATCCTTTATGCCTGGCAGCTGCCCCCGTTCACGCGTCATGCCCAGTTTACCGATAACGCCTACGTGCGCGGCCAGACCACGTTCATCAGTCCTCAGGTAAACGGCTACATTACCGAGGTCCATGTTCAGGATTTCGCGCAGGTTAAAAAAGGCGAGCTGCTGTTGCAGATAGATGACCGTATCTATCGCCAGCGCGTCCATCAGGCCGAGGCGCAGCTGGCAATGAAAATTGCAGCTCTTAATAACAACCTGCAACAGCGCAGAAGCGCGGAAGCGGTGATTGCCAAAAACGAGGCGGCGCTGAAAAACGCCCGTGCCCAAAGTCTGAAAACCCAGGCGGATTTGAAACGCGTGAAAGAGCTGACCGCGGACGGCTCCCTTTCCATTCGCGAGCGCGATTCTGCACTGGCCAGTGCCGCCCAGGGGAGCGCCGATATCGACCAGGCGAAAGCAACGCTTGAGATGTCGCGTCAGGATTTACAAACGGTTATCGTCAATCGCGGTTCGCTGGAGGCCGACGTTGAGAATGCGAAAGCCGCGCTGGAGCTGGCGCAGATCGATCTGCAAAACACCCGGATTGTCGCGCCGCGTGATGGTCAGCTCGGGCAGATTGCAGTGCGTCTGGGGGCGTACGTCGCCGCCGGGACGCACCTTACCACGCTGGTCCCGCCGCAGCACTGGGTGATCGCCAATATCAAAGAGACGCAGCTGGCGAATTTACGCGTCGGACAGCCGGTGAAATTCACCGTCGATGCCTTAAACGATAAAGCCTATCAGGGCCGCGTGGAGAGCATATCCCCGGCCACAGGCGTCGAGTTCAGCGCTATCACCCCGGATAACGCCACGGGCAACTTTGTTAAAATCGCCCAGCGCATCCCGGTACGCATTGAAGTACTCGGTGAGCCGGAGGCGTACCGGCTGCTGCGCCCTGGCATGTCGGTGCAGGTGACCATCGACACGCGGGAGGCGAAACAATGACGCTTCGCCCGATAGCCTGCCTGCTGATGATGGCTATCCTGGCGGGATGCCAGTCGGTTGACGTTGAGCCCGCCAAATCGTCCCTGCACATACCGGCCCAGTGGCGCGCGACGTCGGGGCCAGCCAGCCCGACAGAGCAGCTCTGGTGGCGAAATTTTCACGACAGCAATCTGAACCGCTATGTGGATCAGGCGCTGAAGAACAACAGCGACGTGCTGATTGCACGCGAGCGGATTAACGAGTACCAGGCCCGGGTGTTCGCCGCCGACGGCAGTCTGTTCCCGTCGATTGACGCGGGCGTGACCGGGACGCGCGCACGCTCGCAGTCCGCCGCCACGGGGCTTCCGGTATACGGTACGCTGTACAAAGGCAGCCTGACCGCCAGCTACGACGTGGATATCTGGGGCGTAAACCGTAGCACCTCCCGTGCCGCTGAAGCATCGCTGGAGGCACAAAAGGCGGCGGCAGCGGCGGCTGATCTTACCGTCGCATCATCGGTGGCCTCCGGGTATGTCACCCTGCTGTCGCTGGATGAACAGCTTCGCGTTACCCAATCCACGCTGAAGTCGCGTGAAGAGGCGTTCAATCTCGCCAAACGACAATTTGAGACGGGATACAGCTCTCGCCTTGAGCTGATGCAATCGGATTCTGAGCTGCGCGCCACCCGCGCCCAGGTTCCACTGCTTCAGCACCAGATTGCACAGCAGGAAAATGCGCTTAGCCTGCTGCTGGGCAGCAACCCGGGTGACGTTGCGCGCGGTGAAAGCTTTGATGCCCTGACGCCGCTGAAACTGCCCTCCCAGCTGCCGTCGACACTACTGAACCGGCGCCCGGATATCGTTCAGGCGGAACGTCAGCTGATTGCGGCAGACGCGACGCTGGCGGCATCGCGCGCCAGCCTGCTGCCGTCGATCAACCTCACGGCCACGGGATCGGTGCAGGATCGCACGCTGTCGGGATTGCTGGATAACCCCCTACAGCTCTGGAGCGTGGGCGGCAGTATTCTTGCGCCGCTGCTGAACCGTCAGGCGCTGAATGCGCAGGTGGATATCTCCCAGTCCCAGCGGAATCAGGCTCTGTATAGCTACGAAAAAACCGTGCGTAACGCGTTTGCTGAGGTGAATGACAGCCTTGATGCCATCACCCGCTATCAGGAACAGCTTACCGAGCTGCTGGCACAGCAGGCGGTCGCGCAGGAAACGCTGCGGATTGCGCAAAACCGCTACCGCAACGGGTACTCTTCTTATCTGGATATGCTCGATGCGCAGCGCACGCTGTTCTCGGTGCAGACCAGCGTGGTACAGGTGAAAAACAACCTGTTGCTGGCGCAAATTGATTTGTATAAAGCGCTGGGCGGCGGTTGGAGCAGTGCGTGAAAACATGCCGGGTGGCGCTGCGCCTTACCCGGCCCACATGCTCTCCCGTAGGCCCGGTAAGCGCAGCGCCACCGGGCAACGGTTTTAGCCGGAGATCTGCTCCATCGCCTGCAAGATACGCTTATCCGAAATCGGATACGGCGTACCGAGTTGCTGGGCGAAGAAGCTGACGCGCAGCTCCTCGATCATCCAGCGGATCTCCCGCACGTCGTCGTCATCGCGACGCGCTGGCGGCAGTTTGTTGAGCCACTGCTGCCACGCCTGCTGCACGTTTTCGACTTTCAGCATCTGCGCGCGATCGCGATGCGGATCGACCGCCATTTTCTCCAGACGCTTCTCAATCGCCTGCAAATAACGCAGCGTATCGCCCAGACGCTTAAAGCCGTTGCCGGTTACAAAGCCGCGATACACCAGCCCCGCCATCTGCGCCTTCACGTCCGACAGCCCCAGGGCCATGGTCATATCCACCCGACCCTTCAGGCGCTTGTTGATATTGAACACGGCGGTAAGGATCTGCTCGACCTGTTTGGCAATCTCCACCACGGTGTCTTTCAGCTCCGCGCGCACCTTTTCATGAAGCTGAGCAAAGCCCTCTTCCGTCCAGACCGGACCGCCCGCCTCGTGGATCAGCTTATCCACACCGCAGGAGATGCAGTCGTCGATCAGATCCAGCACCTTACCGTACGGGTTAAAGTAGAGCCCCAGCTTGGCTTTGTTCGGCAGCTTCTCGTGCAGATACTTAATCGGCGACGGGATGTTAAGCAGAAGCAGTCGACGCAGCCCGCGCCACATCATCTGCTGTTGTTCTTGCGGATTGTCAAAGAGCTTAATCGCCACGCTGTCGCGCTCATCAACCAGCGCGGGCCAGGCTTTGACCTTATAGTTCCCGCGCTTCTGCTCATAGCTTTCCGGAAGCTGACCAAAGCTCCAGATGTGCAGCCCGCTCTGCTCGATACCGTCGTCCGCCACGGCAGACAGGGTTTCCTGCACTTTGCCCTTCAGGGCGTCCTTCAGTTCCGAAAGCGAGCGGCCTTCCAGCAGCTTTTTGTTTTTATCGTCCACCACGCGGAAGGTGATTTTCAGGTGATCGGGCACCTGATCCCAGTTCCAGTCGTCGCGGTCGATGGTGGTCCCGGTCATGCGTCGGAACTCACGCTCCAGCGCGTCCAGCAGCGGCAGCTCCAGCGGCGTGACGCGGCCCAAAAACGCTTCGGCGTAGTTCGGCGCCGGCACAAAGTTACGCCGCACCGGTTTAGGCAGGGATTTGATTAACGCAATGACCAGCTCGCGGCGCAGGCCGGGAATTTGCCACTCAAACCCGCTCTCGTCGACCTGGTTTAACAGCGGCAGCGGAATATGAACGGTCACGCCGTCCGCGTCGGCCCCTGGCTCAAACTGATAGGTCAGACGCAGCTTGAGGTTGCCCTGATGCCAGAAGTTCGGGTAGTCGAGCTTGCTGACCGACTCCGCGCCCTCTTTGATCAGCATGCTCTTTTCAAAGTTGAGAAGGTCCGGGGTCTCTTTGCTGGCTTTCTTCCACCAGCTGTCGAAATGGCGCGCCGAGATCACATCGTGGCTGATGCGCTGGTCGTAAAACTCAAACAGCGTCTCGTCGTCCACCAGAATGTCGCGGCGGCGGGACTTGTGCTCAAGCTCTTCCACCTCGGCGCGCAGCTTCAGGTTTTCGCGGAAGAACGCATGACGCGTCTGCCAGTCGCCCTCCACCAGCGCATGGCGGATAAACAGCTCGCGACTCAGCGCCGGATCGATCTGGCTGTAGTTAACCTTACGCGCGGCCACCACCGGCAGGCCGTAGACGGTGACTTTTTCCGTCGCCATCACCGCGCCCTGCCCGCGCTCCCAGTGCGGCTCGCTGTATGAGCGTTTCAGCAGGTGCTGCGCCACCGGCTCAACCCACTCCGGATCGATACGCGCGGCGATACGCCCCCACAGACGGCTGGTTTCCACCAGCTCGGCGACCATGGTCCACTTCGGCGGCTTTTTAAACAACCCGGAGCCCGGGAAGATGGAGAAACGCGCGTTGCGTGCGCCGGTAAATTCCTGTTTATCCGCATCCTTCATCCCGATATGGGACAGCAGGCCGGTCAGCAAGGCGATATGAATTTCGCGGTACTCCGCCGGTTCACTGTTGACCGGAATGCCCAGCTCTTTTACCACCTGGCGCAGTTGGGTGTAGATATCCTGCCACTCGCGCACGCGCAGGTAGTTGAGGAAATCCACCCGGCACTGACGGCGGAACTGATTTGAAGAGAGCGTTTTTTGCTGCTCGCCCAGGTAGTTCCACAGATTCACAAAGGCCAGGAAATCAGACTCTTTATCGTGGAAGCGACGGTGTTTTTCATCCGACGCCTGCTGCTTGTCCATTGGGCGCTCGCGCGGATCCTGAATGGAGAGCGCCGAGGTGATGATCATCGCCTCGCGCACGCAGCCGTGTTTTTGCGCCTCCAGCACCATGCGCGCCAGACGCGGGTCGACCGGCAACTGGCTAAGCTGGCGGCCCAATGGCGTTAGCTTGTAGGCCGTCGCCTGCTCGTCGGTGGTGATGGCCCCCAGCTCTTCCAGCAGGCGCACCCCGTCCTGAATATTGCGTTTATCCGGCGCTTCCACAAACGGGAAGGCGGCGATATCGCCCAGCCCCAGCGCGGTCATTTGCAGGATAACGGATGCCAGGTTGGTCCGCAGAATTTCCGGATCGGTAAACTCCGGGCGCGACAGGAAATCGTCTTCCGAATAAAGACGAATACAGATCCCTTCCGACACGCGGCCGCAGCGGCCCTTACGCTGATTAGCCGACGCCTGGGAAACCGGCTCAATCGGCAGGCGCTGAACTTTGGTTCGGTAGCTGTAGCGGCTGATGCGCGCCGTACCCGGGTCGATCACGTATTTAATGCCCGGCACGGTGAGCGAGGTTTCGGCCACGTTGGTCGCCAGCACGATGCGGCGTCCGCTGTGCGGCTGGAACACGCGGTTCTGCTCACTGTTGGACAGGCGCGCGTACAGCGGCAGGATCTCGGTATGGCGCAGATCGCGTTTGCTGAGCGCATCGGCGGTATCGCGGATCTCGCGCTCGCCGCTCATGAAGATCAGAATGTCGCCAGAACTCTCGTTGCCCAGCTCGTCGACGGCATCGAAGATGGCCTGAAGCTGGTCGCGCTCGGTATCGTCCGCCTCTTCCACAATCGGGCGATAGCGCACTTCAACCGGGTAGGTTCGGCCTGAGACTTCAATGATCGGCGCATTGTTGAAATGTTTTGAGAAACGCTCCGGGTCAATGGTCGCAGAGGTGATGATGATTTTCAGATCCGGACGCCGGGGCAGCAGCTCTTTCAGGTAGCCGAGCAGGAAGTCGATGTTCAGGCTGCGCTCGTGCGCTTCATCGATGATGATGGTGTCGTACTGCATCAGCAGACGATCCTGCTGGATTTCCGCCAGCAGGATACCGTCTGTCATCAGCTTAACCATGGTGTTATCGCTGACGTGGTCGCTGAATCGCACCTTGTAGCCGATGCAGCCGCCCGGCTCCGTTTGCAGCTCTTCCGCAATACGGTTCGCCACGGTGCGCGCCGCCAGACGACGCGGCTGGGTGTGACCGATCAGCCCTTTCAACCCGCGGCCCAGCTCCATGCAGATTTTCGGCAGCTGAGTGGTTTTACCTGAACCGGTTTCCCCCGCGACGATCACCACCTGGTGGTCGCGTACGGCCTCAAGAATGTCCTGTTTCTTCTGGCTGACGGGCAGGTTTTCCGGATAGGTAATCTCCGGGCGTGCGGCTTCACGCAGCACAACTTTCCCTGCCGCCTGTTCAATCTCTTTGGCCATTTCCTGGTAAATGGCCTGTTGTGCATCAGGATTTTTAACCTTCTTAACGCCGTGCAGACGGCGCGCAAACCGCTGTTTATCGCGCAGCATCAGCGAATCAAGCTTTTGCATCAGCATCGGGAAGGTCAATTTTTGGTGTTCTGTCATAGCGTTAACGGGCAGTGCACTGCCGGATAAAATCTCTTTTTAATGATTGCTATAGAGTACCACATCAGCGCTTTGCGCGCCTTATTCAAAAAATTCGAACATAGGCTTCGATATATTGCGCTATCCCTGTGGCAGGATTGTGAATAAAGTGTCAACAAGCAACGGGGCAACCCCCTCAATCAAATACAAAACAGGAATTTCCCATGAGCAAAGTATTAGTGTTGAAATCCAGTATTCTGGCAGGGTATTCACAGTCTGGTCAGCTGTCTGACTATTTCGTTGAACAGTGGCGTGAACAGCACAGCGCGGATGAAATCACCGTGCGTGACCTGGCAGCAAACCCAATTCCTGTGCTGGACGGCGAGCTGGTTGGCGCGCTGCGTCCGAGCGATGCGCCTCTTACCCCGCGTCAGCAGGAAGCCCTGGCGCTTTCCGACGAGCTGATTGCTGAATTGCAGGCGCACGACGTTATCGTGATCAACGCCCCAATGTACAACTTCAACATTCCTACCCAGCTGAAGAACTACTTCGACCTGGTGGCGCGCGCTGGCGTAACCTTCCGTTACACCGAGAACGGTCCGGAAGGTCTGGTAAAAGGCAAGCGTGCGGTTGTACTGACCAGCCGCGGCGGTATTCACAAAGATACCCCAACCGACCTGGTGGCGCCGTACATGACGCTGTTCCTCGGCTTCATCGGCATTACCGACGTGAACTTTGTGTTCGCTGAAGGTATCGCTTACGGCCCGGAAGTGGCTACCAAAGCGCAGTCCGACGCGAAAGCCGCTATCGACAGCCTGGTCGCTGCCTAAGATCTCCCCCTCTCACCGCCCGGTGGGAGGGTTTTTCTTTTCCTGCATATTTCGTTATCATCCGCACCCACTCTCCAGCCCGGCGGCCTGATGTCTGTCATTATCGATACGTTTATTGCACCACCCTGTCACGACGACATTGAGATCCTCTGGCAGGACGAGCATCTGCTGCTGATCAACAAACCTTCCGGCCTGCTTAGCCTCTCGGGAAAAAATCCGCAAAACCGTGATTCCGTTCACCATCGTCTGGTGCAAACCTTTCCTGGCTGCACGCTGGTGCATCGCCTTGATTTTGGCACCTCGGGCCTGATGGTCATTGCGCGTAACAAGGCGATTAACGCCGCGCTTTGCCACCAGTTCAGCCAGCGCGCCGTGAGCAAGGTTTACACCGCCCTGTTGTGCGGACATGTGGAACAGGACGAAGGGACCGTGGATGCCCCGATTGCCAAAGATCCGGCGCTGTTTCCGCTGATGACGATCTGTGCCCGCACAGGTAAGCCCGCTCGCTCCCGCTATCGGGTGATGGAACGTATTTATCAGGATACGACAATGCCATTGACGCGGGTAGAGCTTACCCCGGAGACCGGGCGCACCCCCCACCTGCGCATTCACTGCCAGCAGTTAGGCCACCCGATTCTGGGGTGCGATCTGTATGGTGGTCTGGAATGGCCGGGCGCGGAAGAAACGCCCCGGCTGATGCTGCATGCCAGCGTTCTGAATTTTATTCATCCGCTGAGCGGCGAGACGATAAACGCCTGTCACGCCGCGCCATTCTGAGCGGGGATTACCACATTAAATCGTCAGGGATTTTAAAGTCTGCGTACGGATCGTCTTCGTCCTGCTCTTCCTGACTCAGCGCGCTGTTAAGCACAATGCTGTCCGCATCGCGTTGGGCAATTTTATCCGCCACCACCGCCGGGATAATCGCGTAATCACAGTCGCCCTTCGCATTAATCACCAGTCGGGCAATCGCCAGACGGCCGTTGATCAGCTGGGTTTGCGTCTGCTTATCGACCTCGATTTTTTTGATCAGGTTGCCGTCGGTAAAGTTAAAGGTAATGTTGCCCTTCGCCACGGTGATGCGGTTCATCTCAATCAGCTGCTTCACCTGCGCCCTGAACTCTTTTGCCAGCACCGCCTGTTTTTGCTGTTCGCTCAGCTGCTTATCACGTTCCAGCTGGGCTTTCTTGTTCTCTTCAACAGCCTCTCTCGCCTCGCGAGCCTGGACGCGGGATTTTTTCGCCGTGCGCTGGACCTTGGCCATCTTTTTACTGCTGACTAAGCCCGCTTTCAGCATCTGCTCTTGTAGGGTGAGTTTTGTCATGTTCGTTTAAACCGGTTGGAAATGTCGGGGGATTATACCTGAATCGCGCAGTTCATGAAGAACCCTCATGTTGCAGTGAAATTAAGTCACTTCCCCTGCGCCAGGGGCTCAGGCATAAATTATGCATTGATAACGTTCCGGCAACATGAACTTAGGATGCATAACCAAATGAGTCAGGCTTTCACATTTACCCTTAAGCGCAGTTGCTTTGATGAAAATTATAACCCGTCAGAAAACACGCGTACCACCACCAACTTCGCCAACCTGGCGCGTGGCGAGAAGCGTCAGGAGAACCTGCGCAACACGCTGGTGATGATCAACAACCGCTTTAACGCGCTGGCGAGCTGGGATAACCCGAAAGCTGACCGCTATGCCGTCGAGCTGGAGATTATTTCAGTCGATATGAATATCGGCGGCGATTTTACCTTCCCGGCCATCGAAATTCTGCAAACGACAATCGTGGATAAAAAAACCCACGAGCGCATCGAAGGCATCGTCGGAAATAACTTCTCATCGTATGTTCGTGACTATGATTTCAGCGTCCTGCTGCTGGAGCATAATAAAGATCAACCCCGTTTTACCCTCCCCGAGAATTTTGGCGAGCTGCACGGCAATATCTTTAAAAGCTTCGTTCATTCTGAGGAATATCAGGCGAACTTCAAAAAAGCGCCGGTGATCTGCCTGAGCGTCTCCAGCAAAGACACCTATCGTCGTACCGGTAACCACCACCCGGTGCTGGGGTATGAGTACCAGCCGGACGGCGAGTCGCTAACGGAACAGTACTTCGCGAAGATGGGCCTGAAGGTTCGCTATTTCATGCCGGAAAACAGCGTCGCGCCTTTCGCCTTCTTCTTCACCGGCGATTTACTGCGTGATTACACCAATCTGGAGCTGATCGGCACCATCAGCACCATGGAGACGTTCCAGAAGATCTATCGACCGGAAATTTACAATGCCAATTCCGCTGCGGGACAGTGCTATCAGCCCGACCTGAATCAGCAGGATCACTCATTAACAAAAATCGTCTATGACCGTGAAGAGCGCAGCCGGCTGGCCATTGAACAGGGGAAATATACCGAAGAGCGGTTTATCAAACCCTACAAAACCCTTCTTGAGCAGTGGTCTCATCACTTCACGCTTTCATTTAATACGGATAAAAGGTTCTTCTCATGAAAACATTGCTCCCGACATCGACGGCTGGCAGCCTGCCGAAACCCACCTGGCTTGCGCAGCCGGAAACGCTCTGGTCGCCGTGGAAACTCCAGGACGAGGAATTACTTGCAGGGAAACAGGATGCGCTACGTTTGTCTCTGGATGAACAGATTCGCGCCGGGATTGATATCGTCAGCGACGGGGAACAAACTCGCCAGCATTTCGTCACAACCTTTATTGAACATCTCAGCGGCGTGGATTTTGAGAACCGTCAGACGGTACGCATCCGTAACCGTTACGATGCGAGCGTGCCGACCGTGGTAGACGCGGTGGCGCGTCAGAAACCGGTGTTTGTTGACGACGCGAAATACCTGCGCCAGCTGACGGACAAGCCGATCAAGTGGGCGCTGCCCGGCCCGATGACCATGATCGACACGCTATACGATGCTCACTATAAAAGCCGTGAAAAGCTGGCCTGGGAGTTCGCAAAAATCCTTAATCAGGAAGCCCGCGAGCTGGATGCGGCCGGTGTCGACATTATTCAGTTCGATGAACCTGCCTTTAACGTCTTTTTCGACGAGGTGAATGACTGGGGCATTGCCGCGCTGGAGCGCGCCATTGAAGGACTGAAATGCGAAACCGCGGTACATATCTGTTACGGGTACGGCATCAAAGCCAATACGGACTGGAAAAAGACGCTCGGCTCCGAGTGGCGCCAGTATGAAGAGGCGTTTCCTAAGTTGCAGACCTCAAAGATCGATATTATCTCGCTGGAGTGCCACAACTCGCGCGTACCAATGGATCTGCTGGAGCTTATCCGTGGTAAAAAAGTGATGGTCGGGGCAATTGACGTCGCCACCCAGACCATCGAAACGCCTGAAGAGGTCGCCGATACGCTGCGCAAGGCGTTGCAGTTTGTTGATGCAGATAAGCTCTATCCGTCCACCAACTGCGGTATGGCTCCCCTTTCCCGCCAGGTCGCCAACGGTAAGCTGAAGGCGTTAAGCGCCGGGGCTGACATTATCCGTCGCGAGCTTGCCCGCTAACCTTCAGGTTTGCCAGTACAGCGGCGTACCGAATCGCTCAATATAGTAATCAATCACCGCCCTGACGTTCAGGGGCGGATGACGCGCGTTCGGGTAAATCGCCGCAATCGTCAATGGCTCCGTATTAATTGAACACTCCATTTCCGGCAGCAGTGCCACCAGCTCACCGCTTTTGAGTCGTTCGCTCACCATCCAGTCCGGGAAAAGCACAACGCCCATACCGCCCAGCGCCGCAATCAGGAGCGTTTCCGCGTTATTGGAAGTCATCAGCGGTACGATGGGATAGTGAACCCACGCCTCGCCCGGCTGTCGGATCAGCCAGCGGTTAGGCCCGGACGAGCCGCGGTAAACCAGACAGTGGTGAAGGCTGAGATCGTCCGGCCCCTCGGGCGCGCCATGTTTTTGCAGATAGTCCGGCGAGGCCGCCAGATGGTAGAACTGCTGCCCGAACACCCGGGCGTGAAACGAGGAGTCCGTCAGCGCGCCGATGCGGAAGATAACGTCCGCGGCGTCACGGTGCGGATCGATAAAATCGTCGGTGAGGGTCAGTTCAATGGAGAGACGAGGGTAACGCGCCAGAAGCCCCGGCAGGCCAGGCGCGATGTGCCTCTGTCCGAAAAAGACCGGGCCATTGATACGCAGCGTGCCCGACGGCTCGCGGGCGCGTTCATCCAACTCGCGTCGCGCGTCCTCCATATTCCCGGCCATCGCCCTGGCATAGCGCACAAAAAGATGCCCGCTCTCTGTGGGCATAATCGCCCGCGTGTTGCGGTAGAAAAGCTGTTGCCCGAGGGCGTCCTCAAGCTGGTGGATCACGCGTGAGACCTGCGACGCAGAAATCCCTTCCCGCCTCGCCACCACGGAGAAATTCTGCGTTTCATAAACGTCGATGAAGATCAGCAGCGCGCGAATGCTGATATGTCCGGCATCCATTATAAATGCATTTCCTGCACAGGTGTTTCCTGCATTATGGCATTTTTCTCAATGATGTTCAGACGTAATCTTCTCCGCCTGGAAAAAGGAGAAAAAGCGTTATGCACATTATTTTAATTTTACTGGTGATTGCCGGTGGCATGGGGCTGTCCGTGGAAGCCGGGCTGCTGGGGCCGCTGGGCGCAGAGGTGGGCGACCTGTGGGCGGCGTTCAGCATATTTAGCGTGGGAACGGGGCTAACGTTTCTGCTGATGCTGTTTTTCAGCCCCCGCAACAGTCCCTCATTTTTTGCGCAGCCTTCATGGCACCTGTTGGGCGGCGTGCTCGGCCCGGTTTACGTCATCATTCTCACCATTGCCACGCCTGCGATCGGCATTGCCATGACGATGATCGGCATTCTGGCAGGCCAGGTTTTCAAAAGACTGATTATCGACCACTATGGCCTGCTGGGTACGCCGCACCGCAGGATCGATACAAAACGCATTATTGCGCTGGGATTTATCATCGCCGCGCTCATTCTCGTGGCGCAGGGGTAACGTTATGACAGTGATTATGATTATTCTGGCGGTGATTGGCGGCGCAACGCTGAGCATTCAGGCTGCCATTAACGGGCAATTAGGCAGCAGCGTGGGGGTATTCAAAAGCGCGTTTCTGACGTTTTCCGTCGGCGCGCTGGTGACCGCCCTGCTGATCTTCTTTTTTGAGCCGAAACAGGCGGTCAGCCTGATGGATGTACCCAAATGGCAGCTTCTGGGCGCCCTGTGCGGCGTGCCCTATATCGTGATTATGGTGCTCGCGGTGCAGCGCATCGGGACCGCTGTTGCCACGGTAGCGGTTATCCTGGGCCAGCTGGCCATGAGCATGCTGATTGATAACTTTGGCTGGCTGAACAATGAAGCCATTCCGTTTTCAGTGAGCCGTTTCGGGGCCGTCGTCTGCCTGAGTATTGCGCTCTTCTTCATTTACTCAAGCAGTAAACTTCAGCCCGAAGAGAATTAACCGCCCTCTTTGCGGGTAAAGAACAGCGTCACCGTGGCGACGGTGACGCCAAATTTCTTCATCTCCGTTTTATTGAACAGACGGGTACTGTCCTGCAAATACATCCAGTCATCAAAGTGCAGCAGCCAGGTTTTGCCGTCCGCCTTCACGTTCATGCTGTAGCGCCAGTTAAGGGCATTGCCCGCCGCCTGGCCTGTCGCGACACCTTCTATGTCACCCGCCGTGCCTTCATAGCGATTCTGCCCAACGCGGCGGATATGCCAGACGCGCTGCTGCTTTTCGCCGTCATCGTAGACAAAATGCTCGTTCAGGGTCAGCGTATCGCCGATAACATCCCCGGCGATCTCGACGTGAAAACGGCGGATCTGCTTACCGCTGCGATCCTGCACCATCCCCCACGCCTCGGTTTTCCCCTGGAAGTAAGTAAAAATATCAAGCCGTGGCTGCTGCTGACGATACTCTGTCACCTCGGTGCTACATCCGGCCACCAGCATCGTCAGGGCAAGCGCCACTAGCAGGAAACGTTTCATTGTGCTCCTCCAGTTAACTGCTGACGCAGTTCAGGATATTCGGTGCGGGGATCGAGCCATATCGCCAGAAAGCGTGAGCTAAACGCTGCCGTCTGGCGTGGCCCGAGTGGCGTAAATTTTTTCTGCGACGCCGTGGGGCGATACCAGAATTGTCCCTGGCCGTTATTAACCACAAACGCGAGCTGCGTGCCGGGCGTGACGTCGGGCCAGAGCGTGGACAGCATGCGTAGCCAGGCTTCACTCTGCGGCTCCTGCTGCAAAATGCCCTGCGCCTGCCACTGGTCGCGGGTCGCCTCGACCAGGTCGTCACCATCGATGTCCCGGGCATAGGTGATAATCAGCGCATTATCGCCGTCTAATCCTGTATAGCTGCCGTCGGGCGTCAGAAGCTGAGAGGTATAGACGGTAAACGGCCCCCAGGTGAGGGTGGCGTCACCCACCTTGCGCCAGCTCAGCCAGTCTGCCGCCTGCACGGTACAGGTGAAGACGGATAACGCGAGCATCAGTACCAGATTTCTCATTGTTGTCTCCCCATCAACAGGTGGAAAAACAGCATCAGCACCAGCCAGCCGGGGAACATCCAGCTGACGACGATAAAGGTCGGCTCCTGAAACGTAATGGCCCCAAGATGCTCGCCGATCAGGTAGGCTACCGGTCCGCCCAGAGTCGCCAGCACCGTCAGCAACCATCCTGGCAAGGTGGTCGTGCGGGTCAGGTGCGTCCAGACGGTGGCAAACATTAGCCACAGCGCCACCATCCATAGCGGCATCAGGGACGCGCCTGTGAACGCAATCAGCCCCGTCAGCGCCCAGAGGGCGTCCAGCAGCGCACCCGACGCCGCCAGCACAAGGGCGTATACCCGGTGTGATGGCGGTAATAACAGCCAGGCAAGCACCGCCAGCGCGATCCAGATGACCAGCCCCTGCTCGCGAAACAGCACCACCAGCGTCCAGTAGAGATCAAAACCGATGGCCAACAGAAATACCTGCCCGTAACGCTTCATACGCGTTCCGCAGTCAGCTGCACCACGCTGATGGTGCGGGCATTAAACCCGGCTTCACAGTAGCCGAGGTAGTACAGCCACATCCGCCGGAAACGGTCATCAAACCCGAGCTTTTCAATCTCCTGCCAGGCGTGAACGAAACGCTGACGCCAGTGCGCCAACGTGCGGGCGTAGTCCGGCCCCATATCGAAGAGATTACGCACCACAAAATCGGTATGGCGGGTCATCAGTTCATTCATGGCGGTGATGCTGGGCAAAAAGCCGCCGGGGAAGATGTAGCGCTGAATAAAATCGACGCTTTTGCTGTAGTCGCGATAGCGCTGATCCTGAATGGTGATGGCCTGAATCGCCATCCGCCCGCCTGGACGCAGACGCGCCTGACAGGTACGGAAAAACGTTGGCAGGTAGCGTTGGCCGACGGCTTCGATCATCTCAACCGAGACCAGTTTGTCGTAAACCCCGGTCAGATCGCGGTAGTCGCAAAGCAGCACCTCAACGCGATCCTGCAACCCTGCCCGGGCGATCCGCGCGGTGGCCCAGTGGTACTGCTCCTGCGACAGCGTGGTGGTGGTCACCCGACAGCCGTAGTGACGGGCGGCGTATTCCGCCATCGCCCCCCAGCCGGTGCCAATCTCCAGCAGATGATCGTTTGCCGTGAGCGCCAGCTGGTCGCACAGCCTGGCCATTTTCGCCTGCTGAGCCGCGTTCAAATCCTGCTCGTCCCCGTTAAACAGCGCGCTGGAGTACAGCAGGTCTTCATCAAGGAAATGGGCGTAGAAGGCGTTGCCCAGATCGTAATGGGCGGCAATATTTTCACGCGCCTGAGCGCGGGAGTTGCGCCGCATCCAGTGCCGTAGCCGCTCCACCGGTTTCCCGAGCAGGCGAAACCCTTTTTCCAGTTGCCCGAGGATTTGGCTATTACGTGCAATCAGCTCCAGCAGCGGCGTCAGGTGGGGCGTCTCCCAGTCGCCATCCATCCACGCTTGTGCCGCGGCGAGGCTGCCCCCGGTTAAAATGCGCCAGTAGACGCCCGGAGCAAGTACCTGCACCTCAGCATGAAGCGCGGCGGAGGCGTCGCCGAACTGGAACGTCTGCGCGCCTTCACGCAGCGTCAGCGAGCCACCGCGCAGACCGTTCAGCAGGCGGAAGAGCAACCATCGCGCGACGCGGACGTTGCGCGGGATATCGGGTTCAAGCGCAAAGACGGGATCGGTCATGAGCGTTCACTCCTGCTGAGGGGATGGTTATGCAGCGGCACGCGCTTCAGCCACAGCCTGAGCGCCTGCCAGTAAATGGCGAAAACGGTTTTGAGGGTCATCAACGGGATCCGCGCCAGCAGCGAACGCAGCGCTGCGCGCGTCAGCGGCGCCCGGCGCAGCGTCAGGGTGGCATCAAACACCTTCGTCTCCTGATGGTTTTCGATATGCATGCGCAGCGTGCTGTCCGGGCTGTTGAAGCGCCAGTGGTAAACCATATCAATCGGATTAAAGGGCGAGACGTGAAACGCTTTCTGCGTCGGCGGGGCGTCCCGCCCCGCTACCGCGTAGTAATGTCGTTCATTCCACGGCGTGTTACGCACTTCGGCGAGAACCCAGCGCAGAGTGTCTTCGCCGTCATAGCAGTAGTAAAAATTGACCGGGTTAAAATGAAAACCGAAATAGCGCAGCTGAGTCAGAAGCATGACCCGCCCCGCCGGACGTTCGCCGGTCAGATTTTCCAGACGCTCAAGGACACGCGCTTTGAGCGGCGTGCCCAGCGGGTAATCCGCATCATAAAATGCCGCGGGCGCAACGCGGTTACGACGCACGCCGACAGAGGGCAGCGCGTCCAGCTCATCCAGATCGAGCCACGCCATAAAGACGCTGTAGGTAAAGTGGTGCGCTTTCGGCGCAAGCCGACGATGGCGTAATGTACCGTGGTAAAGGCAGCTCTTCATCTCAGTTGCCCTCCCCGGCCGCGATAGCGTTGACCACGTCCAGCGCACTGCGCACGCCATCTTCGTGGAAGCCGTTGTACCAGTACGCGCCGCAGAACCAGCTCCGCTGGCGACCATTTATTTCTCCGCGCCGGGCCTGAGCTTGCCAGCTTTGCGGGTTAAAAAGCGGATGCTCATAGACAAAGCGGCGCAGCACATAGCGTTCTTCCACCGGCGTTTCCGGGTTGAGGGTGACGCAAAACAGCGGGCTACCTGGCGGCAGTCCCTGCAAGATATTCATGTTGTAGGTGACACAGGCGCTGGCCCGATCCTGCTCGCTGAGGCGGTAGTTCCAGCTGGCCCACGCGCGTTCGCGCACCGGCAGCCAGCGCGGATCGCGGTGAAGCACCACCTCGTTACGCTGCCAGCCGATATCACCCAGCACCTCACGTTCAGCCTGCGTTGGGCTGGCGAGCATCGCCAGCGCCTGAGCAGAGTGACAGGCGAAGATCACCTGATCGAAGGTATGAGTGACGCCTTCCCGCTCAATATCGACGCCACGATCGTGGCGAACAACCTTCTGAACCGGCGCGTTGAGGTGCAGCGTCAGGCGATCGCCAAGCTTGTCCATCATCGCGCGGATATACTCCCGGGAGCCGCCTGGCACGACGTACCACTGCGGACGATGGGTAATGTCCAGCAGACCGTGGTTTTCAAAAAAGCGTAAAAAGAGCGGCAGCGGAAAGCGTTTCATCTCCTGTAGCGACGACGACCAGATAGCCGCTCCCATTGGCAGGATGTAGTGGCGCGCAAAAAAGGGCGTAAAGCGGTGCTGGCGCAGGAACGTTTCCAGCGTGGCGGATCCATCGACTTCGCCCCGGAGCGTCTGTTTCGCCAGCCGGTTAAAGCGCACGATCTCCTTCAGTAGCGTCCAGAAGGCAGGGTTCAGCAGATTACGACGCTGGGCGAACAGCGACGTCAGCGTGTGGCCGTTGTACTCCAGCCCGCTCTGCGGGTTATGTACCGAAAAACTCATCTGCGTTTTTTGCCCGCTGATGCCCAGTTCGCTGAGCAGCCCCATGAAGCGCGGATAGGTGCGGTCGTTGTAGACGATAAAACCGGTATCGATGGCAAAGGTACCCTGGGGCGTGTCGACATCTACCGTTGCAGTATGGCCGCCCGGGGTGGCCTGCGCCTCAAACACCGTGATCTGATGATGTCCGGCGAGCCGCCAGGCACAGGTTAACCCGGCGATGCCGCTGCCGATAATTGCGATTTTCATGGTCGCACCATCCTGCGCAGCAGTGCGCGCTGAAGTACATCGGGCAGGCCGGAAAGCAGGCGCAGCGCCAGGCTGAACCCGGCGGGAAACGCGATGTGATCCTTCCCTTTTGCCAGACCGCGACGAATGGCGTGGACGGCGTCCCCCACGCTGACCCGGCCCGGCATCGGGAAATCGTTTTTGCGGGTCAGCGGCGTGTCGACAAAACCGGGTGAAACGACCGTGACGGCAATCCCTTTCGGTTCCCAGTCGAGGCGCAGCGTGTCGGCAAACCAGGTTAACGCCGCTTTAGAGGCCCCATAGGCTTCGGCTCGCTGGAAGTGAAGCCAGTGCGCCATCGAACTGACCAGCACCACGCGGTTGCCGGATACCAGTTGCGGCTGCAACGCCGCAAGGCAGTTTACCGGCCCCATGAAATTGGTGGTCATGACCCGCGCCACCAGCTCGGCATCCACCTCGCCGCGGTCGAGATACTCGCAGGTTCCGGCGCAGAGAATCACCGTGTCGGCAGCACAGTCCGCCAGCGCCTGGCGACAGGCGTCCCTGTCTGTCATATCGAACAGGCGCACCGTGATGTTGGGGCTGTGCTGATGCACAGCGGCCAGACGTTGCGCATCGCGCCCGCAGGCAATCACCCGGTAACCATCGTCGGCAAAAGATTTCGCCAGCCCCGCCCCGATGCCCGAGCTTGCGCCGGTGATCAGAACCGTTTTCATGATTTCACTCTCCGCTTCACGCCGCGTACGGCCCAGCCGAGTATCGGGAGATGTTCGTAAATCATCTCTCCGGCATCGTAGTAATCCCGCTGGCGAACAATGCGATCGTCGCGCATGTCTACCACGGAGCAGCCCGGCAGCTGTCGCACTGCACCCCGGGTAATACGCGGGTGCGACCAGTGCATCATCCAGGTGACCACAAAGCGATCGCCCTGCTGCAACGGCGCATCAACGGTAAAGCGACAGTGCTGGACGTTAGCCAGCAAGTGGGTGAAATAGCGCTGGATCGCGAACACCCCGCTATGTTCGCCAAAGGGATCGATAAGCGTGGCATCGGCGCGATAAATCCCCGCCAGCGCCGAAGGTGGCTGGGTATCCAGCGTGGCGTAGTAATCAACGAACCGACTGATGACGGACGGCAACGTGCTCATGGGTCACATCCTGGGTGTAAACAACGTAGCGAAATCGCATAATTTAAACTTACACAATTAACGTTATTTGTCCAAGTTTGCGCAGATATATTTTTTATTCTTATTATTTTTCAAAGACCTGAAATGTTACCTCGCGCAACCATTTTGTGCATAAAGTTTAATTTCGCCGCCAGGCTGCCGTTTTTTTAGGGATAACCTTAAGGCAAAGGTGCCATTTATCTTCCAGACTTATCCTTTTAATTCATAAGGATGTCACGCGATGAAACATTTACTGATGACGCTCTTTTCCAGCCCGGAATCCTTGTTGCAGGTCATGAGTCACCAGGAAATTATCGAAGCCGTAGAGGATGGCGACCACATCATCATCGATCAGGATGGAAACGCCTCGGTTAACTACAAAAGCCACGAGGTGCGGCAGGACTTTCTGCGCCATGTCAACGCGCTGAAGAGGGCCTGAAATGGGAACGGCAATATTCATGGTATTGATGGTATGCGGGTACTGGTACACCAGCCGCGACCTCTCAACACGGTTTAAAATCAAGCGCTCCTTTGGCTGGGACGTCTATTTTCTTGTGGCGCTGTATGGCTGTATTTTTGTTCTTCAGGGAGTGATCGCCACCGGCCTGTTGTGGCTGCTGTTGTTCGCCCTCTCCGCCGCCGATAACACGTTCCATTTCACGTCTGCAAAATATGCCGACTGGCAAATTGATTTTATGAACTGGAGCTTCCTGGGGATTCAGGCCCCGGTGGTGGTAATGCTGACCTTCGCGATCCTGTTCTGTCTCTACCGCTCGAACTGGGCCGGGAGCGCGCGGCTGGACGGCGAAGGCCGAAAAAAGCTCTACAAGCGGCTGGCGCAATCGAGCGGGATTGAACAGCTGCTCTATCAGTGCATGGAGGAAGGTGAACTGGCGCACGTCACGCTGAAATCGCGGCGGATCTATATTGGGATGATCCATACCGCCACGCTGGAGTATGAAAAAACGGCCAATATCGTGCTTATTCCGATGCTGAGCGGCTACCGTGACGGGAAAAACATGCAGCTCTGTATCGAACATAACTACAGCAAATGGTATGCCGAGCATGACATTACGCTCGATTCAGAGCCCAAAAGCGCCATGGATTTTCGCAAAGTGATCATGCTGGATCAGATCGAGAGTATTTCGCTGTTCGATCCGGCAAGCGCCAGCGCGCTGGCAATGCGTGAATAAAAAAATGGCGCCTTATCGCAACAAGGCGCCAGGATTAACCAGGATGAACGCTAAACTTATGGCGTCACAATATTGAACCAGAAGTCAAATGTGTCCATGTAGCTCAGCATCTCTTCCAGCTTCGCCCCGTTTCCGCTCACCTTCACGTCACCCTTATCCATCGCCTGCTTCAGCGTCTCTTTCTTAAGGATGATGTTGTTCAGCGTGGTACGGTCCAGCGTGATGGTTGCGTCAGCATCCTTCGCCTGCGCGTTGGCGGTATGGTTCAGCACGCCGTTTTCCAGCTCCAGCTTGTATTTGCCGCCATCCTTACCGAGATCGACATTGAAGATCGCCTTCGCGTTACCGGCCCGTACCCCGTTGATGTGCACACCCAGGTAGTCGAAGAACATTTCCGGGGTCATCGCCCGCACGGTATCCGGGCTGGCGGTGTTCGGCGTCGGCAGCTTCTTCACGCCATTACGCAGTTCTTGCGCGCCGGTCAGGTAGAAGTTACGCCAGGTGCCCGCTTCCGCCTGGTAACCTAACTGCTCCAGCGCGTCGGCTTCCAGATTACGGGCAGCCTGGTTGTTAGGATCGGCAAAGACCACTTTGCTGACCACCTGAGCAACCCAACGGTAATTACCCTGCTGATAATCCGCTTTGGCTTTCTGCATGATGGCATCAGCGCCGCCCATGTACTGCACGAACTTCTTCGCAGCCAGTTCAGGCGGCAGCTCGTCGAGGGTTGCCGGGTTGCCGTCGAACCATCCGAGATAAAACACGTAGGTGGCTTTGACGTCGTGGCTAACGGAGCCGTAGTAACCGCGGCTCGCCCACTGTTTTTCCAGCGATTCCGGCAGTTTAAACTCGGCGGCGATCTCGTCGCGGGTGAGCCCCTTGTTTGCCATACGCAGGGTCTGGTCGTTGATGTAGCGATACATATCGCGCTGGCCTTTCATCAGCTTGACGATATTCTCGTTGCCCCAGGTCGGCCAGTGGTGCTGCGCAATAATCACTTCCGCGTCCGCCCCCCAGCGCTCAATGGCAGCGTTGATGTACTTAGACCAGGCCAGCGGGTCGCGGATTTTCGCGCCGCGCAGGGAGTAGGTGTTGTGCAGAGTATGGGTCACGTCCTCTGCGGCCTCGATCATTTTCTTCTCTTTGACATACCACAGCATCTCCGACGGAGCTTCTGAACCCGGTGCCATCATAAAGTCGTAGGTCAAACCGTCGATCACTTCTTCCTGACCGGTATGGGTAATGTAGTCGGTCGGCGGGATGAGGGTGACAGTACCCGCAGAGGTGGTGGTGCCAAGGCCTGCACCCACCTGGCCTTTTGCATTCGGCTTCAGCAGGTTGCCGTACATATAGCTCGCACGGCGGCTCATCGCGTTTCCGGCCATAATGTTTTCGGAAACAGCCTCTTTCATAAAGCCATCCGGCGCGTAGATTTTCACTTTGCCAGACTTGACGTCAGCTTCGTCAACCACGCCGCGCAGGCCGCCATAGTGGTCAACGTGGCTGTGGGTGATCACCACAGCGACGACCGGTTTCTTGCCGCGGTTTGCATAGTAGAGATCCAGCGCTTCTTTCGCCGGTTCAGCGCTTAACAGCGGGTCGATAACGGTAATGCCCTTCTCGCCCTCAATGATGGTCATGTTGGAGAGATCGAGATTACGGATCTGATACACGCCGTCGGTGACCTTAAACAGCCCGCCAATGTTGATCAACTGTGACTGACGCCACAGGCTCGGGTTTACCGTATCCGGGGCTTTCTCACCCTCTTTCACGAAATCATATTTCGCCGGGTTCCAGATAACGTTCCCCTGCTCGCCTTTAATCATGTTTTGTGGCAGCGGGGCGATAAAACCTTTATGGGCGTTCTCAAAGTCGGTTTTATCGGCAAACGGTAATTTGTTATACAGGGCGTTATTTACCTGCCGGGTCGTGGCAGTGGCATCCTGCGGCTGCACTTCCGCAAACGCGGAAAGCGACAGCGACGTCAACACACCGGCAAGCGCCAGATGTTTAGCAATTAGGGTTAATTTCATTGAATGGCCTCATAGATTAATTGCGCCGCCTGGATATTTACTGTTGGCGGATAATTTTAATGCGAACTCATTGACGACCATTCTAAACAGAATACCTTTCCATCATAGTCCCATATGGGACTGGTTATTTATGGGTTCGTAATTCGGGGCCTATTGCTGCTATACTCGCTACCACGGCAAACGTTGCGGGGAGAGGCTTAGCGTGAATTTTCAGGATATCCATACCTATTATCAGCAACTCAATATTGGGCAATTTTTTCCGCACATGCTTTGTAAAGGCGAGGCCTTAACCGTTGCCGCAAATAAAAAACTCACCGTCGAGCCTGGCTATATCTATTTTTGCACTGAAGGGTCGCTGACGATATTAATGCCTGATGATGGCCTTAATATTGGCAATACTATCGAGTATATGCCGATAGGGTTAATGGAAAGGTATTGTCCACTGGCGAAGTATGAATATCGCAGCAGTGCGAAGGTGAAGCTGGTGAGAATATCCTGGGTCGACTTCGACCAGATATTTTTCCAGGGCGGGCCTGAACGCATGCAGGCGCTGGCCACCATACTGACCTACATGTCCATATTTACCATCGACCTGCACAATGAACGCAGGCAGGTCACCAGCTACCAGACCATCAAACCAATGCTGTACCGCTATCTCTATCGGCAGGAGACCCACACGGGAGAGAATGAGGGCCTGGCGCTGTTTATCATCAAGCGCACTAACCTGTCACGAACGCATGTCTTTCGCGTGCTGGCAGATCTTAAAGCCGGGGGATATATCACCATGAAGCGCGGAAAGCTGGTGTCGATTGACCGGCCCCTGCCGGATGCGTATTGAGCTCATTTTCACGCCTTGATCAACGTGCGGGAGCGAACAGCCTTATTTATCCCGGCCAGCCGACTTAGGCCGTAAATTCTCATCGAAGACCAGCCGTTTGCGTCCTGGCTCTTCTTCACGCAGCGGCTCCACCTGGTGCAGCGTCTGCTTACAACGGTCCACCAGCACCTGATACTCCCGCGTGCCCTGCTTTTTCCACTCTATTTCCTGCGCACTTAGCTCACGAATCGCTTTCGCCGGACTGCCAAGAATTAAGTGATTCGCAGGCATTTCCGCTTTGGCCTTCACAAACGCCGCCGCCCCAACGATGCTGTTTTCGCCGATCGTCGCCCCGTCCATCACGACCGCATTCATCCCCACCAGCGCATTACGGCGGATAATGCAGCCGTGCAGGATCGCGCTGTGGCCGATATGCCCGTCCTCTTCCACCACCGTGTCCTGCTCCGGAAAACCGTGCATCACGCAGTTATCCTGGATGTTCGCGCCGTCTTTCACCACGATCCGGCCAAAATCGCCGCGCAGGCTGGCGTTGGGCCCCACGTAAACGCCTTTGCCGAGGATCACGTCGCCAATCAGCACCGCGGTCGGGTGAACATAGCTCTCTTCAGGCACGACCGGCGTCAGACCATCAATTTGATAAACAGGCATACCCTCTCCTTATGTGATATTCAGACCACCAAAACGCTGGTGATAAAGCGTGCCGGGAGCGGGCAGCTCGCCCACAGAGGTTTCCCCCTTCTCACTGACAAACGCCAGGGCTCCCGCCGCCACGCGCTGGTAGATATTAATGCACAGCTGTCGCGCGCTCTGTCCCGCCCAGTGCGCAGGAAGTAACTCCTCCGGCAACAGCGGATCTTTCAGCACCACGCGACGATAAAAATGAATGAGTAACAGCTGGATCTGGAAGCAGCGTTCCGGGGTCAAATCCTCAGGCGGCGTTTCTTTCAGCAGCGGCAACAGCGGACGGAACGAGTTGATAAACGTTTCGTACATCGCGTTTTGTTCGGTCAACTGCCAGCACTCTTCCACGCGGGCTCGTAACGCCGCACGTGATAAGGCCAGCGGTGAATGGGCCTCAAAGAAAATGACGTTTTCCGCCACGCCCGCGTCATGCAGCAGAGACTGCACGTCCGCCAGGTTCTGCGACGGCGAGGCCATCAGGCTCGGCGCCAGCGTGCCGAACCCTTGCCAGATGAGCTGTTTTTTCACGTCCGCGAGGGTGGTTTTATCCAGCCCCTCGGAGAGCAGCAGCAGCCATTTACCATCCCACGCCGGCAGTTCCGCAAGGTAGATTTTATTTTCCGCGCGGCGGGTCAAACGCAGCCCCTTGTCGCTGAGACGGTAAAAGCTGCGGCGGCCAATGCGGGACACGTCCAGCCAGCCCTCTTTGTTGAGGCGAAACAGCGCGGTGCGCACAAAGCGCTCGCCAAATCCCATCCCTTCCAGCAGGGCCGCCAGGCTGCCGAGCCAGATCTCTCCGCCGCGGTGCGAAAGCGCGTCGCCATACAGTGAGGAGATAAGCGACGTTCCGCTGACGGGAACAGAGCTGACTGCATGCTGGATAAAGGCATCAAGTTTATTCATGTGATTCATTCTGTTGTTATTTTTTTCCTGGATGAATCATAGCATACGAATCTGGGGTGTACCCTCTCCCAAAGGGAGAGGGAACTTAATACACCCTCTCCCTTTGGGAGAGGGCTGGGGTGAGGAGAATTCAACCGTTGGCTGCCACTTTACGCAAATCAAACACCCGGCAAGCTTTACCCTCGGAGCGCGGTATGCTGCCACAGTTAACGATCATCACGTCGGTCGAGATCCCCACCATCGATTTAATCCGATGACGCAGCTGATGGCAGACCTGACAGCGCTGCTCATGGGTCAGCGTTAAGCTGCTCTGTTTCAGCTCGACCTTCACCGAAAGTGAATCAAGATGCCCGCGGCGGTTCACCTCCAGCTGATAGTGTGGCGAAAGATGTTCGAACTTAACGATCTCCTCTTCCAGCTGTGACGGGAAGACGTTCACGCCGCGAATGATGAGCATGTCGTCGCTGCGCCCGCTGATGCGATCCATCCGGCGCATGGTGCGTGCAGTGCCCGGCAGCAGGCGCGTCAGGTCGCGGGTGCGGTAGCGGATCACCGGCAGCGCCTCTTTGGTCAGGGTGGTGAACAGCAGTTCGCCCTGCTCGCCGTCGGCCAGCGGCGTGCCGTCATTCGGGTTGACGATCTCCGGGTAGAAGTGATCTTCCCAGATGGTCGGGCCGTCAGCGGTTTCAAGACACTCCATCGCCACGCCCGGCCCCATCACTTCGGAGAGACCATAGATATCCAGCGCGGTAATGCCCAGCCGTTTTTCAATTTCGCGGCGCATCGCCTGCGTCCACGGCTCGGCGCCAAACACGCCGACGCGCAGGGAACAGGCGCTGGCGTCACCGCCCATCTGACGCTCCAGCTCTTCAATTAAATTCAGGCAGTATGAGGGCGTCACCATGATCATATCCGGCTGAAAATCGCGGATCAGCTGCGCCTGCTTCTCCGTCTGGCCGCCGGACATCGGGATCACCGTCGCACCCAGACGCTCGGCACCGTAGTGCGCCCCCAGCCCGCCCGTGAAAAGCCCGTAGCCGTAGGCCACGTGAATTTTATCCTTCGCGCTGCCCCCGGCGGCGCGCAGGGAACGGGCAACGATATTGGCCCAGTTGTCGATATCATTCTGGGTATATCCCACCACGGTCGGCTTTCCGGTGGTGCCCGACGAGGCGTGGATGCGCACCACCTGCTCCATCGGCACCGCAAAGGTATCGAACGGGTAGTTGTCGCGCAGATCCTGCTTGGTGGTGCACGGGAATTTTTGCAGGTCCGCCAGCTCGTTAAAATCGTCAGGGTGAACGCCCGCGGCGTCAAACTTGCGTTTGTACATCGGAACGTTGTTGTAGGCGTGGTTCAGCGTCCACTTCAGGCGCGCGGTCTGCAACGCCTGCAATTCATCAATGGACGCGGTTTCGATCGGATCAAGCTTTGTTGTATTTATCATCGCAGGGTACTCACATTATTGTTCGCTCAAACACGCTCAAGGATCATGGCAATGCCCTGACCCACACCGATGCACATCGTACACAGCGCGTAGCGCCCGCCGCGTCGGTGCAATTCATTGCTCGCGGCCAGCGCCAGTCTGGCACCGCTCATTCCCAGCGGATGACCTAACGCGATCGCCCCGCCATTCGGGTTCACATGCTCCGCGTCATCCGGCAAACCCAGCTGACGCAGCACGCCCAGCGCCTGTGCGGCGAAGGCTTCGTTAAGCTCAATGACGTCCATATCGGTGATACTGAGTCCGGCACGTTCCAGCACCTTACGGGTGGCGGGAACCGGGCCTAATCCCATCAGACGCGGCTCGACGCCCGCGGTCGCCATGGCCACAATGCGGGTGCGCGGGGTTAACCCCTGGGCAAGCGCCATCGGCTCGCTGGCGATAATCAGCGCCGCCGCCCCGTCGTTCACGCCAGAGGCGTTCCCCGCCGTCACCACACCGTTCTTGCGGAACGGAGCTTTCAGCGCGGCAAGCTGTTCAAGGGTGGTTTCGGCGCGCGGATGCTCGTCCACGCTCACTTCCGTTACGGCACCTTTTTTCCCCGCCACCTGTACCGGGATAATCTCCTGCGCCAGAACGCCATTCTGCTGCGCCCGCGCGGTGCGCTGCTGGCTGCGCAGGGCAAATGCATCCTGATCGGCACGGCTTATATTTAACAATTCCGCTACATTCTCTGCCGTTTCCGGCATGCTGTCAGTTCCGTATTGCTGATGCATGAGCGGATTCACAAATCGCCAGCCGATGGTGGTGTCGAAGATCTCCGCCTGACGCTGAAACGCCGCGGTGGCTTTGCCCATCACGAACGGCGCACGGGACATGGATTCGACGCCACCGGCGATCAGCAGATCGCCATCCCCGGCCCTGATGGCGCGCGCCGCGAAGCCAAGGGCATCCAGACCGGAGCCGCACAGGCGGTTAATGGTGGTACCGGAAACGGTCTGCGGCAGCCCGGCCAGCAGCGACGACATGCGCGCTACGTTGCGGTTATCCTCTCCCGCCTGATTTGCGCAGCCGAAGATCACATCATCTATGCGCTCCAGATCGAGCTGCGGGTAACGCGCCAGCAGCGCACGCAGCGGCACGGCCCCTAAGTCATCGGCACGCACGCTGGATAATCCTCCACCGTAGCGACCGACCGGGGTACGCACACCCTCACAAATAAATGCGTCACGCATCAGGCTTCTCCTGTCACACTGCCGCCGGTGCGGTGCGATTTCCCGCGAAAAAGAGCGACGGTTTTCTGGTGTTGGTTCTGAATTTCAATGTCGTATACGCCGGTCAGTTTGCCCTGATGCTTCACCCGCGCGGTAGCGGTCAGCTTATCGCCGGCAAAGCCCGGACGCAGAAAATCGATGGCGCAGCCTGAGGCCACCGCCGCCAGCCCCTGACTGTTGCAGGCGTAGGCAAAGGCGGTATCGGCCAGCGAGAACAGCTGTCCGCCGTGGCAGGTTTTATGCCCGTTGAGCATCTGCGGGGTGATGGTCATGGTCACCACCGCGTAGCCCTCGCCCATGTCGATAATGTCCATCCCCATCGCCTGCGCGCAGGCGTCCCGTTCGTACATCGCGCGGGCGTTATGCCAGGCGTTATGACTCATAGCTACTCTCCAGAAGCGCACGCTGGCGCAGCAGTGAACAGGGGCGATAGCGTTCCTCGCCGTAGTGACGTTGCAGGTTCTCCAGCAGCGTTAACAGACGCTGCCAGCCAAGGCGCTCGCCCCAGGCGATGGGCCCGCAGGGATAGTTGACCCCTAAGCGCATGGCGGTATCGATGTCTTGCTCGCTGGCGACCCCTTTTTGCAGGGCGTCCAGCGCTTCGTTGGCAATCATCGCTACCGTGCGCCAGACCAGCAGGCCGGGGTAATCGGCAATCTGTACCACCCGTTTCTCCTGGTGCTGCAACCAGTAAATGGCTTTCTGCGTGGCGGCGTGCGGGTTGCCGGGTGCGGCGGCTATCACGGCCACATCCCGCTCGATGCGGTCGACCACCACCACCGGGCAGCCATGGCGCAGCGCCAGCGACTGCGCGGTCTCACCCTGCGTTTCGATCAGCAACAGATCGTCAATTTCCGTGACACCGTCACTTCTTCGCTGTACGCGCATGGGGTTGAAGCTGTCGCTGACCGGGGCGAGCCATCTGACGGCGGGTTTGTCCTCCAGCCAGCGGTAAACGCCCTGCCCGCTTTTCTTACCCAGACGCCCCGCCAGCACCAGCTCCTGCTGCACCAGCGACGGCAGAAAACGACGCTCCTGCCAGAAGGCATTAAACACGGAGCAGGTCACGGCAAAGTTGACGTCCTGACCAATCATGTCCGTCAGCTCAAGCGGCCCCATCGGGAAGCCTCCGCCGTCTCGCAGGGCGGCGTCAATCACCTCGGGCGTTGCCACCTGCTCTTCCAGCGCGCGCCAGGCTTCCGAGTAGAACGGGCGCGCCACGCGGTTGACGATAAACCCCGGCGTGGACTGGCAGCGTACCGGCTGCTTTCCCCAGCTCAGCGCCAGCTCGCACAGCGCATCGGCCACTTCTGGTGAGGTCGCCAGCCCGCTGACCACCTCCACCAGCTTCATCACCGGGGCAGGATTGAAGAAGTGCAGCCCGGCGACGCGTTCAGGGTGGTTTATCTCCGCCGCAATCGCGGTAACGGAAATGGACGAGGTATTGCTGGCGAGCAGCGTCTGCGGCGGGCAAACCTCTGCCAGCTGGGTAAACAGCGCCTTTTTCACTTCAAGCCGCTCGGAGGCCGCCTCGATCACCAGATCGGCTTTCGCCAGAGCACTGATATTCGTCACCGGCGTCAGGCGGGCGAGGATCTGCTCCCCGGCGTCGGCAGAGAGTTTTCCACGCGCAACGCGTGAGGACAGCCGCTGGCGAATGCCGTCGACGGCGCGGGAAATCGCCGCTGCGTCAATGTCGTACACCAGAACCGGATGACCGTGACTGGCTGCCACTTCGGCAATCCCGGCGCCCATGGTGCCGCTGCCAATGACGGCGACCGTATGGATATTCACCATCTTATTTCCCCGTAAAGTTCGGCGCGCGTTTTGCCAGGAACGCGCTGACGCCTTCCCGGTAGTCGTCGCTGCGTCCGGCCAGGCGTTGATAGTCGCGCTCCAGATCAAGCTGGGCGTCGAGGGTGTTGGTTTCGGCGGCGTTGATCGCCTGCTTGATCAAGCCCAGGCTAAAGGTCGGCTGCGAGGCAAAATGCAGCGCCATCTGCTGTGCGGTGGCGGAGAGCTGCTCGTCGTCCACCACCTGCCAGATCATTCCCCAGGCCTGTGCCTGCTCGGCGCTGAGCTTATCGCCCAGCAATGCCAGCCCCATGGCGCGGGCGCGTCCGGCCACGCGCGGCAGCAGCCAGGTGCCGCCGCAGTCCGGGACGAGGCCGAGCTTGCTGAAGGCCATCACAAAACTGGCGGAGCGCGCCGCAATCACCATGTCGCAGCCGAGGGCCAGCGTCGCCCCCGCGCCCGCCGCCACGCCGTTAACCGCGCAAATCACCGGCTTCGGCAGTTTTGCCAGGCGGCGCACCAGCGGGTTGTAAAAAGTCTCAACGGACATGCCCAGATCGGGCGCCGGGCCGTTCGGGTCGACGTTACGGTCGTTAAGATCCTGCCCGGCGCAGAAACCGCGTCCTGCCCCGGTGATCAGCAGGCAGCGGATGGCGTCATCGCGCTCGGCCTGCTTCAGGCATTCGGAAAGCTGCTGGTGCATGACGTCGTTAAAGCTGTTCAGGCGCTCCGGGCGGTTCAGCGTAATGGTCATTACGCCCTGCTCAACATGGCTCAGAATAGATTCCACAATTAGCGTCCTTTAAAGTCTGGGGTGCGTTTTTGTAAAAAGGCGTTGATCCCTTCCCGGCGATCGTCGGTGGCCGCGAGCAGCGCAAACAGCTGACGCTCCTGCGCCAGCCCGGCCTGAAGCGGAACTTCCTGCGACTGGCGAAGCGCCTGCTTCGCCGCCTGTAGCGCCAGCGGCGAATGGCGCGCCATCAGCGCCGCCTGCTTCAGGGCGTACTCCAGCGTCAGCGAGGCCGGGTAGACGTCGCTGACCAGCCCGGCGCTGTGCGCCTGCACCGCCGTGATGCTTTCGCCCGTCAGCACCATTTTGCTGGCCAGCGATTTGCCTACGCTGCGGATCAGCCGCTGGGTGCCGCCTGCGCCCGGCATGATCCCGAGGGTGATTTCCGGCAGGCCAAAACGGGCGTTATCGCCAGCAATCACGACATCGCAGAGCAGCGCCAGCTCACAGCCTGCCCCCAGCGCGAAGCCGTTTACGGCGGCAATCAGCGGTTTGGTGAAGGCATTGATCCGCGCCCACAGCTGCGGACGGATATCGTTCAGGGTGGCGGGCAGGTCTTTCTCCGCCATTTCGTTGAGATCGGCCCCGGCGGCAAAGCAGCGTTCGTTGCCGTACATCACGCAGACGGCGATCTCAGCATCCGCGGCGGCGGCCTCAAGCTGCTCCGCGATTTGCAGGAGCAGCGCATTGTTGAGCGCGTTGCGCGCCGCCGGACGGTTAAGCGTTAGCTGCAACACGCGGCCATGACGGGTAACAATCAGTTCGCTCATGCCATCCCCTTCGCATCAAAATCGACGATAACGTCGGCGGTTAACGGCAGCGCCTGACAGCTCAGCACATAGCCTGCGGCCAGCTCGTCCGGCTCCAGGCTGTAGTTGGTCGCCATATCGACTTTCCCACGCAGCACTTTGCATTTGCAGGTGGCGCATACGCCGCCCTTGCAGGCGTAAGGCAGATCCGCCCCCTGACGCAGGGCCGCGTCAAGAATGCTCTCGTCGTCCGCCGTCAGGGTGATCTCCCTGTCGCGCCCGTCCTGACGGACGGTGACCTTCTGGCCATCGGCCTGCACGCTGGCAGTCCGTTTAACGGCGGTACCCGGCGTGTTAAAGCGCTCAAGATGGATCGCTTTTTCCGGCATACCCAGCGCTTGCAGCGCCGCTTCGGCCTCATCCATCATCGCCGACGGGCCGCAGATGAAGGCTTCATCGTACTGACGGAAATTCACCAGCGTTTTTGCCAGCGCCTGGAGCTTTTCCCCGTCAATGCGGCCATGGAGCAGATCGCTGTCGAGCGTCTCCTGGCTGAAGATGGCGATCAGCTGCAAACGCTGCGGGTATTTATCTTTCAGGTCCGCCAGCGCCCGGCGGAACATCATGCTCTGGCTGCTGCGGTTGCCGTAAATCAGGGTGAAGTGGCTGTGGGCTTCAGTGGCCAGCGTAGCGGACATAATCGCCAGCATCGGGGTGATCCCGGACCCGGCGGCAATCGCCAGATAATGGCCTTCGCGTTCGGCCTGCGGCTGGTAGCCAAAATGCCCCTGGGGCACCATCACCTCCAGCGCCATGCCCGGTTTGATCTCGTCCCGGGCATAGCGGGAAAAACGTCCGCCCTCGATGGCTTTGACCGCCACGCTGATCTCACCGCACGCGGTGCTTCGGCAGATGGAGTAGCAGCGGCGCAGTTCATCCCCGCCAGGACTGGCTTTCAGGGTCAGATGCTGACCGGGACGGAAGCGGTACGCCTCCTGTAACGCCTGCGGCACCGCGAAGGTAATGGTCACCGCGTCGCGGGTTTCGGGCTCCACTTTTGCCACTATTAATGAATGAAACGTTGTCATGGCAGCCTCAAATACATTTGAAATAGTCGAAGGGCTCACGGCAGGTATTGCAGCGGTAGAGCGCTTTGCAGGCCGTGGATCCAAATTCACTGATAAGCGAGGTATCGGTGCTCGCACAGCGCGGGCAGCTCACCTCCGCGGGAACGTGGGCATGGCAGCTATGACCAACAGGCGGGCTGATGCCATATTCACGCAGGCGCCTGCGGGCATCGTCGGTCATCCAGTCGGTGGTCCAGGCGGGCTCCAGTTGCAGCACAATATGTACCGGGCTAAAGCCGTTTCCGGTCAGGGTTTCGCGGATCGCCCCCAGCAGATGCTCCGTTGCCGGACAGCCCGAATAGGTTGGCGTGAAGCCGATAACCCAGCCTTCCCCCTGTGCCTTCACGCTGCGCACCATGCCCAGGTCGGTGATGGTCAGCACCGGCACTTCCGGGTCGGGGATCTGGCTTAACAGCGCCCAAATCTGCGGGATTTGTGCAGGCGCGATGTCGACGAGGCGTTGCATGGCGTCCTCCTTTACCACTGCTGGCCGGGGTAAACGCGCTGGAGATACTGCATCTCTGCCAGCATCGGCCCGAGGTGTTCGGTATGTAGCCCCTTCTTACCGCCCGTGCGATACGCCACCTCTTCGGGCACGCGGAGGGTGGCTTCCGCCAGGCCAGCAAACACTTCGCGCTCCCACGGGTCCCGCAGGTCGCGCGGATCAACCGCCACGCCGTCATCAATTAGCGCCAGCTCGACCTCGTCAGCGTCGAACAGTTCAGCCGTAAAGCGCCACAGGCTATCCACCGCCTGCTGCATTTTTTGTGCGGAGGTTTCTGTTCCGTCCCCCAGCCGCACCAGCCAGCCGCGGCTAAAGCGCAGGTGATAGCGCGCCTCCTTAATGGCTTTTGCCGCGATGGCGGCAAGCTGACTGTCGCTGCTGTGGATCAGCCGCTCGTAGAGCGCCACGTTCCACGCATCCATCAGATACTGACGGGCAATGGTGTCGGCGAAGCTGCCGTTTGGCTGTTCCACCAGCAGCAAATTGCGGAACTGACGCTCATCGCGGCCATAGGCCAGGGTATCTTCATCACCCTTACCTTCCCGTTCAGCGGCGTAGGTCAGGAAATTGCGCGCTTGCCCGAGCAGATCAAGGCCGATATTGGCGAGCGCCAGGTCAATTTCCAGCTCCGGCGCGTGGCCGCACCAGGCGCCCAGACGCTGCGAGAGCACCAGACCGTTGTCGCCCAGACGCAGGGCATAAGCAGATACGTTGTTCATCCCCAACCTCACATATGCTCGATACCATCAGGGATGGTGTAAAACGTCGGATGGCGGTAGACCTTGCTTTCCGCCGGATCGAAAAACTCCCCGCTCTCTTCCGGCTGGGAAGCGACGATTTCACTCGCCTTCACCACCCAGATAGAACAGCCTTCGCTGCGGCGGGTATAGGCATCGCGCGCGTTTTCCAGCGCCATGCGGTCGTCGGCAGCGTGAAGGCTGCCTACATGCCGGTGCGACAGCCCCTGCTTCGAACGGACAAAAACTTCGTATAACGGCCAGTAAACGTTGCTCATGGTTGATTCCTCTTATGCGGCCTGGCGGGCGCGTTGTTTTTCCGCGTGGGCCAGAGCGGCTTCACGCACCCATGCGCCGTCGTCCCAGGCTTTACGTTTTGCGGCCAGACGTTCGTGGTTGCAGATCCCGCGCCCGTTGATCACCTCGTCAAATTCCTGCCAGTCGATTTCGCCGAAGCAGTAGTGGCCGCTCTCTTCATCGAAACGCAGGTCGGGATCCGGCACGGTCATGCCGAGCATCTCCACCTGAGGCACCGTGTTGTCCACGAAGCGCTGGCGAAGCTCATCGTTGCCAAAGCGTTTGATCTTCCAGGCCAGACTGCGGGCGCTGTTTGGGGAGTTGTCGTCGTTGGGTCCGAACATCATCAGCGCGGGCCACCAGAAGCGGTTGATGGCGTCCTGCAACATCTGCCGCTGGGCTTCGCTACCCTGCGCCAGCGCCATGCAGGCCTCAAAACCCTGACGCTGGTGAAAGCTCTCTTCTTTACAGATTTTCACCATCGCCCGGGCATACGGGCCGTAAGACGTACGGCACAGTGCCACCTGGTTCACAATGGCCGCCCCGTCCACCAGCCAGCCAATGACCCCGATATCGGCCCAGCTCAGGGTCGGATAGTTGAAGATGGAGGAGTATTTCATCTTGCCGTCGAGCATCTTTTGATAGATGTCCTCCCGGGCGCAGCCCAGCGTTTCCGCCGCGCTGTAAAGGTACAGGCCGTGTCCGGCTTCATCCTGCACCTTCGCCAGCAGAATGGCTTTCCGGCGCAGCGTCGGTGCGCGGGTGATCCAGTTCCCTTCCGGCAGCATGCCGACAATCTCAGAGTGGGCGTGCTGTCCAATCTGGCGGATCAGCGTCTTGCGGTAGGCTTCCGGCATCCAGTCCTGCGGCTCGATGGCCGTCTCCTGTGCGATGCGTTGCTCAAAGCGTTGTTCTTGCGTCACATAACCACCTTTGTGATTCGTTAAATCACCACAAATAGCAAAATGGTGAATCATTTTGTTTCTTAAAAGTTACACAAAGGTTCAATATAACCCCAAGAAGCGTTTGTTTATTTTGTGACGACGCTCGCAAGCCTTTTCATGAAAGGCCGATGGCGCAAGGCTTTCTGTTGGTCAGGCCAAGCAATACAGATCACAACGTTAACAATTCATTAAAACTCAGCTTGATTTTTATGATTCGAGATCAAACTATTTATAGTGAAATCACGAAACATCTGGAGAGAAGAAATGCAGCAGTTAGCCAGCTTCTTGTCCGGCATCTGGCAATCAGGCCGGGGCCGCGAGCGCACCATCACCCACGCCATCAGCGGGGAAACGCTATATCAAGTCACCAGCGAAGGGCTGGATATGGCGGCCGCGCGCCGTTACGCCATTGAACACGGCGGAGAAGCGCTCCGCGCAATGAGCTTTATCGAGCGCGCCGCCATGCTGAAGGCGGTGGCCAAACATCTGCTGAGCCAGAAGGATCGGTTTTATGCCCTGTCAGCCCAGACCGGCGCGACGAAGGCTGACAGCTGGGTGGATATTGAAGGCGGTATCGGCACCCTCTTCACCTACGCAAGCCTCGGCAGCCGTGAGCTGCCGGACGATACCCTGTGGCCGGAGGATGAGCTGATCCCACTGTCGAAGGAAGGCGGCTTTGCGGCACGTCACGTGTTAACGTCGAAATCCGGCGTGGCGGTGCATATCAACGCGTTCAACTTCCCGTGCTGGGGGATGCTGGAAAAGCTCGCGCCCACCTGGCTTGCCGGGATGCCCGCCATCATCAAGCCCGCCACCGCCACCGCGCAGGTGACTCAGGCGATGGTGAAAGCGATTGTGGAGAGCGGACTGGTGCCGGACGGCGCCATCAGCCTGATCTGCGGTGGCGCGGGCGATCTGCTGAACCACCTCGACAGCCAGGACGTGGTGACGTTTACCGGGTCGGCCAGCACCGGGCAGAGCCTGCGCGTCCACCCGAATATCGTCGCACATTCCATTCCGTTTACCATGGAAGCAGATTCTCTTAACTGCTGCGTGCTGGGTGAGGACGTGACGCCGGAACAGCCGGAGTTTACGCTGTTTATCCGCGAAGTGGTGCGCGAGATGACCGCCAAAGCCGGGCAAAAATGTACCGCCATCCGCCGCATCATCGTGCCGGAAGCGCAGGTTGAAGCCGTCAGCCAGGCGCTGATTGCGCGGCTGGAGAACGTGGTCGTCGGCGATCCGGCCCAGGAAGGGGTGAAGATGGGGGCTCTCGTCAACAGTGAGCAACGTGCTGACGTGCAGGACAAAGTCGACCATCTGCTGGCCTCGGGCTGCCAGATCCGTCTGGGTGGTAAAGCTGATTTGCAGGCGCCTGGCGCATTCTTCCCACCCACCCTGCTGTTCTGCCCGCAGCCGGACGAAACCCCGGCCGTTCACGCCACCGAAGCCTTTGGCCCCGTCGCAACCCTGATGCCCTGCCGTAACACCGAGCACGCCATGCAGCTGGCGCGGGCGGGCGGCGGCAGCCTGGCGGGAACGCTGGTTACGGCAGATACCCGCGTGGCGCGGCAGTTTATTGCTGGTGCCGCGCGCGCCCACGGACGCATTCAGATCCTCAACCAGGAATCCTCGAAAGAATCTACCGGCCACGGTTCACCGTTGCCGCAGCTGGTGCACGGTGGTCCGGGACGTGCGGGCGGCGGCGAAGAGCTGGGCGGCCTGCGCGCTGTGAAGCACTATCTTCAGCGCACAGCCATTCAGGGCAGCCCGTCCATGCTCGCCGCGATCGGTAAACAGTGGGTCCGTGGCGCGGAGGTGCAGGAAGATCGCGTTCATCCGTTCCGTAAATACTTCGAGGAGTTACAGCCGGGCGACAGCCTGCTGACCCCGCGTCGTACCCTGACGGAAGCGGATATCGTGAATTTTGCCTGCCTGAGCGGGGATCATTTCTACGCCCATATGGACAAAATTGGCGCGGCGGAGTCGATTTTTGGTGAGCGCGTGGTACACGGTTATTTCCTGATTTCCGCCGCGGCGGGGCTGTTTGTCGATGCCGGAGTTGGGCCGGTTATTGCCAACTACGGCATGGAAAACCTGCGCTTTATCGAGCCGGTCAAGCCGGGTGATACCATTCAGGTGCGCCTGACCTGTAAACGTAAAACGCTGAAGAAACAGCGCACTGCCGAGGAAAAACCCACCGGCATGGTGGAATGGGCTGTGGAGATCTTCAACCAGCACCAGCAGGCCGTGGCGCTCTACTCCATCCTGACGCTGGTGGCGCGCCAGCAGGGTGACTTTTAATCAATGCAATGGCATTAACCTTGCTGCCTCGAGTGTTTGAGCGCATCAAAATAAGCGGAAGGTAAAACAGGGACTGGATGGCTTTGATTAATCGAACCATCCAGTCTGCCTGGTTTGGATAAGTTACAACCGGAAACACTAAGCAAATTGACCATGTAGTTAGCATGGTTATTGTTTGGCGCCGGGAATATTCCCGCATTAAATTACATGGATGATGAACAAACTATGGCAATTCCTGTTTACCTTTTCTTAACTGAAGATGGTGGGTCAAAAATTACAGGCTCGGTGGATGTTCGTTACCGTGAGGGAAGCATTGAAGTCACCGGCTTTACACACAATCTTCGCCTCCTAATTGATCCTGCCGAATTTGCAAAATTCCAGAACAATAATAATTACGGTGATGATCCAGTCGATCAGTTATGGATAAGGGCAGGAATAGATTATGCGCGACGTTCGGGTTTTTAACTGGCGAGCTGGAATTATTATCTTTATTTTTCTCATATTCATTGCATACCCTCTCCGCGATCTTTTTACCGTGTATGAAAATTTGCAGGAAAAAATCAAGGTTAACGATCGTTTAACTCTTTACATCACCCAGGTTGAGACGGGCTCACTGTCTAAAAACAGGTATCATATTTATCTCTTTGATGCGAAAAAAAGTCCGGAAGAATTCATGTCTAACATTAAGAATATCAATCCCGTCATGATCACCGATGATGATAAAGCTTCAGTGGCAATTAAAAATGGAGACATTTATCTTCGCGTTCGCGGTACGGTTTATTCGTTCACGACGGTAGGTTTTGATGTCCGCACGCATCTCGATAGCTCGCCTTACTGAAGCGCAATTTATCTGCCATGGGGGTGTGATGCACCCCCGCTCTTTTTTTAACCTGGCAAGACTGACAAACAACCTGGCAGATGCAGGCAAACGCTTTTCGTGCGCGCCTGTCAGGATAACGCTGACACAACACAATAAACACAACAAGATGAGGTCTGCGATGGGAAGCAATTCTTCTTTTTCTGCCCGTAGAACGGCACTGGCCATGGCCGTTGCGCTCTGTTGCGCCTGGCAATCCCCTGTTTACGCTCACGGCAGCGAGGCGCATATGGTCCCGATGGACAAAACGCTTCAGGCGTTTGGCGCGGACGTGCAGTGGGATGATTACGCCCAGATGTTCACCATCGTCAAAGACGGTGCCTTTGTGAAGGTCAAACCCGGCGCAAATACCGCCATCGTTAACGGCAAACCGCTGACGCTCCAGGTGCCCGTGGTGATGAAGAACAATAAGGCGTTTATCCCGGAGACCTTTATCAACGATGTCTTTCAGTCCGGTCTTGATCAGACATTCCAGGTTGAAAAAAGCCCCCACCCGTTAAACGCGCTGACGGCTGATGAAATCAACCAGGCCGTAGCAATCGTGAAAGCCTCAGCGGATTTTAAACCCAATACCCGCTTTACCCAGATTGCGCTGGCGGAGCCAGAAAAGGCCAAAGTCTGGGACTTTGTGCTTAACGGCACGGCGGTGGATGCGCCCCGTCAGGCCAATATCATCATGCTTGATGGTAAACACATCATCGAAAGCCGGGTGGATCTGAAGGAGAAAAAGATCCTCCGCTGGGAGCCGATAAAAGACGCGCACGGCATGGTGCTGCTGGATGACTTCAATACCGTGCAGCAGATCATCAATGAAAGCCCGGAATTTGCCGCCGTGCTGAAAAAGCGCGGCATTACCGACCCGAAGAAAGTGATCACCACCCCGCTTACCGTCGGCTTTTTTGACGGCAAGGATGGGCTGAAACAGGAAGACCGCCTGCTGAAAGTGATCAGCTATCTCGACGTGGGCGACGGTAACTACTGGGCGCACCCGATCGAAAACCTGGTTGCGGTGGTGGATCTCGAGCAGAAGAAAATCCAGAAGATTGAGGAAGGCCCGGTCGTGCCGGTGCCGCTCACGCCGCGCCCTTATGATGGCCGTGACCGCGTTGAAACGGTGAAAAAACCGCTGGAGATTATCGAGCCGGAAGGCAAGAACTACACCATCACCGGGGATAGGGTGCACTGGCAGAACTGGGATTTTCATCTGAGCCTGGACTCACGCGTCGGCCCGATAATCTCCACCGTGACCTATAACGACAACGGCAAAAAGCGACAGGTGATGTATCAGGGGTCGCTCGGCGGCATGATTGTGCCGTACGGCGACCCGGATATCGGCTGGTACTTTAAAGCCTACCTGGACTCCGGCGATTACGGCATGGGTACCCTGACCTCCCCGCTCGTGCGCGGCAAGGATGTTCCGTCTAACGCCGTGATGCTCAACGAAACCATCCCGGATTACACCGGCGCGCCAATGGAGATCCCCCGGGCGATCGCCATTTTCGAGCGTTACGCCGGGCCGGAATATAAGCATCAGGAATTAGGAAAACCCAACGTCAGCACCGAACGCCGCGAGCTGGTGGTGCGCTGGGTCAGCACCGTGGGTAACTACGATTACATCTTCGACTGGGTATTCCACGAAAACGGCACTATCGGCATTGATGCAGGGGCTACGGGCATTGAAGCGGTGAAAGGCGTGCAGACGAAAACCATGCATGATGTCACCGCGAAGGATGACACCCGATACGGAACGCTGATCGACCATAATATTGTCGGTACCACCCACCAGCACATCTACAACTTCCGTCTGGATATGGACGTGGACGGCATCAACAACAAGCTGGTGGCCATGGATCCCGACGTCAAACCGAACACCGCTGGCGGACCGCGCACCAGCACCATGCAGGTTAATCAGTATGATATTGATACCGAACAGCAGGCGGCGCAGAAGTTTGACCCGGGCACCATCCGCCTGCTGAGCAATACCAGCAAAGAGAACCGCATGGGCAACCCGGTCTCATATCAGATCATCCCTTACGCGGGCGGTACACACCCGGTAGCGTCCGGCGCGAAGTTTGCCCCGGACGAGTGGATTTATCACCGCCTGAGCTTTATGGATAAACAACTGTGGGTAACGCGTTACCATCCCGACGAGATGTACCCGGAGGGAAAATACCCGAACCGTTCCACGCACGATACCGGCCTCGGCCAGTACAGCAAAGATAACGAGTCGCTGAACGACCAGGATAACGTCATCTGGATGACCACCGGCACCACCCATGTCGCCCGTGCCGAGGAGTGGCCAATAATGCCGACGGAATGGGTGCACACGTTGCTCAAGCCGTGGAATTTCTTTGACGAGACGCCAACGCTCGGCAAGAAAAAAGCCGAGCAAAAATAAGCAAACGCCGGGCGCAATGCCCGGTTTTTTTGTGCAAACATTTGAGGAATAATCGAGCCTGCTTATAGTTAATACTACCTGGCTTTAGCGAGCTATCCACCGGACGGGAAGAAAACCATAATGGAAAAAAGACACAACGCAACGCCAGAACCCGCGACATGGCCTACCCGTAAATCAATGGTTGTTCACGGGCTGGCCGTGAACCTGCCGTGGCTCGCCTTTGTGAATGCCAGCTTTGCCCTTATGGTCCTGCTGCGCAATTCGCTGTTCGGCCATATCGATGCCCTCCTGCACATCAGCCCGCCTCTGCGGCAGATGATAGATGCCTCCATGCTGGGCGTGGTGATCCTTTCCGTGGCGCTGGTGATCATGGCCTGGCGCCACATCCGCGGCGTCAGCGCCGTTTTGTTTATGTGCAGTCTGCTGTGGTCGATAAGTTGTTACTGGTTTATCAACGTGTTACATCTTCCGCATCCCTGGCCGATATTCGTTACCCTGCTGATGGCCGGTATGACCGCGCTCTATTTTCACCCGGTGGCACTGCTCTGCTTCACCGTTCCGCTATGGATAAGCCTGCCCGTTGCCAGCATGCTGCTGAATCAGGAAATTAATTATCGCTTCGCCGGGCTGTGGGTGGTGTTCACCTTCATTCTCGTGTGCGGGCGCTATATCCTGTTGAGCTGGTTTGAAGAGGCGTGGCGTCGCAACCAGCAGAATCAGCGTTTAATTTCGCGGCTGGATGCGCTGGCCCATCAGGATCCGCTGACGAAAACGGCCAACCGGCGGGCGATGGAGCTGGTGCTGGAAAACGCCGTGGAGCAAGGCAAACGCTTCGCGGTGCTGATGCTGGATGTCGATTACTTCAAACTGTATAACGACACCTATGGTCACCAGGCAGGAGACGCGTGTCTCGCGAGGGTGGCAGAGGTGCTGAACACCTCGGTGCGCACGCCAGAGGATGTGGTTTCGCGCTACGGTGGTGAGGAGTTCGTCGTGATCCTCTTTGACTGTGAAGAAAGCGTTGCTGAGAAAGTCGCCGCGCGGATCCAGGCTGGCCTGCGCACCGCAGCCATTGCGCACAGCGCGTCGAAGGTGAGTGAATGTGTGACGGTGAGTATGGGCATTGCCGGCTATACCCCAGGACTGGCCGGCCCGGAAATCATCGCCCGCGCCGATGCAGCGTTGTATCGGGCGAAGGAGTCCGGGCGGGATAGGTGGTCGCGTTAAATAATGCCGGGTGCCGGCTTCGCCTTACCCGGCGTTTTATTAATACCGCACACACACCGACTTGGTTTCACACCAGCCATCCAGCCAGTCGGGGCCGAAATCGCGCCCGGTGCCAGACTGCTTCATGCCGCCGAACGGCAGGTTGGCGTCTATCAGCGTGTGGCTGTTCACCCACACGGTTCCTGCCTGTAACCTGTCGGTATACGCTAGCGCTTTACTGATATTCTGCGTCCAGACGCTGGCCGTTAAGCCGTATTCAGTGTCGTTCGCCAGCTGAAGCGCCTCTTCCCCGTCGTCCACACGAACCAGGTTCACCACCGGCCCGAAGACCTCTTCACGCGTCAGTCGCAGATGATTATCCGGGTTGACCACCAGCGTTGGCGAAACGTAATAGCCTTTGCCGTCTGGCCCCCGGTTCCCGGCGATTAGCTCCGCATTGTGCGCCTTCGCCTCATCCAGGAACGCCTGAACCTTATCGCAATGGGCGCGCGACACCAGCGGGTTGATAAACGCATCCGGCGACATGCCCGGCCCGACGCTCAGAGATTTCACGGCCTGTTCAAAGCCGCTGACCAGCGTGTCGAACAGCGGAGCCTCAATATAAATACGCGAGCTGGCCGCGCAGACCTGCCCCTGATTCAGGAAGCTGCCGGTCATCAGCCCTTCAATTACCCACGCCGGATCGGCGTCTTTCAGCACGATGGCCGGGTTTTTGCCGCCCAGCTCCAGCGTCACGCCCGTTAGCGTATCCGCAGCCACGCGGGCAATCTGCTTGCCCGTCGCCGTCGAACCGGTAAAGCTTACTTTGGCAATGCGCGGGTGCGAGGTTAGCGCCGCGCCACAGACGGCGCCACTACCGGTCACCACGTTGAACACGCCATCCGGGATCCCCGCCTCGCTCGCCAGTTCCGCCACCCGTAACAGGGTGAGCGGCGTGGTTTCCGAGGGTTTGATCACGATGGAGCAACCTGCCGCCAGCGCGGGCATTACTTTCCACATGCCAATCATCAGCGGGAAGTTCCACGGCACAATCCCCGCCACGACTCCCACCGGCTCTTTACGCGTCCACGCCTGATAACGCGCGCCCTGCGGCAGTGGAATCGAGAGATCGAGGGTTTTACCGGCAATTTTGGTGGTCAGCCCTGCCGTGTAGCGCATCCAGTTCAGGGTGCATCCCACCTCGAAGGCGCGGGAGATGTTAATGGATTTCCCCTGCTCCAGGGTTTCGAGCTGTGCCAGCTCTTCGCCATGCTGTTCCACCAAATCGGCAAACCGCAGCAGGATGCGTTCCCGCTCTGCCGGCAGACGCCCTGCCCAGCTTCGGGCGACAAAGGCGCGCCAGCCAGACATCACCGCACGATCGACATCATCGACGCTGGCATCGGCGGTGGAGGCAATAACCTCTCCGGTCGCCGGGTTGTAGACGTTCAGACGCTTTTCGCTGTCGGATGCCGCCTGACGCCCTTCAATCCACAGGCCGTGCTGGCGATCTAAAAACTGCTGCACGCCTGGCAGGATGGCGACGTGTGATTCGGACATAGGATACTCCTTCGTTATGCTTCGCAGGGTGTGTATGCAGTCTAAGAGGGGAATCGCATTCCTGCTTTTGTCTGTGTGACATTCGCTTTGTCAGCTGTGACAGGCTCCGCAAATCGTGATAATTCCCACTTATATCGCTGTAACCGTTGAGTGTTCTTTCCTATAGTCAGCCTCGTAGCCCTGACAAAATGCAACATAAATGCAACAATGCGAAAACAGTGACGGTGCAGCGAGAACATCAATGGCGTGTGCAAGCGAACAGGACAATTTTCAGCAGTGGCTGGCGCAAATTAACCAGGTTTGTGGGCGCTTTGCGGCACGTCCGTTAGAGGGGGCGTTTCTCGGCGAACTGGAAACCAGCTATACCCAAAGTCTGAAGCTGAGCACGGTGACCGCCGCAGGCGTTAACCTTTTTCGCACCCGTCAGGAGATCAAAAACGGCAACGACGCCTGGTTCTACACCGTGTTTCAGCTGGAAGGCAGCGCCGGAATCGAACAGGACAACCAGCGCGCGATGCTGAAAGCCGGGGATATCACGCTGATTGACGCCTCCCGCCCGTGCTCCATTTACTGGCAGGAGCGTTCCCGCCAGATTTCGCTGCTGCTCCCGCGACAAATCATTGAGCAACACGCGCGTTTTCAGGAAGTGAGGTGCGCGCTGCCCCTCTCCCGCAGTCTGCCTACCGTACAGCTGAGCTACCGACTGCTACAGGAGAGCATGGGCAATGCCGATCTCAGCGCCAGCGAAAGCGAAGCGGCGCTGGAGGCGATGGTGTGTCTGCTGCGTCCGGCCTTCCAGCAGCAACACGAGGTGCTGCCGCGCAAGGAGCGTCAGTTCCGCCACGTTCTGTCCCTGATTGATGATCATATTCAGTCGGAGGCGTTAAGACCGGAGTGGATAGCCTCAGAGAGCGGCATGTCCGTGCGGAGCTTGTACCGCATGTTTGCCGGGAAAGGGCTGGTGGTGGCGCAGTATATTAAGAACCGTCGCCTCGATTTATGCGCTCAGGCGCTGCGTTCCATCAGCGATGACGAAAAGCTCGCGGGCATTGGCTACAGCTGGGGCTTTACCGACCATAGCCATTTTTCCACCGCCTTTAAGCAGCGTTTCGGGGTTTCGCCGGGCGAATACCGTAAGCGTTACCGCTAGTTACTTTTTTAGCCACTTGCCGTTAATCCCCTTCACGTATTCACCCGGCTGGGCGCGCGCCACCAGCTTTTGTCCCGCCATTTTCGCCACCTCGTCGACGGGCAAATTATTGCTGTCAGCTAACTGCTGGTAACTTTCCGTGCGTGCGGCGTTGATACGGCTCACCAGCGCCAGGGTTTCAGCGTCGTGCTGAACGGGCGCAAGATAGCCGCTCAGGGTTTCCCCTACGCGCCCCTGGGCACGTGCATCGTTGAGCGTAAGCGTGGCGGCGTGAACGTTCATCCCCAGCGCCAGTAACATCAGAGCTAATCGTTTCATGGCATCCTCAGAACAGATCGCTGCGGGATTTCAGCAGGGCTTCAACGTCTTTATCCACCTTGATATGGATTTCATGCTCAATTTTCACGTTCATGTTGATAGTGATCGGCTCTTTGGGCGCCGCCACTTCAATGCGCGGCGTGCAGCCTGACAGCAGCGCGACGACGGCCACGGTGAGTACACCAGCCCTCTTTTTCATTGTTGTTCCTCACTTTCCTTGCCTGTCGAACCGCGGAGAAGGGGTATCGCCGCATGTTGCTCAAACCATGTTTGCAGATTGTCCCCAAAGCGCAGGCTGCGCCAGAGGGTAAAAATGTTCTCTTCATGGGTGTAATTCAGGTTTACGAAACTGCTTTTGCCCTCGACGCGGCTGGTGCCTTTAATGGCCGCCTGCATGGTTAACACACCCAGATTATCCACATTGAGTTTTGTCCACGACTGCGAAATTTCCATATAGCGGAGCCAGTTGATCGCCGCCCCGGCAACCACGTTGTCTTTCACAATGGCATCCGCCGTGTCCTGGTCGATGCGCAGCGTCATCGGCCCCGGGTTGGTCAGCCAGCCATCTTTAATGATCCATTTTTCATTGTCCAGCCAGAACGGCAGCGCGCCGCTCACCGGGCCGGACATGGCAAACTGCTTCGGATTCACCGCGCTTATCAGTTCGCTGGAGGAAATATTATCCACGCGTAGTAAAGCCGGATCGTGCTGCGGCATTCTCAACTGCTGCATGGTGATTTTCCCGCCGAGCGCTTCCACCTTCACGTTAGTGAGCAGGAGCGGGTTCGCTTCGGTCCAGGGATAATCGCCCTGGAGATCCGCGGTGATATTTCGGGCTGTGACCAGGTTTTTTACCTCGTCGATTCGTAACGTTACCGGCCCGCGCGTGCCCAGCGACCAGGTACCCTGGCTTAAGCGGAACGGCAGAACAAAATCAACGCCGTTGATTTCGTTATCCGGCATCCACGCGCTGCCCGCTTTCAGCACCCCGTGCCCCCCGGCCTCAAACCCCTGATCGGAGGCCGCTGAGAAAGCCACCTGTGCGTACATTTCGCCGCCGCGCAGGGTCAGTTTCCAGTCTGGCGGGATCAGCGGCTGGAACACCGTAAGAGACTGTTTTGGCCACCAGGCCTGACCGCGAAGGCGTTCGCCATCCCAGCGTCCATTCACCTGGACCGGGCCGATGTCGTCCGCATGCAGGTTCCCTTTAAACTGGAACACCGTCGGGTCTGTCCCGTCAACGCTGAAGGTCAAAACGGACGGCGGCAGCACGCTTCCGCCCGAGAAGCTTGTTTGCCCGGCATTGAGCGCGAGCGCGCCGCTAAAGGTGGGGTTATCCGGGTCCCGCGACCAGCGCACCGGGTGATCCAGCACCAGGCGCGGCTTGCTGACCAGCATCGTACCGTACTGCAATTTGTCGAACCCCGTGGAAAGATCGGTCAGTTCGATAACGTTGTCGCGCCACTCCCCGGTTCCCCGGACATCCCAGCGCGCATTCATCGGCGTGAAATTCCCTTTACCCCAGTAGCGCCACTGCCACAAACCGTTGTCCGGTAAAAAGTCGTTAGCCTGGCCGTCCAGATGCAGCTCAAAATCGCCCATCTCGTTTTCATGCGCCCGCAGAATGGCTTGCAGGCGGCCGTCCACGCCCTTCTGCGTGAGCTTCACGCCTGCCAGCGGCCAGCGGATCTCATCGATATCCAGCGAGTCGATGATGCGCCCGCGCGAGCGCAATAATGCGCCGGGTTCAAACGTAAGCTGCGGATCGTAAAGGCTGCCGGTCAGCTTCGCCGGGAGTCTGGCATACAGGATCAGATCGTTTTGCTTGGCTTCCCCGCTCAGGTGCAGCGGCATAGCGCTGTTTTCCATACTGAGCGAGCCGGGACCGATATTCAGCACCGCGTTGCCCTTCCCCGCATCCCCCTGGGTCAGCACATTGAGCCGCCCTGTGAAGGTGGCTTTCTCTAGCCCCTGCTGCCAGTTATCCACTTTCAGCCCGACGCGACCGCTCATCGGCATACCGGAGGCTGACCAGTTCCAGCGTCCGTCGCTGACGGTTAACTGCTGAGCGGTGATCTGCCACGGTAAATCGAGCAGTGGATCGGGGTTGTCCCGCGCCATGACCACCAGCTGGCCCTGATTGTCCTCCCAGTCCAGATCGGCATCGACCAGCGAGGATAACTGTGGCACGTTAAAGGTCGCGACCGTATGCCCTTTCACCGGCACGCCGTCCGGTACCAACGGCAGGGTAAATTCACCGATCAGCTTCACGGGCTGCGGCTGATCCGGCAGTTGCACATCGAACTGGCTGATGGAGAGCGTCTGGCCGCGCAACTGCCCCTGAATGCTCACCTGCTCGCCGTTATAAGTGATGTCCTGGCGGGCTGGCGTGAGTGAAGCATGCAGCTCACCCTCCCACTGCTGCCAGGGAGAAAGGGTAAAGCGGTGGATGGTCAGCCAGGTGTTGGGCAGGATGGCCTGCCACTGCGCCAGCGTTTTCGGCGCCACCGTTGAGGACGCTGACTGCGGTAATTTGCTCAGGCAGACAGAGTTAAGTTCAAGTGCGCCAATATCCAGATCCCAACGGCTGGGGTGTGACAGGGTCACGTTTTCCACGCGGGCAATTTCGCACTCTTCTACCAGATAGCGGAGATCGGGGATGATCAGGGCGTGGCGCGTGAGCCGTGGGCTTTCTTCAAACGCGATGCGCGTTCCAACAGGGAGCCAGATCCCGGCGAGCGTGGGTACCCACTGGGCGAGCGTCATCAGCAGCGTCAGCGGCACGAGTAATAGCAGCAGTAATAGCGCGATTGCGGCTTTGTATTTACCCTTCATGGGCAGTTAATATCCTGATTTTGCGAAAAAAATAAGCCGTTCTTGCCGCTCATTGTCGCATGTTTAGCCAGTCAGTTGAAGGTAATGCCATTTTTAAGAGTAGATGCTCTACAATAATTCATAGAACTTATTGATTTCAATGAATTTTGAAAAATTGTAAGATAATTTTAAACATGCTAACGTGGTTCCAAAATCACTGGAGAAAGTCTTATGAAACTCGCGGTATATAGCACAAAGCAGTACGACAAAAAGTATCTGCAACATGTTAACGAGACGTACGGTTTCGATCTTGAATTTTTCGACTTTCTGCTGACTGAAAAGACGGCTAAAACCGCTCACGGCTGCGAAGGCGTGTGTATCTTCGTTAACGACGACGGTAGCCGACCGGTGCTGGAAGAGTTGAAAAAACAGGGCGTGAAATACATTGCCCTGCGCTGCGCGGGCTTTAACAACGTCGATCTCGATGCCGCCAAAGAGCTGGGTCTGAAGGTCGTTCGCGTCCCAGCCTATTCTCCGGAAGCCGTGGCTGAACATGCCGTCGGGATGATGATGTCGCTCAACCGTCGTATTCACCGTGCCTATCAGCGTACCCGTGATGCCAACTTCTCTCTGGAAGGGCTGACCGGCTTTACCATGTATGGTAAAACCGCAGGCGTGATCGGTACCGGCAAAATTGGTGTGGCCGCCCTTCGCATCCTGAAAGGATTTGGCATGCGCCTGCTGGCGTTTGATCCGTACCCTAGCGCCGCTGCGCTGGAACTGGGCGTGGAGTATGTCGATCTGAAAACGCTCTTCTCGCAGTCTGATGTTATCTCCCTGCACTGTCCGTTGACCCCGGAAAACTATCACCTGCTTAACCAGTCGGCGTTCGACCAGATGAAAGACGGCGTGATGATCATCAATACCAGCCGCGGTGGACTGATCGACTCTCAGGCCGCTATCGAAGCGCTGAAAACGCAAAAAATTGGCGCGTTGGGTATGGATGTGTATGAGAACGAACGCGACCTGTTCTTTGAGGATAAATCTAACGACGTGATTCAGGATGACGTGTTCCGTCGCCTGTCGGCCTGCCACAACGTGTTGTTCACCGGCCACCAGGCGTTTCTGACCGCCGAAGCGCTGATCAGTATTTCGGAAACCACGCTGGGGAATTTACAGCAGCTTGATAAGGGCGAAGCGTGCCCTAACGCGATCGTTTAAGACCGTCAGGCCGGGCGGCGGTAACCTCTGCCCGGCCAATAATAAGCCCATCAGAAAAATAAGCACAGGTTAACTATTAAGACGGGTAACGTTCATCGTAAATATAACAATCAAGGATATGACTGTTCCGGTGTGACCATATCAGAATGAGACTCTGATGAAGGCTGCGTGATTTGCTGCACTATCGTAACCAGTTGTTCAAAAACAGCTCTCATTTGCGTCGGGTAGGTTAAAGACAACCAGGTTGCCAGCACTGCTCCAGCCAAAAAGCCCAACTTCATACACCTTCCCTAATAAATTCAGCGAGATACAAGCTTTAACGTATGTGTGGTGCCGGGTGCCTCCCGGTGAGTCGTTGGTCAGCCACCTTGACCCGCTACTGATTGCCTAAGCTACACGTGCTGTTTAGCCCCTCCGCACAGGGGGATTCACCACGCGAGAAAAATAACACAGTGCCCCGGCTGGTTTAGGGGATATTTCGTTTAAAAATAAATAATGACCATACAAATTTAATCTATAACGGTTTTCAGGAACCCTTCTACACTTTAAGCGGATATATCAGTAATAAGATTAATATAAGTCAGTTTTATTACGTCCCTAAATGCTGGGCTATTTACTTAGCCTTCACACGTTTTTGCCATTAGCAGAGGAGTCTGAAATATGGCATTCGTAACAACGAAAGATGGTGTCAGTATTTATTACAAAGACTGGGGTCCGAAGGATGCGCAGCCGATCGTTTTCCATCACGGCTGGCCGCTGAGCGCCGATGACTGGGATAACCAGATGCTCTTTTTCCTTGCAGAAGGCTTCCGCGTCATCGCCCTCGACCGTCGTGGTCATGGTCGTTCCGATCAGGTAAGTGAAGGTCATGATATGGATCATTATGCCTCCGACGCATCGGCCGTGGTCGAAAGCCTTGATTTGCGTAATGCAGTGCACGTCGGCCACTCCACCGGCGGGGGCCAGGTCGCCAGGTACGTTGCGAAGTACGGCCAACCTCAGGGGCGAGTGGCCAAAGCGGTACTGGTCAGCGCCGTTCCTCCGCTGATGGTAAAATCAGACGCTAACCCCGGCGGAACGCCCATTGAGGTGTTTGACGGCTTCCGCCAGGCGCTGGCCGCTAACCGCGCCCAGTTTTACCTCGACGTCGCCAGCGGTCCTTTCTATGGATTTAACCGAGACGGAGCAGAGGTTTCGCAGGGCACAATTCAGAACTGGTGGCGTCAGGGAATGATCGGTAGCGCCAAAGCCCACTATGAAGGCATTAAGGCGTTTTCAGAGACCGACCAGACGGACGATCTTAAAGCCATTACGGTTCCCGTCCTTGTGTTGCAGGGTGATGACGATCAGGTCGTCCCCTATAAATATGCCGCCCTTCTACAGGATAAGCTGCTCGCAAACAGCGAACTCAAAATTTATCCAGGCTTCCCGCATGGGATGCATACCACACATGCAGATACCATAAACGCCGATATACTGACATTTATTCGCTCATAAAGACGATGATTATCCATAATACAACCGGGCATCACGCCCGGTTTTGTATTGCGGCAAGAATTGAGCAACCATTTCAGGAAGAAACGCCTACAGGAGTTTGATTTTTACTTCGTACCCCTCGAGGCCCGCCATGGCCTCACGAGCGATAAACTCTATTTCAGAAACTTCCTGCCCTGTTTTTTTTCGTAACTCTGCAATTTTTTTGGCTATAAGCGCTGAAATCTCTTCCTCTGCCTTTTGTGTCAGTGCGTCAACTTTCATCTTTACCTCTTACGACCGTTAACTGTATCCATTCTCTAAATGGTTTTAACCATAACCCTTTGTAAAGCGTAGACTATCTGCGTTACGTATGCTGCATTAACCTTAAGATGAACAGCATGATGGAGCCGTCACATTTAAACATGCATTTATATTGCATTATTTGAACAAGCTGTTATTGTCCCAAAGCCTTAGAGCACATAAACATAAGAAAAGTTTTGACTTAAACTCGCCCCGCATCAGGGGCATTTTTTTGGCTGTCTGTAAACAAAAAACCCGCCAGAAGCGGGTTTTTTGTGGTATTCAAGAAAATTATTTAAAGACTTCTGCGACGGCCTGGAAGTTAGGGCCATGCTCGCGGGCAGCGATAATGACGTAGTATTTCCCGCCCTTCTCGTCTGCCAGTTTTGAGAGTTTTTGATGAAGATCTGAAGGTGAAGAAATTTGTCCACCTGAAGCCCCTACAGATACATTACCAAGGTATTCAAGTTTGAAGTGGTGCGCTTCATCCTTGGAAATCATATCTGCCGCAGATGCGCCGAAGCTTGCTACTGTTAAAGCCAATACACTCCCTAATAGTGCTTTTTTCATATCATTCCTCCTGTTGATGAATCTATATATTTAACATTAGCACCAAATATGTAAATGATCCGTATCAATATTGTAGAAGAATTGAGCATCACGACCAGCCATCACTGACCTGAACGGCGGGTGCAGCAGCTTCATCTACTATACTGACCCTTGTAGTGAGCATTTATCTGTCCGGTTGCGCCTGAAGCAACCGAAACTTACCTGTACCATGACCATCAGGAGAACAATATGCACACGAGTAAAACCCTGAAAAGGCTGCTAGCCGTATCAGCAGTTGCAGCAATGTTCAGCACCGTTGGCGTACAAGCCCAGACGACAAGCGCCGCACAAACTCAAACTGCGGGCAAGGCTCAACCGGACGCCAGACTCAGCTCCGGCGACGAGAAAGCGTTGAAGGACATGGCGCAGGCCAATATCAACGAAGTCGCCGCCGCCAGGCTCGCCCTGGACAAGGCCCAAAGCAGTGAAGTGAAAACATTCGCTCAGAAAATGGTCGACGATCACGGCGCCGCGCTGACCAAAGTCCAGACCGTTGCCCAGAAAAAGGGCGTGGAGCTGCCGACCGAACCAGACGCCGCGCATAAAGCCCTGAACTCAAGGCTGGAAAACCAGCGTGGTGACGCTTTTGACAAAATGTATATGGAATATGCTGGCGTGAAGGACCACGAGAAGGTGCTGTCGAAGCTTAAGAGCGACGCCAGTAAAATCGACGATCCGGATGTGAAGGCTCTGGCCAACGAGCACACGCCGGTCGTTGAGCAGCATCTGAAGTCCGCCGAGCAGATGTCAACCCACTCCGGCGCATCAGCCGATAAATAACGCGTCGGTAAAACGACAATTGTAAAACAAAGTGGGGCCCGCAGGCCCCACGCTTATTTCCCCTTCCTGATGAATTATTCCGGCAAGGCGTAGACCACCACCTGATCGCCCACCTGATCCTTCAGGATCGTATTCCCGCCTGCCACGAAGGCCACATACTGGCGACCTTTATATTCATAGACTGACGGGTTCGCTACTGCCGGCGCTTCTGCCTGATCGGACCACAGCTCTTCACCGCTCTCGACCGAGTAGGCACGCACTTTGGCATCCATTGAAGCACCGATGAAGATCACGCCACCCGCCGTCACTGCCGGGCCACCAATGGTAGGTGAACCCCAGCTCTCCGGCATGAAGAAGCCATACTGCTGGGAGGCGCCAACCGGACGACGCCATTTCACATCGCCCGTATGCATGTCCAGCGCCACGATTTCGCCAAACGGCGGCTGCCAGCACGGCATGCCCAGCCAGTTGCTCGCCACCAGCAGACGCATACCGTACGGGGCGCCTTCCTGTGGGGCAAAGCCGCTTTCGTTACCGGAGTCTTTGTCTGCGTTATCGTAATCTTCGCGGCTGTAGAGCTTCACGTACTGGACGATATGCGAGGTGTTGACGATGGCGATCTGTTTTTGCGGATCGAACGCCACCCCACCCCACTGTACGCCGCCAGCGCTATCAGGATAGGTTAGCGTGCCTTCGCCCTTTGTGGTCGGCGGAGTATACATTCCCTCATAGGTCAGGTTATCCCACAGACGAGAGCACTGGCCGCCACCGACGATATCCGCCAGCTTCCAGATTTCCGGTTTTTTCGACTGGTCGAGCAGCGGTGCGGGTTTGGTCGGGAACGGCTGCGTGGGCGAGAGAACTTCACCCTGAACCGAACCATCACCCTGCGGAACCGGACGTTCTTCGATTGGCCATACGTCCTCCCCCGTCAGGCGGTTAACCACGAACAGGAAACCCTGCTTGGTGGCCTGAATCAGCGCCGGGATCTGCTTGCCGTCTACGGTGATGTCCATCAGCGTCGGGGCGGAGTTAATATCGTAATCCCAGACGTCGTGGTGTACCCATTGACGGGACCAGACCACTTTACCGGTGTTGATGTCCAGCGCGGTGGTCGAGGTGCCAAGCGGAATAGCGTCCACGCGGTTGCCGCCCCAATAGTTGGGAGATGGCGATGAAACCGGGAGATAGACCAGCCCGTTGGCCTCATCGGCGGACATGTGCGTCCAGACGTTGGCGGTACCGGTACGCTTGCGGATCTCTGCCGGGATCGCCTCAAAGGTCCATTCAAGCTTACCGGTCTGGGCGTTGACTGAAAATACGGTGCCCGGAGGGGCTTCGGCATAGGCCCAGTCCTTCCCGGCCCAGCCCACCAGCAGATGGTTGCCGACAACGGTTGGCGGTTGCAGGACAGAGAGCGGATACTTCGCGTTAACGGTATTCCACTGGTTCAGATCCAACACGCCGTTATTCGCAAAGCCGCTGCAAGGTTTGCCTGAATCGGCGTCCAGCGCAAAGAGCTTGCCGTCAACGGTGCCCATATAAACCATCTTCTGGCATGCCTCTCCGCTCACCGGATTTTTGGCCTGCCAGTAGGAAACGCCGCGGTTTTTCAGCACTGGCTGGGTCAGCGCCTTGCGCGACGATTTCGTGTCATAATGCCACTTCTCTTTACCCGTCCCCGGATCCAGCGCAATCAGGCGATCGAATGGCGTGCCAATGTAGAGCGTATCGTTGGCGAAAATGGGCGTTGCGGACCAGACGGTAGCTGGCGTATCGCCTTTACCATCAGAGACGTCGCCGGTATGGAATTCCCAGACTTTCGTTAATTTCCCGACATTATCCGCCGTAATTTGGGTCAGGGGGCTGTATTTCTGCGCGTTAAGCTGGCCGTGGAAGCTGTCCCAGGTGGGCGTGCCGGGCACCAGCGGCGTCGCGGGCTGGCTGGCCGAGGCGACTTTCTTTCCGTCACCGCTGCCGGTTGAGGCATCGTCGGTGGTTTTTGTGGTTCCGGGTGCCTGCTGATCGGCGGCATCAATGTTAAGTGATTCCTGGGTCCCCTGAGAGGCCTCAGTGGCCTTATCCTGCGCCTGTAGCGCGAGCGGAGCGACCAGCAGCGCCAGCGCCGTCATGCTGACTTTTATGAAGGGATAATGCTTATCGTTGTGCACGGGCGGCTCCTCAGCTTCTGACGCGATGGTTGTAACGGGCGGAATGGCTGCTCAGCATAATCAGACCTATCAGGCCGACCACCATGGCTGCCGTTATGATGTATTGGTGCAGCAGCGCGGCGGCAAAACCAATACCCGCCAACACCACCAGGGTGACAATAATCAGGAAAACGCGCGCCCCGCGGCGCGATGCCGCGCGTAGCATAACGGTCAGGATCGCCAGCACTACGCTGGCAATGACCACGCCCAGTGCGCCAATGGTGCCAGTGACGCCGGTAAGCGGCGTCCACCAGGCGTATAGCGCCACCGCGAAGGCTATTATCGCGGTCAGCAGCAGCAACATGCTGCCGACCCGCGAGGATTGAGAATGCAACATACCAGGAATCCCCCTCTAAAAATGCAAAATTGACCATTATTAAGGCGTTTTCGTGGATATATGCCCCTGCTGCCCGCCGCTATTAAGGCAACGCGACGTGTGGAGCGGCGGCATATTTCACTAAACGTAACTGAGTATAGAAGAGGATTTTTTTATGGGGCGTTTAATAGCAGGCATACGACGCCTTGTGCCCCTTCGCCACCATAAAGATAGCGTTATGTTACAAGACAGTTCGAAAGCTACGAGCAGGTTACGTGATTGTCTATATCCTGTTTTTTAATTTGAGGCATAACGGGATAATTTTCCATCCAATAAAATAATTAAATAAGCCCCCCTTCAATATGATGGCGCCTTATGTTACTTAATAAAACAGGGTTTTTATTTTTTAATTAACAGACGTGCAGGCAGGGAAAGTCAGTCGTTATTTTTTCGTTAATTTAACAAATCCCCTTCTTAATTAACCGCCTGTTAAAGCATCGTCAAAGAATAACGATAGTTATTGCAGGCATACACATAAGGTTTACGGTATGCGAAATCAAACCCCTCCCACCCGTGGTGTAATGGCGCAGCAACGACTACAGGCAGATAAAAACTAAATAAGTCGTCGCTCCTCTAACAACGCGGTAAAATATGATGAATAAAGCCACCACTCTTTCAGCTAATATTACAACACGCTCTAACTGGCACTGGCAGGATAACATCTGGACGCTGGGCCTCTACGGTACAGCCGTCGGGGCGGGAACGTTGTTCCTGCCCGTGGAAATCGGCACCCGTGGTCCGGTTATTTTCCTGGTCATGCTCCTGCTGGGGCTGCCGTTATCCCTGATCCCCCATTTACTCCTTTGTCGTGTGTATATGCGTGAAGAGAAGACTGAAAACGGCACGTTGCCGATCTTCGGCTCCTTCTTCAGCGGACGGGGTGAAAAGCTGATCACCCTGTTCTATTGTGTGACCTTCTTCCCGGTAACCCTGGTTTACGGGGTGGCGCTGATTAATGCGCTGAGTAATTTACTGGTGGAGCATCTGCATATTACCGCCCTCAGCCGTGGGCCATTGTCGTTTATCGTGGTTGCTGCGCTGTATGTGGTGCTTAGCAAGGGCCGGGACAGAGTCGTGGCCATTATGAGCGCGCTGGCGCTGCCGTTCGCGGCATCTGTACTGCTGATCGCCGTATCACTTATCCCGGGATGGCATCTGTCTAACCTGACCGATACGGCCGCTGAAATGAACGCCACGCCGCTGCCGGTAACGCTGAAAAATATCTGGCTGACGCTGCCGCTTATTACCTTCTCGTTTTGCTGTGCGCCTATGGTCTCCCCGCTGAGCTCTTACTACCGGGAGAGGAAAGCGGAGGGCGAGAAAAAGGCACTGTTCGTGATCCGCATCGCCTATTTAGCCATCTTCGCCAGTATCCTCTTTTTCGTGCTGAGCTGCGTGCTGGGGATCCCGCATGACAACTTTGTACGGGCGAAGGCGGAAAACCTGAATGTGCTGTCCGTGATGAAAGGAAACGGTGATTTCAGCCTGATTTACCACATTGCCCCACTCATCGCTATCATCGGTATGACGAAATCCTTTCTCGGCGTAGGCCTGTCGGTCGCACAAACGTTTGGCCAGCTGGCTGCCAGCGTATCCGGCAAAAAGGCCAGCGCCAGCAAGCGGCTGGCCTCTCTGGCGCTGTTCCTGCTGACCTATGGCATTGTTTATGCCAATCCGGATGTGCTCAGCCTGATTGAAATGTTCTGCGGACCACTGATCGCGGTGATCCTGTTCCTTATCCCTGCGTACCTCATATACACCCGCCCCTCGCTGGCGGAGCTTCGCGGCGTGACGGTGTTTCTGGTTGTTCTGGGCGGACTGGCAACGCTGTCTGCATTGCTCTGGACAATGCTTTAGGCTGAACGCCGTTTGACTGTACCCATATACAGTAGTATTTTACGTTCAGGCTGAATCACATGCGTAATATCCATAAGGTAAACAATCATGTTTGTGGAACTGGTTTATGACAAGCGAAACGTACAGGGGCTGGAGGGAGCCAGGGAAATCATCCTGGCCGAGCTGACTAAACGCGTGCACCGGATTTTTCCTGATGCCAGCGTGACGGTTAAGCCAATGCAAGCGAACGGCCTGAACAGCGACGCCAGCAAAAGCGACCGTGAAAAGCTCAACCGCATGCTCGAGGAGATGTTCGAAGAGTCGGATATGTGGTTGATACAAGAGTAACCGGGCGCAAAGCCCGGCTCTGTTTTCAACTAACAATACCCCTGTGTATTCAGGCCGCGATTTTCCAGCATCGGTTCAATCTCAGAAGCATGCCCACGCGACTTTTTCTCCCTGCCCTATACTTTCAGTCTGACTGACTGGAGGTTTCTATGTGTGGACGTTTTGCACAAGCCCAAACCCGTGAAGAATATCTGGCTTACCTGGCCGACGAAGGCGAACGCGATATCGCATATGACCCTGAACCCATTGGCCGCTACAACGTTGCGCCCGGTACCAAAGTGCTGCTGTTAAGCGAACGTGACGAACAACTGCACCTCGATCCGGTATTCTGGGGCTACGCGCCTGGATGGTGGGACAAAGCACCACTGATTAACGCGCGTGTAGAAACCGCAGCCACCAGCAGAATGTTTAAACCTCTTTGGCAGCATGGCCGGGCGATCTGCTTTGCCGATGGGTGGTTCGAATGGAAAAAGGAAGGCGACAAGAAACAGCCGTATTTTATTCATCGGGCCGACGGGCAGCCGATATTCATGGCGGCGATCGGCAGTACGCCGTTTGAGCGCGGCGATGAAGCCGAGGGATTTCTCATAGTGACCTCTGCTGCGGATAAAGGCCTCATTGATATACACGATCGACGGCCGCTGGTTCTGTCGCCAGAAGCAGCAAGAGAATGGATGCGACAGGATGTTGGCGGGAAAGAAGCGGAAGAGATCATTGCCGACGGTACAGTACCCGCCGACGAGTTTATTTGGCATGCTGTAACTCGCGCCGTGGGGAACGTGAAGAATCAGGGGGCGGAGTTAATCGAGGTGGCTCATAAAATGGAAAAATGAGCTGCATACCCATTCTGACCAGGAAGCGATGCCGCTCGGCGTTAATCCTGGAGTATCGTTCATTCCCTTTCTTCAATCCAGTTCACAAGCTCCGCAAACTGAGTTTCTGAAAATACCGCAATACCATGCTCGGAGAGTAATGACGCTGCCACTCCCATACCCGATTTACGCTGATTACTGAAAGAACCGTTGTAGATAAACTGAGTACCGCACGTTGGACTACCATCAGTTAACAAAGCAGCAGTACATCCTGCTTCTTGTGCTGCTCGCAGTGCCAGCCAGGCTGCAAGTTGATAATGCCCGGTAACATCTGTTCCGGTGTTTTCAATTATTCTGGCTTGTCCACGCATTACGTCTTTACCCTCAGCAGACATAATCTCAGCGGGTGGTCTCGGAACAGGTAGCCCCGCAGCCAACTCAGGGCAGTGGATCACCAGGCGCTGCTCCTGTTGCCAGCGAGCAAGTTGATGAGTCATCTGCGCTTTCTCTTTCCCGTTATAACGGACTTTAAGGCCCATCAGGCAGGCACTGACCAGTATTTTATTTATCATTGTTTAATAGTATTAAGATCCAAAACGCCTACGACTTTAACACCTTAACCCTTCTCATGAATTAAAGAATTTGACGTGGCAGCGTCTTTAGCTGGTACATAGCTGACGCTATGATCGGTGCCCTGTCCCGTGGAACTTTTTGAATAATGCCGGGTGATAATACGAAGGTGGCTGTCCTGTGACACGGCGGAACATCGTTGCGAAGGATGATGCATTATCGTATCCAAGAGTCAAGGCTACTTCATTTACGGGTTTTCCCGTTATCAACAATGCCAGCGCGCTAACCACGCATGCTCGTTGGCGCCAGACAGAAAATGACATGCCCATTTGCGTAAGGAAATGGCGACGAAAGGTGCTGTCGCTCATGAACAGCGCATTTGCCCAGCGCTCTGCTGGATCATGGATTGAGGGATTGAGTAAAAACGCCTGACAAAGAGCCAGTAGGGCCGGATGTCGCGGCAGCGGAATATCGAATTCGCGAACCGGCATAGCCGCCAGCTCCAATATCATCAGATTTATCAGTGCACGGTCACGCGTGCTTTCATACAGTGGCGGTAAATCCACTGACTCAAGCAATAGCTGACGTAATAATGGCGATACGCTAATAACTTCACAACGAGGATATTTTAAGAAGGCATTCACGAAATCTGGTTCTATATACAGACTGCGAGTGGTCACGCCAACAAATTTGACGGCGTGCATAGTTTCGGGTGGGATCCAAACAGCATGTTGTGGAGGAACAATCCACTCTCCATCCTGGGTTATGACATGCATTAATCCGGTCGCGCCATATAGCAGCTGCGCGCGGCGATGTTTGTGCTGTGGCAGCATAAATCCCTGCACATAGTCATTGCCTATCGCTACCACTTCACGATCTAGCTGCTCGACCTCTTCAATCTTTACGTTGCGCACACCCGTCTCCTTATGACCGATTTACAAAGGTAATTGAGCGCGGCGCTAATGGGAAGCAGGACGCTACCGGTATAAGCTGCGAAATCATTTTCAGGTCGAGGGTATGATTTTGAATGATATCGCAATCATTGCGTTGGCAGGCTTTACTACCGGTATTACCACCGTGCTTTTTGGCTTTGGCGGCGGCTTTGTCGTAGTACCATTCGTTTATCAACTAATGCTACGGCAGACCGAACTGGCACTAAACGCCATGCATATCGCGGTTGCTACCTCTACATCGGTGATGATATTTAACGCGGGCTGGGTCACCTATCGAAACTGGCGAGCTTGCGAGCTTTCATCGCAAATGTTATTCCCGTTACTATGGTTTATAGCCATTGGGGCTATCGTGGGTTCCTGTCTGGCAGGAATATTTAGTGAGAGTGTTGTTCGCGCGCTGTTCATTTTCTACATGCTGGCAACAATCAGCGATTGTTTGTTGCGTAAGGGTTTTCTCGGAGGAAGTTCTCTGCGTCGCTTGTCATTTCCTGTAGTAACGGGCGGCGGAGTGACCATTGGTATGATAGCCGCATTGCTTGGCGTGGGCGGAAGCGTAATGACGGTACCCCTGTTACGGCGCCATGGTTATGCGATGCGTGAATGCATTAGTGCTTCTAATCCGCTTTCCCTGCCCGTCGCGCTATGTGGTGCCGTGACGTATGCAGTTATTGGCTGGCAAACTATTCCTGTGAATGGATTTCTCGGTTTTATCAACCTGAAAATTTTAGGTATGTTGGTACTAACAGGCTGGGCAGGAATAGTTTTTAGCCGTCGGGTTATACCTGCTGTACCTGATATTTGGCACGCACGAATCTATGTCATGCTGCTGTTCCTGGTGTTACTGGCGATGCTATTTCAGTAACCCTCTTTTATCGCAGCGACTAATGGCCCGTAATTATACCTGTCTCAATGTACCTTTCAGACACAAAGCGGACCAAAGCGTACAAAAAACCGGGCCTCGCGCCCGGTTCTGTTTACACACTAAAAAAGCCTTACGCACTCAATCCGCGATTCTCCAGCATCGGTTCGATCTTCGGATCGTGCCCGCGCCAGTTCCGGTAAAGTTCAGCTAGATCAGTGCTGTTGCCGCGGGACAAAATCGCCTCGCGGAATGTCTGTCCGTTTTCGCGGGTCAAACCACCCTGCTCGACAAACCACTGATAGCCATCGTCCGCCAGCATTTGCGTCCACAGGTAAGCGTAATACCCCGCCGCGTACCCGCCGCCGAAGATATGGGCGAAATAGCTGCTGCGATAGCGCGGCGGTACGGCTGGAAGATCCAACCCCTCTTTTTTCAACGCGGCGGCTTCAAAGGCTTCCACGTCTTCAACGGGCTCCTGAATGCCGTGCCAGTTCATATCCAGCAGCGCGGCGCTCAATAGCTCCGTCATGTCATAACCCTTGTTAAACTGGGTCGCATTGAGCATTTTTTCCCGCAGCGCATCCGGCATCGGTTCGCCGGTTTGATAATGACGAGCAAAGTGCGCAAACACCTGCGGATGGCTGGCCCAGTGTTCATTGATCTGCGACGGAAATTCAACGAAATCACGCGGCGTGTTGGTGCCTGAAAGCGTGGCATAGCGCTGGCTGGCAAACAGACCATGCAGGGTATGGCCAAACTCGTGGAACAGGGTAATCACATCATCCCAGGAGATCAGCGCGGTTTGCCCGTTCGCCGGTTTTTGATAGTTGCAGACGTTATAAATCACCGGACGCGCAGCAAACTCGTAAGACTGCTCAACAAAATTCCCCATCCACGCACCGCCCGCTTTGGAATCACGCGCGAAAAAGTCGCCATAGAACAGCGCCATGCCTTCACCCGTGTGGTCGAAAATCTCCCACACGCGAACATCCGGGTGATAAACCGGAATATCGAAACGCTCGACAAAACGAATACCGAACAGCTGCGTGGCGGTCCAGAATACGCCATCTTCAAGCACGGTATTGAGCGCGAAATAGGGTTTGATCTGCGACTCATCCAGCGCGTATTTCGCTGAGCGCACGCGTTCGGCATAAAACGCCCAGTCCCAGGCCTGCACCGTAAAACCGCCCTGCTCGTCGTCGATGACTTTCTGAATATCCGCCTGCTCCAGCGCAGCCCTGCCGCGCGCCGCAGGCACTATTCCGCGCATGAATTCGAGCGCGGCTTCCGGCGTTTTCGCCATTTGATCGGCAATGCTCCAGCTCGCATAGTTGTCAAAGCCGAGCAGCTGCGCCTGTCTTGCCCGTAACGCGGTAAGCCGACGGATCAACTCGCGCGTATCGTTTTCGTCGCCTTTCTGAGTGCGTTCCCAGCCCGCGCTGAACAACTTTTTACGGGTCTCGCGCAACGCCAGCGCCGCCAGCGCGGGCTGTTGCGTGGTATTCAAAAGCGGGATCAGCCAGCGTTCCTTCAGCCCTTTTTCTGCGGCAGCGTGAGCCGCGGCAGCCATCTCCTCCGCACTGAGCCCGTCAAGCTGGCGAACATCGTCCACCACCAGCCCTCCCGCCTTATTCGCCGCGAGCAGGCGCTGGTTGAACTGGCTGGTCAGGGTGGCGGCTTCGGTATTCAGAGATTTCAGCTCGGCTTTTTCATCGGCGTTCAGACGCGCGCCCGCAAGAACAAAGTGCTGATACGTCTCCTCCGTCAGTCGGCGGGATTCGGCATCCAGCGCCTCGCGATCCTGCCAGACGGCTTCCACGCGGGCGAAAAGCGTATCGTTTAGCCAGATATCGTTCGCCAGCCCGGCCAGTTCGGTGGAGAACTGCTCGTCCAGCGCCTGAAGATCATCGTTAGTGTGTGCGGACGTCATGGCGAAGAATACGCTGCTCACGCGCGACAGCATGGCCCCGCTTTTTTCAAGCGCCAGCACGGTGTTATCGAAGTCCGGCGCGGCGCGCTGCGCGATAATCGCGTCAATGTCTGCACGCTTCAGGCGCATTGCTTCATCAAACGCCGGGCGATAATGGCTGTCGTTGATCGCATCAAAACGTGGCGCCTGATAAGGCAACAGGCTAATTTCAAAAAAAGGATTGTTGACCGACATCGTTTACTCCTGTGCACGGTATTTCTCCCCAGAGTAGGCCAGCCTGCGCCAGCCTGCAATGGCGTCATACAAATGTTGCCTTAACGACGTGCCGGAGAGCGTGCTATGTTAGTACAACACAAAAAGCGTTGAGGAACAGTGAGATGATTATTTTAGTTACCGGGGCGACAGCGGGTTTTGGTGAAAGCATCACGCGTCGCTTCGTCGCCAACGGACACAAAGTGATTGCAACGGGGCGTCGTCAGGAGCGTTTGCAGGAGCTAAAAGACGAGCTGGGTGACAGCATTCTGACCGCACAGCTGGACGTCCGCAACCGCGCCGTCATTGAAGAGATGATTGCCAACCTGCCTGCCGAATGGCGTGAAATTGACGTGCTGGTCAATAACGCTGGCCTGGCGCTGGGTATGGAGCCTGCTCACAAAGCCAGCGTGGAAGACTGGGAGAACATGATCGACACCAACAACAAAGGCCTGGTGTACATGACCCGCGCCGTGCTGCCGGGCATGGTTGAACGTAACCGTGGTCATATCATTAACATCGGTTCCACCGCCGGAAGCTGGCCTTACGCGGGCGGCAACGTCTATGGCGCGACCAAAGCCTTTGTCCGCCAGTTCAGTCTGAACCTGCGCACCGACCTGCACGGAACCGCGATCCGCGTGACCGATGTTGAACCGGGTCTGGTAGGCGGAACCGAATTCTCCAACGTGCGTTTCAAAGGCGATGACGCGAAAGCGGATAAAACCTATGAAAACGCGAATGCGCTGACGCCGGAAGATATCACCGAAACCGTCTGGTGGGTCGCGAATTTGCCGAAGCATGTCAACATCAACACGGTTGAGATGATGCCCGTCAGCCAGACCTATGCCGGACTCAGCGTGCATCGCGGGTAATTCACCCTTCCCGGCCTGCGGGCCGGGTATGTGATGGCAGGGAAAAGAATGGTAGTATGTTCAGGTTAACTCTCTGAGAAATCACAACCCATGGCCGCTGAATCGCAACTTAATCCTACCCAGCCCGTTAATCAGCAAATATATCGCATCTTACGCCGTGATATTGTTCGCTGCCTGATCCCACCGGGAACGCCACTCTCAGAAAAAGAGGTTTCGGTACGTTTTGACGTTTCCCGTCAGCCCGTGCGCGAGGCGTTTATTAAACTCGCAGAAAACGGACTTATTCAGATCCGCCCACAGCGCGGCAGCTATGTAAATAAAATTTCGCTTTCGCAGGTACGGAATGGCTGTTTTGTTCGCCAGGCCATCGAGTGCGCCGTGGTGCGTCGCGCCGCGTCGCTCATCAACGATAACCAGTGCTACCTGCTGGAGCAAAACCTGCATCAGCAACGAATCGCCATCGACCGCAAACAGTTAAACGACTTTTTCCAGCTGGACGACGAGTTTCACCAAAAACTGGCGCAGATCGCCGAGTGCCAGCTCGCGTGGGATACCGTTGAAAACATCAAAGCGACCATCGACCGCGTGCGCTACATGAGCCTCGACCATGTTTCTCCGCCAGAGATGTTGCTGCGCCAGCATCATGATATTTTCAGCGCGCTGGAAAAACGCGACGTGGAAGCCGTAGATAAAGCGATGACGCTTCACCTTCAGGAAATTAGTGAGTCAGTTCAGTTAATTCGTCAGGAAAACCGCGAGTGGTTCAGCGAAGAATAAAACCTCGCCGCCCCCTTTCGGTTGCGGCGAAGTAATTAGCGGACCACTAATACTGGAATAGTGGCGTAGCGCAGGATAGTTTCAGCATTTGAACCCAGCAGATGGGTTGTCATGCTCGGGTTTCTTGATCCAATAACAATAACGTCATATTTCCCCTCTTTGCTGAGCTTGATGATTTCATCGCGTACGTTGCCGAAGCGAACTTCACAATCAATATTTTCCGGGGACATATCAAAGAGCCGTTTCAGCGCCTTCATCTTCTTATCAGACTCGGCGGTCATATACTCTTCGAACTTCTTAATATCGGCATTGAACCCCCGCAGTAACGAACGGCTGCTGTTAGGGAGAATGTTGACCAGGGTGATCGTCGCGCCTTCCGCCTTCGCGAGGTTGACCGCATGGCGTACCGCTTTATCGCTCAAATCCATTTCAAACACGTCAACAGGCATCAAAATTTTCTTATACATAAGCCTGACTCCTTTTCCGATGAAGGGTTATTTTCTGTCTCCAGAATGACATTGTGGATATAAACAAAGCCTAAACACTTGCATCCGTAAACTATCAATTAAGGAAAATAACTGTCCGCTTTGTAAAGTGGTGTCCTTAACCGTCAACGCCTGCATGAAATAAGAAAAAAGTGTGAGCTTGATCAAAAGCAAATAATTTCGTTAAAGAGAGGCGTATTAATAGTGCCCCGTGAACGGCAGCCGTCGAATTAGCGCCGTAGCGGATAAGTACGAGAGGAGAAAATACCATGATGACATACGACCGTAACCGAAATGCAATCACCACTGGCAGCCGCGTCATGATTAGCGGCACAGGTCAGTTCGGCGTGATTAAAGCGATCCACAGCGACGGCCTTAATGCCGAGCAGGTGCGTCGTGGTAAAACGGTTGAAGTGGAAGGATGCGAAGGTAAGTTCGAACCGATTGAGCTGATTCGCCTGGGGATGCACTAAGCTGCGCCCCGACATGCCGCCGCGGACGGCGGCATGTCATAGCGTTAAAGCCGGGTGGCGTACTCAGCAACCGTGGCCTTCGCGCCTTTTTGCAGCAACGTCTGATAAGCCTGCATGACCGACGCCACAAACACCGCGTCCTTCGGCAGCTCGTTACCGAAAATAGCCTCAATGCCCAACAGCGCATTAACGCGGCTTTCGCCTTCAGCGCTACCGTTTACCGCCGCCTGAATCACCGCCAGCTGCGGGTCGCTCACCTCAATCAGGTTACCCTGCTCATCAAAACCGCCGACATAACGCATCCAGCCCGCCACACCGAGGGCCAGCAGCGGGAAGGGTTTCTGGTGGACCAGGTGCCAGCGCACGGAATCGAGCATCCGCTGCGGCAATTTCTGGCTACCGTCCATGGCGATTTGCCAGGTGCGGTGACGCAGGGCCGGATTGCTGTAGCGCGCGATCAACAGGTCAGCATAGTGAGCTAAATCCACCCCCTTCACTTTCAGAGTCGGCGCCTGCTCTTTCAGCATCAGCGCATGCGCGGCTGCGCGATAATGTTCATCTTCCATGCAGTCGTTAATGTGCTGATAACCGGCAAGGTAGCCGAGATAGGCCAGGAACGAGTGGCTGCCGTTAAGCATTCGCAGCTTCATCTCTTCAAACGGAATGACATCAGAAACCAGTTCCGCACCGGCCTTTTCCCACTTTGGACGTCCGGCGACGAAATTATCTTCCACCACCCACTGGCGGAACGGCTCGCAGGCGACACCTGCCGGATCGCGTACGCCGGTCAGCTGTTCGATTTTATCCAGCGTGTCAGCCGTGACGGCGGGCACAATACGGTCCACCATGGTTGACGGGAAGGTGACGTTCGCTTCAATCCAGTCGGCCAGTTCGCCGTCAACAGCGCGCGCGTAGGCGCAGGTGACATTGCGCATCACGTGGCCGTTCTCCGGCATGTTATCGCATGACATCACGCTGAATGCTGGCAGCCCCGCCGCCTTACGCCGCGCCAACGCTTCAACCACGACGCCCGGCGCAGATTTCGGCTGATGGGGGTTTTGCAGGTCGGCAACGATTAACGGATGATCGAACATCAGTTGTCCTGTTGCCGGGGAATGGCAATACCCTTTCTCGGTGATGGTCAGGGAAACAATGGCGACCTGTGGCTCGCACAGCGCCGCCAACACGGTTTCCAGCCCGTCGACCTGCGCATGCAGCGCGTTTTTGACGACGCCGACCACGCGCGCTGTCCACGCATCGGCAGACATCTCTGCTACGGTATAAAGGTTATCCTGTGCCTTCAGATCGGCGATCTGCTGTTCGCCGCCAATCAGGTTAACTTCGCAGTAACCCCAGTCGCTGCCCTGTTCTGCGGCGAGTATATCGGTGTACACCGCCTGGTGCGCGCGGTGGAACGCGCCAAACCCTAAATGAACAATGCGTGCCTTGAGGCTGTCGCGATCGTACTGAGGACGCGTTGCCTTCGCCTGTAATAACTGGTTTTCCATGATTGAGACTCGTTAATTAATGAACGCTGTGATCCGCTGCCGCTTCCTTTTCAGAGCGGCAGCGCCTGCTGACTACACCAACTAGAATGGCAGTCGGAGTCAAAAAACGCTGCCATTAACCATACTGATACGTCGTTTTCAGATCTTGATTTACATTAACTTTTCGCCATGTGGTGTGACATCAGTAAAAAGTTGTGTGACAGGTAACACAAGATGTAAACCACTAGCGGCGTGAAGAGAGCGCGCCGTAGGCTACCGCTTCTTTATGCGGCGCTTCGGCTGCATCTTCGGCTTCACTCAGATCGCGGTCGCGCACTTCCGGCATCAGCAAAGCGGAGACCAGCCCAATCAGCGAGTACGCCACCAGCATCGCCACAATTGGCCACCAGGACCCGGTCATATTGCAGAAGATCCCCGCCAGCACCGGACCAAAGCCTACGGCCACCAGCCCTCCCGCCTCTTTCGAGATTGCCATGCGGGTAAAGCGGTTCCGCGAACCAAACATCTCTGCCATGGTGATGTTTTCCAGCGCAAACAGCCCGAGGACCGCAAAGTTATGAATAACGATGATAGAGAGCATAATCACGCCCGGCGCGTAACTCTTATCAACAATAATCGACAGCATCGGGTAAGCCAGAATAATGGCTGAAATGTTAAGGATGATATACGGCAGACGGCGCCCCACTTTATCGGACAGCCAGCCCAGCAGCGGAATGGTGAGGAAGCCGAGAATCGAACTGATCATCAGCGCATCGGTTGGGATCGCCTTATCAAATAACAGCGTCTGCACCAGATACCCGGCAAGGAAGGTCTGGATAAGCCCAGAGTTACCGGCCTGGCCAAAGCGCAGCCCCGTCGCCAGCCAGAACGATTTGCTCTTAAACATCGCGCCTAATGAGGTATCCTGCGCCGCCGCTGGCGCAACGGTTTCGGCGTCGTTAACCTTCTCAAACACCGGGCTCTCTTTAAGGTTCATACGCAGCCAGATGGCGAAGATCATCACCACCACGCTGGCGAGGAATGGCACGCGCCAGCCCCAGGCAATAAGTTCTTCACGATCGAGGGCAAAGAACATCACGGCCCAGATCGCCGTGGCGCTCAGCGTTCCGCAGTTGGTGCCCATGGCCACCAGCGAGGAGATGATGCCGCGTTTACCCTTCGGCGCGTACTCCGCCAGCATGGTGCCCGCACCGGAGATTTCTGCCCCCGCGCCCAGCCCCTGAATAATACGCAGCGTCACCAGCAGCACCGGTGCGAAAATCCCGATCTGCGCGTAGGTCGGCAGCACGCCGATTAAGGTGGTGCAGATCCCCATCATGGTGATGGTGATAAACAGCACTTTTTTACGGCCAATTCTGTCGCCCATTCTGCCGAAAATAAATGCCCCGACGATACGCGCGATGTAGCCTGCGCCGTAGGTGCCCATCGCCAGGATCAGCGCCATGGCCGCCGATTGCTCAGGGAAGAAAATTTCATGAAACACCAGCGCGGCGCCAAGGGAGTAGAGCTGGAAATCCATAATTTGCGGCACTACAAACAGGATGTATGCTGATGTAAGTTGAAAGCAGGCTTAAACCAAAACATTAGCGCAAGATGAATCACTACCCTCCACGGTTTTGAGTTGTTTTGCGCTAATTTTTTGCCCCAACCATGCCCCATTGCCCCATCACACCACCCTGTCATCCTGCATCACGCTGTTGATGAAGAACGTCACCCGCCCCATCACCTCAACCTCTTCCGCAGCCTCCCCCTCTATCGCTTCACCATCATCACAAATCAGCGCCCTGCCCATGACCCTGGCAAACTGAGTCCGTCCGCCGCTGAGGATTAGCAGAACCTGATTCTGTACCAGTCTGGTGCACGGCTCGATAACCGCAAAGCCAGACGAGGTTTCGAGGATGCGGCTGTCCATGCCGATCCCGCAGATAATTTCCGGAGATAAACGCGGTGCTACGAAATCAGCCGCCGGTGAAGGAAATCCCATCAGTGCACCCTCCCCATGTTACGCAGGATCCAGTACCTGTTGTCGCTACCGTCTGTCGTCTTGTCAGCGAAGCCTGGCTGATTGCGCTCTATCCATGCATTGGCGTCGGCTCGGGTGAAGTGCCAGTTAAAACCACGCAACTTTTCTATAAAGCTGTCTGTTCTCAGGTAGCGGTAGCCCTTTGGGTTAAGCTCTATGGCCGCAATAAAGGCTGCGTGTATGTCTGCTGTGCGTGGCATAATCACCTCACAAAATAACTGTATACATATACAGTATCGCTAAATGTGAGGGTCGATCAAGTGATCATCTGGTGTTACACTTCAGACCTCTCAGAATCTACTGATTTATATATTTTTTTGATAGTTAAGGACAATAGCACAATGAGCACTGTAGCAGGACGTAATTACGATATCGATATCGCAAGAACAATTTCGTGCTTCCTTGTTGTCATGACACATGTAACCGCATACTGGAATTATAAGTTTCAGCCAGTCTGGGATGTGGTGAACGTGTACAATTCTCTATCCAGGTGCGCAGTTCCAATTTTTATCATGATTTCAGGAATACTTTTGGTTAAAAAGGATATCGACGCAGCAACTTTTTACAAGAAAAAGTTTCCAAAAGCTATTGCCGCACTACTAGCTTGGTCTGCTTTTTATTACACATTCTATAATGACAACCCTACTATTTCCGGTTTCTTTATCAAAATAATAACCGGTCAGGCCATGTATCATCTTTGGTATCTATACTTCCTTCTAGGAATGTACTTGATAACTCCAATAATATCTTTAGCATATTTTGGTATGAGCGATAAGCAGCGACTGTTCTTTTTTATTACTATAATGGTTCTTTTTCAGTTTAATCTGATCAAGTCATTAACCGGATTCAACCTCCAATCAAAGTTTAACCTGGACTCTTTCGTCACGCTCAGTTGGTATATGTTTATAGGCAAGTATGTATATGATTACAAGGACAAAATAAGGAGTAAATTAGCATTAACAGGTATATTTTTCGCTTCCATTGCATTCACAGCAATTATGAACAATTGGTATTCTCATTTTATCGGCGGCCCTAGTCAAGCGTTTTTAGATAACTTCTCGATAAATACGTTCGTTGCGGCTTGCTCTTTGCTTTTGTTATGTGCAAAGATAGATTGCAGCTATTTAAATACCATATCTTATAAAATAAGCGGATTTACATTCGCTATTTACTGCCTTCACCCAGCATTATTAATCCCTTTAAAACAAGATGTTTGGAGGCTGAGTTGGAGCAACAATATGATTTACTTCCTTCCATTGGTATGTATTTTTATGTTTATTGCATCTCTATCGATATCATTTATTCTTAAAAAAATCCCAATCGTTCGTTATGTATGTTGAGATATGGCGCCCTATTTACGGGCGCCATTCCTTTACAGCCGTCTAATCCGCCATCTTGGGGTAGTTGTAGATAGCGCGTTCATTGTGAAGACCCCGCTCATAACAAATGTTGTTGTACCAAGTCTGGTTGAGTTGGAAACACTGTGTGAAATTGTGTACTCGTATGCATCTGTAGCACTGTCATAGCCATTCGATGTAACTGCAAATGACGGATCAGCTAGCAAGGTTGAATTGTCTTTCGCTGATGAGTGGAGCTTTGCAACATAAACTCCTGTGCCAGCCGTTGATGATTCAGGCAAGGTTATGGCTATCATATATTTCTCTATACCCTGAATATATGCTTCGCTGATACTCTTAGTTAAAGCGGATATTTCTAGCATCATCTGTCGTGGATTAGAACCTACTGGAATGTACACTTTAAATACATCAACCGGCGCGGTAGAAGGGTGCGATTTATAGTTCACATAAGACGGAATTAAATGGTTCCAGTCAATGATTGATTGAGGCCTTGGATCTAAATGAATGGCGGAACTGTGCATTGCCGTTCCGTCCCATAAGCCTGTCCTGCCGTAATCTGCCCCATCAGCAAATCCTCCAGACGTTTCCCTGTAACGATGAAACCAGACTTTCGTATTATTCGAATTCAAAGTCACAGCTGGAGAATTTGACCACCCTCCGTCGATATATATAGTTATGTTCTTGCCAAGGCTGCCGGGCGTACTTCCCAGGCGTAACATACAATCTTTGATTGTCACGCTCTGCGATGTGTTTTGGCCCTCTACGAGGTAAACTCCGCCAGTGGCGATATCATTTTCTATATAGCAGTTATCAATCAATAAATCATATGGAAGTGTAGTCGTATAGAATTTTATGCGAGCTTCACCAATCGTTTCAAAAGAACCACCAGTGAATTTTATAGCCTGAAGCCTACAATAGATTGCTAATGAATGTTTCTGAGGTTCTGCCATCCATACGTTGCTGAACTCAAGGTTATTGACTTCCTCTGATGGATAGTTGAAGCCAAGACGAATGTGTGATCCTGTCAGTGAAACAGAAGACGAGCTTCTTCTGAACCTGATATTACGATAAACCGAGTACCAGCACTTATCGATATCAATGCCGTAGTGGAAGTCCTCAAGAATGCAATTCAGAACACCGCCATTATCAGAATTGTAGTAACTAGATATCCCTACCATTCCTGGATTATCTTTGTTGCCCTTAAGCGCAATTGTATCAACTCTGGAACGGAATCCGGTAAGGGTGATCAGGTAGCCTGTGTTTGTGTTGGCAGAAGCATCGATGGTTGTGAAAAGGTCCTCACCAATCAGAGATGTTCCGTTAGGCAGGACAATGCCTGTACCTTTGTAAACATAGGTTCCGTGAGGGAAGTACAGGCGACGGAAATTAGTGATAAAACTTGTTCCGGTTAGAGATGAGCAGGCAGCATTGATTGCCGCTGTATCATCTGTCACGCCATCTCCCTTTGCGCCCCAGTCTTTAACGTTAACGTAGTCAGCATTCAGATTGTGCTGTGTTCTCGCAACGCTGCCAGGCAGTGGCTGCTTTACCGTGATCAGGGCATCACCGTTACCATCGGCCCCACTAGCCAACATCGACCGTAGCGCTGCGTCTCCGACGCTGACCCAGGCACCAACGCCCGTGCCGCCAGATGATGATGGGGTGGAGCCTGAAGGGACCATTTTAGGCAACGCCCCATCCCAGCGGTAATATTCTCCATCAGTTTCATCTTTCAGGATCTGGTTTGGCAGCGTTAACGTAGCGCCATCCTGGAATGTCCCTACCGGAATCCAGCCAAATGCTGCTATAGCCTGCTGCGCCAGCCAGCGCAAACCTTCGATGGTGTAATGGGCGTTGCCAAAGCGGTCAATGAATTGCTGCGCCAAAGACGTAACGAACTCGTCAATTTTCCCGGCGTTAAACTTCAGGTCGCGCGGTGATTCGCTTGGAACAGGCAGGTTTGTTGGTGTCGTAGCCATATTTATTCCATAAAAAACCCGGCACGGTGGCCGGGTCTGGTTGGTCGGGGAGGGTTCTTATTGGTAGATGGCGTCGCTGTATTCAGCGACGGTCAGAGATACCGTGTTATCTGTGTTTGGTTTAATGCTGTTGACCGTCCATAGCTGACTGTCAAGTTCCTCCACTGTCGCAATGAGATAGCGCGACGGGAGCTGTACAGTGTCTCCGTTCCAGATATTGAGCTGAATGTCGGGTATTGCCGCGGTGAAGCCGTACTTCGTGTCGCTGCGGGCCGTCGCCGGATAGCGCAGCGTCGGGTTACCCAGACTGTCGGTCACCAGAACGTACATTGAACCGGTAAACGCGATCGGCTCGCTGGTATCGAAGTTATTCCCGGCGCGTCCGGTGATGTACCCCTGCTGCTGGTTGCTGTCGTAAATGTCTGGCATCTGAATGACGCTACCGACCTGGATAATGCCGTCCTCAAACACTTTGGCGTTCATCTTCACCCGGGAGTAGATCAGGCGTTTGGTTTCGCGCAACGCGCGCTCGCGCGCCTGGTACTCGTTTCGGAAACCGACTATCTCGAGCTTGTTCGGGTTCTCTGCTTCCTGTTCTAAGATAGTGCCGTTCAGCACGCGGTAGTTGATGTACGTCTTATTATTCGTGGTCGGGTGGACGTAGGACACCTGTACGCCGTCATAACCGCCAGGAAGAGTAGCTTCGTACGTCATTTTGTACTCGTCCGTCTTCATATTGGCCCTGTTAAATACGGCAGCCGGATAATCAACCTTTTGGTCACGAGTGAACGTCAGTACGCCGTCATCCCAGTACGCCACCACCGACGCCGCATTGCAGATCGCCTGCACGCGGTCGCCCAGTGAGTCGTTCTCGTCGTCAAACGTATAGTCGAAGTAACCAAGGCGCTCATCCGGCAGGCTTTCGGCGATCGAGTACAGCCCGTACAGGTCAATGCTGCTTACCGGCTGCTCACCCATGATGAGCCAGGTGTGAGCCACTGCATCAGCGAACGAGCGCGACGGCCTCAGGGTGTAATCCACCGTCTGCGTGTCCAGGTCGTACGTAATGGTGTGGCGCGTCACCAGTGCGTTATATTTGCGCTCGCGGCTGCCAAGAGCGTTCTCTGTCGCCCGGACTTTTACTCGCACAAGCGTGTCGGTCGGGTGAACGACGTTTGTCCTGATGTTGATGCTGTGGATCTCTTCGACCTTGAGCAGTGACGCGTCACCGGAGTTATCCGTGCGCTGGAAGCTGACCGCGTATTTCCCGAACCCGCCGGTCGGTGTGATCTTGTCAGTGCGATAAAACACCTCGCTCGTCGACTGGTGCGGCGTCGTCTGCCGGTACGTAAACGTCTGCTGCGTTCCCGGCACCTGGTTGTAGTCGTCGTCGATTTTCCAGATGACAACCTTCCAGTTGGTCTCTTTCTTCCCGCCGAGGCTGGACTGTGTATGCAGCCACAGCTGAGTTGACTCGACCGGGGAAAAGAACGGCCCAACCACCAGCGCCTCGTTATCGTTAAGGATGAATTTCGTGGTGTTGATCGTGGCATTCGCCGGGATGTCCTGCGGTCCTTCGAGCTGGTTCATCGTAAACGTGTACCAGCGCACCGGGTTAACCACTGCACCGTCGTTTGTTTCAACGGCGGAAATCAGCGTGCCGGAGAATGTAGCATCGGTAGTCACGTTGCCGGAGGCCGTGCTGTACGTCACGTTGATGGTGAAAGTCACCGCGTGCGGCAGCACCAGCCCCATGAAATAGTCGAACTCAGCCTGCTTAACGATTTTCATCGCTATCTGGCCGCCAGAATACGTTCCGCTGACCACCGTGTTTGCCGTTGCTGTTTCGATAGGGAAGTCGCTGGCTTCGTTCTGCCCAGGGACCTCCTGCCCGTCGACGTCATCGAACCCGTAACCTTCGACGATCTGCGGGATTACTTCACCTGGCTCGAAGAACTGGAATTCGGCACCAGCCAGAGAGCCCAGGCTCGATTCTGAGTAGCGCACGGACTCGTAATCGTATTTGCCGATCCCAATACACATCCATTCAGTGACGTACTTCAGGCCGCCGTCGGTGGACGTCTGGTGTACGTATTCGAATACTGATTCCTGGATCAGATCCGGGAACGAACGAATCTGCCCGTAGATGTCCGGCTTGGCTTTGTAGACGCGCGCGGTGTTTGTCTGACCGGTCAGGCTATTGTTGGGCGAGTCGACGGTATTACCGCCGTTGTTTGCAATAGCTGGCTTCGGCGCCAGGAAAGAAAATACCTGACCAACCACTTTAAAGATCGGGCTCAGGATGTCATCGACAATACCCTTTGGCTGGTCGAATATCTGGATGTGGTCCAGCTCGCTCAGCTCAAACGCCAGCTCATCATCGTCGCCCAGCTTTACGCCGTTGCGGACGATCAGCAGATCGCGGTGGAAAGTGGCGTCATTGGCCGCCAGCCAGTCATAAAAAAGGGTGCCGTTTGGCACCCTGCAACGCAGCTTAGGCGTTCCTGGAAAATTCGATATCTCAACCAGCGCCATATTCGAAAAACTCCACTTTGGTGAATGCCCGCTGAATGACCAGCAACGAGTCCATGCGCACGCTTCCGTTCTCGCCGCGTGAATGCAGCGCCTGCCGGTTCAGTACCAGGCCAACGTGCGCCGGTTGCGCGCCGCGGTACCCGACAAATATCCCCCCGTCGACCGGTTTATCGACCTTGCGCCAGAAAACGACGTCTCCCTGATAGCAGGTGAAGAAATCCTCCCCGGCTTCGTAACCCGGCGTCTGGTGCAGCTCAATGTCGAGCACATGTCGGTAATACAGCACAACCAGCCCCCAGCAATCAGTCTTTTCGAATGAGCAGGCGCGGTTAGACCACGGCACGCCGATCATCCTGCTGATAAAATCAGAGGTACTGAAGCCCCGTGTATTCGACTGGATCATATGGTTGGCCAATGTTGTTATTTAGCGGGTTTGTCATTGATAAAGTAACTGATGCGTTATCTGAAACAACATCGACAGTTTTTACAAATAATGTCCAATTCTTCATTGGCGTAGAGGTATCAACTCTATCGAAAACCTGACGAGTTGCCGTGATAGGCGACAGCCTGGAAACACCACTCCACTTCTTCATCAGCGTTTTGATATCTGAAGACAGTCGCCCAAGCTTCACCGTTGCGTCGATTACCGGAGTTCCGCTCTGCTGGCTCTCTTCGATTTCAAACCGCGCAGGCGTGTACGTCTGGCCGCCAAGCGTCTTCGGGAAGAACTGTTTGTCGACGAGGCGGACGTAACCAAAGGAGGGGTGATAGAACGTGATGGTGTTGTAACAGCCGCTAATCGGGCGCTTCTGATTATATTCACGATATGAAGGCATCAGGGAACCCTCGGAAGACTTTCTGGATCGCGTCCGTCCGGATAGCCAGTCACCACGATATCAAGCACTGAAGGCCACGGCGGCGGCAGCTCAACAATGATGTCGTCAAACTCGTCGTCAGCGTTGTACAGATGGTTGGCAATAACGGTTCCTGTCCATGTCACCACCCCGCCGTCGATACTGGTTTGCACCGGCATCTGCGTGAAGTGAAGCTCCTGCAACTGGAGACCACTGCCGCCCAGATTGATATTCATCCTGAACCAGTTCAGGCCCCGGTTGAGATAGTTTGGGCTGCGTAGCCACTGCTGGAATGCTCGTTCCTCAGCCAAGGTGAAAATCCACGTCAGGGACCAGGTCACTTTCAGGTCGTCAGTAAGGTTCTGGAAGATAGCCGGGCCGACCGCTGGCTGATCGGTCTGGAACCCGGTATCGAGCGTCATGTTTTTGCTGGCCTTCTGCGCCAGCGGCAGCCAGTCGGGATAGTCGATAATTGGCATCAGCCCTGCCCCCTTGGCGTGCGTTTAACATTGAAGTTACTGGTTATACCGCTGCTGATTGGCCCGCCGTTGTTCAGGTCTGCAACAATGACATCAACGGTAAGCCCACCATTTGCATCAGTGCCAGCCTGTGCATCAACGGACGATGACGTGTAGTTCTGGATGTTGATAACTACCCCTCCGCCGCCAGTAGTCATCTCCTTATTGCTGATCACCCTGCCGTTGTCGCCCGGTATCATGTACTGCTTACCGGTACTGGCCTGGTAAATCTCAGGTTTCCCTCGCTCACCGACCTGATAAAGACCTCCTGCATTCACCGGGCCGCCATTGTAACGCATACCGGTTAAAGCAAGGCCCTGTGCCAGGCCTACCGTTGAAGCAATTCCTGTCATGGCAGGAACTGAGTTGGCCCCAAATGAAGCGAGGCTCGCCATGGCGGCGGCAGGAGCCCAAGCTGTAGCCAAGATTGCAGCCTGAGATGCTCCAGCAGCAGTAGCCGCTGCGCCCAATGTCTGCCCTATAATGAAGTTTTTGAGGGCCTCAACACCAACCTGGACTAGCGCATTGACCACGCTGTTCAGCATCGTATTCCCGAGTGAACGCATAGCATCCTGCGCTGACATCGTTCCGGTGATCAGCCCGGTTAACGCATTGGATGCATTGCCTGAAAACGCATCTACTGCACTTGTCAGCATGCTGTACCCCAGACTCTGCTGGCTAAGAAGCTCCCATTGTGCAGCGGTTCTTTGCTGCTCATACTGCGTATCGGCAGCATTTTTAAGGGCTAATGCATTCTGGTGAGCTAATAACCCCTGCTGCTCGAACTGTTGGATAAGGGCCAGTTGCTGTGCATGCTGATTAGCTAATTGCTGCACTGGATCAACCTGTGCAACTGCCTCTTGCTGTGGCGTCACCGCCTGCTGCGCGCGGATTTTTGCGAGGTTTGCCTGGTGTGTGGCCTCGAGTCTTTCAGATGTCTGATTGAACTGCTCCTGACTGATTTTCTTAGCAGCCAGAGCAGTATTCAGATCCTGAACATCCTGCTTATAGCTTGCGTTTTCGCGCGCTTCTGGCAGGAGTTTCTCGGCTGCGGCTTGTGCTTTGAGTGCGTTGGCAGTGTCCCATTTTGTTGCGGCGTACTGCCCCGCCAGCGCGATCTGTTCTTTAGTGGCTCCTTTTCCGAGAGACTGCTGCGCATTCAGGATCGCCTGCTCGCGACTCAGATTATTGGTTGATTCGGCAGCAAGCTCTGACTGCTGCTTCAGGTTCGCCAGTTTCTGAGCAATAGAATCAGCCTGAGAGGCGCCTTTCTTCTGCTCGGACTGAAGTGTCTTTTGCGCCTGCGTATTTTTGTACGTAGCGGCAGCGTCATCCTGCATCTGCTTAGCATGCGGATCATCCTTCGCAAACCCGGCATCTTCGGCAGCGTATTGCGCCTGCAACCGCGCGCGGGCCTCACCCTGTAGCTTAGACAGTGCCAGATTGCGTTCTGACTGCTTTATAAGGTTCTTCTGCCCTGAGGTAAGATTGTCGACCTCTTTTTTCATTCCGGAGAGATTGATCTGGGCCTCGCCAGCTACTCGAACGAGTTCCGTCAGCGGGCCAAGGAACGTCCTTATTGCATCAGCTCCTGACTTTGTCGAACTCTCTGTGCTCTGAAGTTCAAGAACGAGCCTTTGTAGTGCTTCAGGCGTTGGATTGTTCGCCACATCAGAGAGTTGCTTGCTTAGCTCGAATGCGCGCTGCTCAGACACGCCAAATTTATCCGCAAGCGTGGTTACTGTGTTCTGGATCGCGTTGGCGTTAACGGTGAACCTTGCCCCGGCGTCCCTTGCTTGCTCCATGGCTGCCGAGTAGTTGTCAGCTGTTGCCCCGACTGTAGAAAGGTTTTTGTTGAATTCATCGATGGAGGCAATACCACCAACGAACGAAGTCTTCAACTTGTCGGTGAATCCAACGATAGAACTGGAAGCATCATTGATGGATTTAGGGATCTTCGCTATGGCAGCGTTGTACTCAATCATTGCCTGATTTCTCAGGATGGTTGCTGCCTCGGCGTTTGTTCTTGCCAGGTTCGCGTACTTATCAGACAGAGCGGCCACGCCATTTTGGGAAATGGTGATCACCTTATCCATCGCTTCGGCTGCATCTTTCAGCGCGTCCATGGCGTTCTTTCCACCATTAAGCGATGTAATCAGCACGCCAGCGATTACAGAGCTCAGCGCGATCACTGCGCCAACTACCGCGCCGCCTGGACCAAACGCGCCAGCGAGTTGCGATCCCTGCTGGGCGAATGCTACTAATGCAGACTGCCCACCCTGGACTTGTACGATAAAGTCCTGCACCTGGTAACCGGCCTGCTGCATGCTGGTTTTCCAGCTACCAGTGCCTTTTGCACCATTTTCAACGCCAGTCTTCATGTCATACAGGCGACCGGTCAGCTCGCCGATCTTCTGTTTTTCTTCGTCTGTCGCTTTTGACCCGGCGCGGAGTTGGGCGGCAAGAATAGCAGCACTGCGCGCGCCATTCTCCTGCGCTTCATCCAGCACAGCTAACTGATTACCCAGCGCCTCGATGATTGATTCAGCGCGATTAAACTCGCTGTTAGCGCCGCCGGTACCGCTGCGGGCCTCTTCCATAGCGCGGGCAATGCCGCTGACGTTGGTATTTAGCTTGCGCAGCTGGTTATCCATGGAGTTGGCATATCCGGCCAGTTCTGTAAACGCGGCCCCGGTTTGTGAGGTGCTCTGGTCAAGGTTATCCATCCCCTTTCCGGACTGCTGGGCCGCAGCATCCAGTTTATCCAGGGCATCAATGGCCTGTTTGCCGCCTTGCAGCAGCGGCTCAACGTCGGCACTGATTTCATAAACGATGCTACCGGCGTTCTTCTCACCTGCCATGTCATTCTCCGGTTATTGCTTTGCTTTTGCCCTGCGTGCGGCCTGTTTAGCCAGGTATTCGTCGGCGATGCTGTCGTACTCTTCTCGAGTGAAGCCTTTCTGGTCCGGGTATTTCGCCGCCAGCAGCATCTGGAACTCGGTCATCGTTAACTGAGAGGCTTCAGCGCGGTTCATTCCGAAGTGGCTGCGAGCTGCGCTGATGTAGTCGAATGCTTTAAACTCTGTAGTGCGCTCGCCTGTTTCATGGCGCTGCAACTGGCGAACCCTGGCTTTTCCGACAACGCCGTGCTGCATGAGGTGCTGCGCCAGCACGATAATGTCGTTCTTTGGCAATCTGCCCGGCCGGTATACGACGCAGTGCCGCCACCCTTTCCACTCGCCTATCATTGGCGTCAGGTCGTCATCGCAGCACGATTGCAGCACCAGCATGCACGTTGATAAAAGTTTCTCAGCGGCGCGGTTGAAAGAAGGAGACAGCCATTCAGGAAAGCGCCCCAACTTGCCAGCGCACACCTCAATCAACTGAGCAACGTCATTGCCGTGTATGGTGGCGTACGTCTGCACAATCTCTTCCGGCGTGCCGATCCTGGTCATAGCCTCGAATGAAGGCCTGAGCAGGTAGTCTTTCCCGCCTTCGCGGCTGTCGCTGATAGAGAGTTCGCCAATATCGGTTAAAGCGGTCATAGGCCTTCCAGTAAACAGTCATTATCAAGGGCAGCACGCCGCCCTTTGGAATGTCCGTTAGGTAACGGTAACCGTATGCACGGCCACAAAGTTGCCATCTTCGGTGTTGATGATGATCTGCGCGCTGCCTGTAGCGACGCGATTCACCGTGACGGTGGTGCCGGATGCTGTAGCAGTGGCTTTGGTTGGATCGGTTGATGCAACGGTGAAGTCTTTATTGGTTGCGCCGGTTGGTGCGATATTCACCGTGAATGTGCTGGTACCGCCAGCCGCGCCGGTGCTGGTTGCCGGGGTTACAGTTACGCCAGTCACCGCAACCGCAGTCAGCTCGTTCACTTCGATGGTGGTTGCATCGCCGACTTTGAACTCGGTGGAGAACGTGACGATGTCGTTGGTACCGCCGTCAGAGCTCAGCGCCGTGATGTTCATATATCCGACGAATTCGACCGGGCCGTAGTCCATGCGCACCCAGATCCCAGGCTGGCGCTTGGCCTTCAGTTCGTCAGCGAAATACTTGATGAATTTGCCGACACCGTACTGATCCAGCTTATCCTTCTTGCGCACTTCACCCTCAAAGCTCAGGGTGAAATCACTGTTGGTGATGATGGTCTCGACATAGCCGCCGCCGTCATCCGCATCAGAGGTAACCGAGTTCGGGTTGAAGTCGAAGCCTTTCGATGTACCAGCGGCCAGCGCCATCCACTCCCCTTCGAGTGGCTTGACGTCCGGGCAGCCATCGGCGACTTCCAGCACGACCGCACCGCCGAAAAGGCGCTCGTTCGAGTTCGGGCAGTTACCCATGTGAAACTCCTCTTTGACGTATAAAAAAGAAAACCCGCCGGAGCGGGTTATTTGGTTGGGATGGCTATTCGCCGTAAGTGCAGGCGAACTGGAGTCGGAAGACTATTCGCCCTTCTTCTGTGAGCACCGGCGCGGGAATTGCGCCCATGTTCTGGATGTAGCCGACGCACTCGTCAGCCATGGGGTAGGCCTGGACGTAGTCGACGATGCGCTGCACAGCGTTGAGCGCGTCTTTGCGCTTATCTTTCGCGCCTACGACATCAACCAGGACGTGATACTCAGAGCCGATATCAGTCCGAATATTCGACCCGCCGTTAGGCCTGAACACCATGATCGCCTTCGACAGGTCTCCAGGGTCGTCGTACATCAGCTGCTGCACCGTGAAACCGGTAGTTAGCCCGGCGTCGCCGAACATGTTGCGCACCCGCTCGTGCATCATGGGTGTCATAGTGAAAGCTCCTTGCGCATCACCGCGTCAACGTTATCGCGCTCGTCATTCGCGCCTTTGGTCAGGAATTGCGGCTCACCATGCGGATCCCAATAGTTGCCAGTTCCGGTACCGCCGCCGAACTCTTTCGGCTTCTGCGGACCAAATTCAGACCGGTTACCGGTCACGCCAAAGTGTGCGCGCGGCTGACCTTTCAGCTTGCCTGACGCCTCATGCACGTATGCAGCATAGTTGGCTGAGTAACCGATGCGTCCGGTGATAAGCACGCCGCCAGCGTCGATTTCACGAAACTGGCTGTTAATCAGAGTTGAGGTGTCGATCGGGGTGTAATAGGCCGCCCGGGTGCCGATAAGAATCATCGCCGACTGCAACGCGCGAATGACCTTGCGCCCCTTAACGTCGTTGATGACATCGTTCAGGTGCTTCTTTGCCTGGCTAATGCCCTTCACTTTGATGCCCATGGCTACACTCCCGTAATTATCGCCCAGTCATCTTCCAGGCCGTCGAGAGTATCGTTCCAGCGCGTCACGTGACGCACCTCATCGGCACCGGCCACGACCGGGTCTGGTTCAGTGCTTACACCAATCAGGATGTAATCGCCCTCATCGGCCAGCGCATAAGCTGTAAAGAAGGTGTTTTTTACGACAACCTCTTTACCGATTGATCCGAGCTTTGCTGACAGGCCGCCGATGTAGTCGCACATGATGGTTTCAGGTGGTTCGTATGGGTCGACAGGATCGCCCCACTCGTCATTACCACCTGCACCTTTGCGCCATATCGTGCACGGCTTGTTGTATGACCATGAAGCAGTAGACGACATCAGCCCTCCTTCCAGCGCAGCACCTTCGCGCCGGTAGCCCGGATGCGCGGGCAGTTGATGAACCACTCGCCGTCCGATTTCACGTAGCCGGTAGTCTCCCGCCCGGTGTCGGTCATCACCCATACGCGAGTGAAGGAACGGGGCAGCCCGTGCTTAACTGATTTGTACGTCATCACTTATCCCCGCACATGCAGCCGCCCTTCCCGATCCAGATACCAGCGAATGCCGGGGTGGCGGTAGGGTCGGCAGGAATAAGAGCAGTGGCACAACCGTATTTATCCAGCCCCCGCAACAGGTTCACTGAGGCTTTCCAGCGGTCGGTGAACGACTGGTATCGGAATGAGCGCGACGCCCCGCTTGGAGCCGTCTGACTGGAGATGTATTTGTCCCCCTGCCCGAGCCCCATAAGCGCCAGCAGATAGAGCTGAATCAGCAGCGATGTCGATGCAGGATAATGTGCATCGAGACACTCCTGAATGCTGTTAGCCTGGTCGACGAGAGCCTGAAGAACAAAATCGGGAATGGTAATTCCCTGGCTCTCCAGATACTCCTTCGCCTGTTCGAGAGTTACCATTATCGACTCCGTGAAATACCCCGCCGGAGCGGGGCATAAAAAAACCGCCTTAGCGGCGGCTGTTATTCAGCAGGGAAAAGCTTTTCGAGTTCACCATCCGGCAACAGCTCACTGAGCTTTTCAGCGCCCAGGGTGCCTTTGAACTCAATACCCAACTGGGTCAGGCGGTCCTGAATAATCTCTTTGCGAGATTTCTCACCGGTACCGGCATCAGGTGTTGCAGGTTTCAACTCACCTGCTGCCTCACCTTTCATCATCCGGACGTTAGACTTCAGCGCCGGGTGAAGCTCTTTCAACTCCACCACGTCACCTACCTTCACGCCGAACCATGGGCGCACAACTTCGTATTTAGCCATGCTGTTTCCTTACGCCAGGTCTGCGCCGTAGACAACGCCAGAAAGGCCCTGATCGTCTGCGGTGATTTGCAGACCTTCAGCAGACATAATCTGGAAGTTGTAGTTAACGTTAGGCAGTGGACGCGGGAGCGGAACAACACCTACAGCCATACCCACCAGTGGAGAGATCACATCACGGCGACGAACGTACGCGATAAACTCGTTACCGGAGAACGCGAAGGTTGGTCGAATTTCCTTAACAGGGGCAAATGGCAGGACGGCTTGCAGAACGTTACCACTGATTACACCGTTCACTACATACGGCTTAGCCAGGTTCGCCCAAATCTCGTCAGATACCCACATGACATCGTAGGAAGAGACTTTGTTGGCACGCGCAGTAGTACCGAACGCACCCTTACCGAAGAACTCAATGATCTGCTCGGTGGTTGCAGTTGTCAGGTCGATATTCGCGCCACCAGCACCAGACCTGAGGTTAATCTTCTTGGTGTTGCGATGGTTCTTGATGCCCTGCGCGGGGTAGGACTGAACCTGAATTTTTGAATCGCCGTTGAGGTAGTAGTTAACGCGCTTCTGGTTGAACTTGCGCATCTTCGCCATCTGAGAATCCAGTACCAGATCAATGCCTACAGAGTTAAGGCCAGCAGCATGGCGCCAGTTAACACCGTAGCCAGCAGTGAACACTGGAATCGGGTCGCCGTCGCTAGCGTAGTCAGTGTGATCGAAGGAGAACGGCGCCTGGCCATCGATGCTTACTGACACGTCGTCAGCGATGTCTCCTACCACGTTATACAGCTTGGCAGTCTTACCGACCGGCAGCACCGTCTGAACGCCGATCAGGTCGTTCACGATTTCCATACCGACTTCCTGATCGCGCAGCTGCAGCACCTGGTTGTCGATCTCAGCCCAGAAATCACGGGAGAAACCGCCAACGGCGTTACAGGCCAGCATGTCAGGCGTCATGATTGCGCGGTTAGCTGCAATGATGGAGTCGTTCTGTAGGTTCCACATGTTGCGGTTTGCCCACAGTTCGCTCCAGTGCCCGCCGAGGCGGGAGTTAGTCGCCAGCGTCTCTTTAGAGAAGTACATATGTGTTTGTCCTTTTGTTACGCGCCAGCTGCGGCGACAGTGCCAACGCGCATGCGCACGCGAATGAAGTCGGTGGTGCTGGCCGCGATGGTATATTCATCCTGGCTGTAGCCGATCACTGAGTCAGTGTCGGAGGTGGCTAGGGTGAATTGACCAGCCGTACCCAGCTTGATCGGACTGTCTTTCTTATACGCGCCAGGCAGGCAGCGTAACGCCAGCTCGCGGCCTTCTTCGACGTAGTTGCCGACAGCTGAATCACCGGCAGGGATTGATTCAGTGATGGTCAGACCCTGGTGGTAACCAACATCGATGATGTACAGGCGGCCGGTTAGCGCGGTGGCCTGGGCGAACTTATCCGATGAGTTGATGGTTGCGGCGGTGCCCGGAAGCAGTGCGGCGGCCGTAGTGCGGGTTTCGGTCTTGTACAGAGACTGACCGTCGATATTAACGCGACGATAACGAGGCATTATTCCGGCTCCTTATTTGAAGTATTCGGCAGCAGAAGGCGCGCCGGTTTCTTTGTGCTGCTGTGCATTGTTGGTGCCCAGCGGAGCAGCTTCGCCCAGTGACTTGAACATCGCGTCCAAAGGCTCTCCTGAAAGCGCATTCGCGACGATATCGCCATGCACCTTTGCTACCGCCTCACGCTTGGCTTTCTCTTCAGCGCGCGAATTGGCGGTCAGGGTTTCCGCGAGTTGATTCTGATTGGCCTGCAGCGCATCAACCTTTTCCGCGAGAGGCTTGATAGCCGCTTCAGTATTGGTCGCAACAGCCTGGCCGATCATGCTGCCGATTTGTTCCAGTTCTTCTTTGGTTAAAGGCATGTCGCCCTCCGTTTTGTGGTTTGGTGCAGGCTGTTCCTGCGGTGTGAATAGAGCTTTGAATTTGTTAGCGACGACTGCCACCCACGACTCCTGTCGCGCTACTGCGGTGCCGGTATCATCGAAGCTGATAACGCCGCCCTCAGACTTGTAGCCAAACACCTCAGCGGTGCCGCCGTTGCGGATGATTACAGCTTGCGAGTCAGTGAAATCAGCAACCCATGCGTATTCATCCGCGCCCGCCGCAAACTTCGCTTTGGCTGCGCGATCGAGACGCTGCTCGCGCTCACGGTAGGATTCACCCACCAGCGCGCCCGAGTTAGCCTTGAGCGGTTGGGCCAGATCGGCATTGACCATCAGGCCAACGCCTTGCTCAGGGGTTGCCGCCCCGACTTCATGCAGCAGGATCGCGTCATGGTCCATGCTGTGAATCTTCGCCACCCACTCGGCGCCCGTAGCTCTCTGTTGTTCGTTAGGTTCAAGCTGGTCGAGGAATGCGGCAACACTGGTATGAATCGGCGGCACGTCTTCACCGCGCTCAATGGCAGCGACACGTTCAAGCAGTTCCCTGCCACCTTCCGACTCGCTAGCGCGGGCAACATCTACCCACTTTTCTAGGTAGATGCGATTACCGGACTTCTTAACGTTGCGGTTCCACGCGCCGATATGGCCTGCGTTAATCCCCTCCGGGGAGAAAGCAGACACGAACTGACCATTAACCTGAGGGTGGCCCAGCGGCGCCAGGGTACCTTCCAGCCCCTTATAGTGGGCGTCGATTTGTTCTTGCGTGTACAACCCGCCATTCATGACGACGTTTGCCGGCAGCGTGTAACTCGGCAGTACCAGATGCTCGCGATCGTTGTATGTTTCGCGCCTGATAGACTGGCTGTTCACCTTCGTGGTGATATTGACCTGCATAGGCATAGTTATTTCTCCGCCCAGGCGTAACCGCGCGCCTGCATCGATTTATATTCCTGTTTGAGTTTCGTGATGGTGTCTGGGTATTCCGGCTTACCGTCCGCATCCACCAGCACCGACTGCTGGCTGCATTTGCAGTTGATGGAGTTGCCATCTTTGCTGTACCAGTCACGCACCTCTTCGTTGGTGTAGAGGTGGGCATGGCGCACTGCGTGGGTATGTCGGGTTGTCGGTGACAGTGCCGAGATGTGAACCAGCAGCGTTTTCAGGCCGAAGAGGTCATTCGCCTCCTGGTCTTCATCCCACTTAGCCCGGCGCAGCGCGGTAGTCACTTCAGTGCGTGCTATACGGTTTGCCCGGCGCTTCTCGATGCCGGTCTGGTCTGTCAGGTTGCGGGCAATGTCCAGCGGATTGAGCCCACGTCCCACGCCATCAGTCAGCACGCGCGCCATGTCGCGCTTAACATCTGCGCTTAGACCTTTCATCTCTTCAAAAACACGCGCGTGAACCAGCGCCATTCGTTGCTGATATGGGTCACTTGCGAGGATAGAGGCGAGAGATTCACGCCCAGCGGCATAAGCCGGTGATTGCTGGCTGAGGTTGTAAAACGACTGCCCGGTACCTTTCTCTGATGCCAGATCGATGTACTCGTAAAACCACAGGTCGTAATCGCCACCTTCAAGCAGCACCTGATCAACCAGGTAACTGGCATCGTTCAGGATGATGGAGAGTAGCGTTGGGTTTAGCTGGTATTCGTATCTGGCGTTTACTGCGAGGGAGGAAGGTATTTTGTCGAGTGCTGATTTGTACGCTTTGCCAATCTTATTCATCCGCCTGGCGAAGTCTTTCATTGCCCGGCGTTCCAGCGCATCGGCCCCGGTCGGATCCTGATAGTTACGCGGCAGAATCGGTGGCTTCGTCTTCTTCGTCGCCATCCTCTTCTCCTAAAGGCTCTTCGTCTTCATTGTCATAGCCCGCAGCCGTGCGAATCTCTTTACGACTGAACGCGGGTTCATCGCCGCTTCCCTGCATGGTCTGGTTAATCTCGCCCATGGTCTTGGCGTTGGTGAGCTTCTCAGTACCGGTCTGTTCGTTCAGGTCATCCCAGATAACTGCTTTCTGGCTGACTGAGTCTACGATTTGCAGATCGATAAGCTTGTCGCAGAAGTCCTCTATTTCGAAAGAGAGGTCTACGCGGCGCGACTGACAACGAGCATTAAAGTATTTCTGGTCTTCGGTGCTGGACCGCTCAGCCTGCTGGTTACCAACCAGAATACGCGTAGGAATATCAACTCCTGCGGCGGCTGTTTGCAGGTTTACGTTATAGGTTGGAGACGGATCAGAAACCGGAGAAACGAGGGAGGTTACGCTGGCCCCCTGGAAAGAAAGCAGCACATCATTTCCGCGATTCATCTCGCGAGCAGCGTCATTAAATTTATCCTGCAACTCATCTACTTTAACGCCGTACATAGATGCAATGCTGCCAAAGTCGATTTCCTTGTCGAAACTAAGTGCTAACTGGCGAGCGGCGTTCTTCAGGAATGACTCACCAGACCCGCCCTCTACCTTCTCCAGGCTCACAAAGGCGTTATAAGCTGGCTCAAGGAAGCCAATGGCATCGTCTGAGTAATCACCAAGGATGAAAACGCGGTCGGGATGGATATTAACGCGGCGGCTTGAACCATTCGGCAAGCGTTCGGCGTACTGCCACATTTTCGGCTGACCGTAAGTCTTCGAGTTCAGCCCAGTGTCCCACTCGCTCACCGTAAGCGATCCGGCCCACGCCACTGATATTTTCTGAAGACCTCGCCCTTTGGTTACCGGAAGGTTCCAGTCTTTTCCATCGCGGACGTGCAGAAGTATTCCTGCATAACGACCGACAAGGCGACGACGATCCGCCTCGGCAAATGAGCGCCAGAACCGGTTGTTGAATACCTGCTTTGACTTGTTTTCCCAGGCGGTTTCGTTTTCGCTCTCGTCGGCATCGTCACCCTCGATGATTTCCGGGTTAGTCTGCCAGCACTTGCCCACCAGTTTCTCTACTGCGCCGTGAGCGATACCACCGCGACGGTACAGTGCGTAGAGGTTTTCGTAGGTTACCTGCTCAGGGAAGCCATATTCGCACCATGCGGAATGGCGCTTATTATCCAGCCCCATTGTTGGCGCCATAAGCCCCATACGGGCCCGCGCCATCCGCGCATCGTTCAACGCATGGTTGACGGCGAGAGTTAATTTGTCAGTCATGGTTTGTCCGTTTGGTTAGCGAAGGCGTTTTGGAATCATCATCCCCACAGGTTGCGATCCATTCAGTTCTGTCAGGGCGTAAACCATCGCGTCGAGGCGGTCAGGTGATTTCTTTGCAGTGGCGGGTATGTATTCCATCAGCTGGTTCTCCAACACGTAGAGATTGCCGTGATTTGCCACTCGCCCCTGCTCGTAGAGCGCTGATATGGGCTCCGCGCGGGCATACTTCCCCTTGCTGGCATGGACACGAATGATGCGACCTTTGAACCCGGCGTTGCGGAGTGTCTCCTCCGCCATATCTCCGCCCTGGTTCGTCTCGATGACTATCGCGTCAGCTTCGTGTTGCTCATAAGCCGATATGGCCTTCTTGGCCCATCCAGCAGGTGAATATTTGCCGCTGTAATCGCCATCCACAGAAAACTGCTTTTTGTCACCGGCACCATATGAGCTGGCAGCAACGATCCCTGTTTCATCGCTTTCGTCGCTATTTGTTGCCTGCGGGTCTATGGCCACGACCGTGCGTACCTTGTCGTGATGAATTTGCAGATCACGTGCTGCGCTGATCATCACCTCTGTCCACAGCGCGCCCTCAGCATTAAACCGTCGAGGCTTCTGCATATACTGGGCTTCGGCAGTGCGCCGGTGAGAAAACAGCGATACGCGGTGCGATTCATTATGCTTAAAAGGCCACAGCCAGCCGTCAGGTAAGCCATGGTCAATCGGTATAGCGTGTGAGTTTTCAGGGTACTGCGCTGCGTATGGCTGACTATTGTCGATAATCACCGGCAGATTCAGGTGATGCCATTTCTCTCCACTCCCGCCACGCAGCAGATAGCCGCTCAGGTCGTGGTAATGGATCCGCTGCATGATGACAATCATCGGCGTCGTCTCGATCGCCAGTCGTGATTTAATTGTCTCGTTAAAGCGGTTGTTTACCCCGTCGCGGACGATCTCTGAGTAAGCGTCATCTGGCTTAACCGGGTCATCGATAATCAGCGCGCCCTGCCAGCCCGGTTCCATGTGTCCGGCACGAAAGCCGGTAACCTGTCCAGCAGCTGACGACGCATAAACGCCGCCGCCGTGCTCAGTCCACCACATGGCCTTGCTGTCAGCATCATCGCGCAGCGCCATCGGCCACATGGATTGGTATGCCTGCGACTTAATCATGCCGCGCGCTGTGGATGAGTTCAGCAGCGCCAGATTATGCGAATAGGACAGGTGCATGAAACGGGCCCGGCAGTTCAGCGCCAGCCCTCGGCCCATCATATTGATGGTCGCCAGTTCCGTTTTCGTGTAGCCAGGCGGAACATTAATGATCAGGCGTTGAATCTCACCATCAATGACGCGGTCCAGCGTTTGCTGAATCACCTTATGGTGAGGCGCGACAATCATCTTTCCGCCGGTGCGCTGCTTAAAGAAGTAACGAGCGTAATAGAGCCCATCCTCTTCGCATTCAACCTTACGGGCAAATGCCCTTTGCTCAGCAGTCGTCATCCTCCATCATCTCCTGCCGTGCGGATTTGTATTCCTCTTTGCTCATGGTGATCGTCTGGATGGCGCCACCATTCGGGCCGGAATGTTCAAACTTGTGCTTATTGGTGTAGGCATCGCCGCACTCCTTCGCCGCCTGCTCAATGATTTCGGTCGCCAGAGCAATGTTTCGCATCTTCTCGGCGTTATTCATCATCCGGTCAAGCGCGCGGAGACGATAAGCTTTGTTGGCGATCGGAATGTCGCTTAATTCGGTCTGGAAGCGTTTTCGGGTTTCGTGGAATAGCTCTACCCATTTCTGCGCCAGCCCCCTGCCGTTTGCTTTCGTCGGGTCGTGTGATTCGACCTGCTGACGAGTGATGCTAAGGCCAAATTCTTTTTTGACCAGCTCAACCACCTGGGATGGTGTATCGAAGCAGGCAAGGGACTGAACGATGAAGGCTTTGACCTCACCTTTCAGTGTCGCCATGGATTACCTGCCTGTCATAATCAGTCATATTGTTAGGCCAGCTTTAGCATGCATGTCCCGCATGACCTGGCTATATCGATGTGAGCCACTTCTGCTGGCGCATTGGCCGCATCAACGAGCTCCTGCACTTCTTTGCTGGCACCGTATCGACGTACGACACCAGTGAATTCTTCTACGTCGTGGCCGCGCAGTGTGAGCACTGGCTGCCCGGTCTCTTTGTTGAACTTAGGCGCGCCGAAATCATCGGTGGCTTGGGCAATGTGGTAAAGCTCATGCTCTACCAGTGCGCAGAACTCGAGGTCACTGCATTGTGAGCAGTAATCGGCCGCCAGCGTGATGATGAACTTCGGGACGCGCCCGAACCATTCATGCATCTGCTGTTCCATTCTGGCTTTCTGCCACCCACCGGCGCGGAGCATTACCTGTTCGGCCTGACCGAGAACCAAGCGCCCCTTCTTCGCCAACGAGTCAGACGCCCACATAAAGCAGAGATCGGCCTCAAGCAGGTGTTCGTGGTCAGGGTTATGGATGCTGCCGGAATCGCTGAGGATTTGGCGGCTTACCCACTCATGCACTTCATTGGCGGGAATGAGCCGGGTGTATGGCTGCCAGTTGTCGGAGGCGATGAAGTTAACTGGCGGATATGGCCTGCGCTCGTCATCGTTAGCCATGGATTACTCCGTCGTTTGTTCTGCTGGCGGCTCTGACTGCTCTGCCGGTACTGGCGTGAACTCCACGCGCTTCACATCGGCCGGAGCGAAATAAAGCCACTCGCCCGTCTCTGTCGCCAGCGGCACAAAGCCGTTAACCAGCTCAGGCTGACGTCGTGACATCTTGCCCGTGAAGGTTTCGCCTGTTTGGGTGGTCAGGGTGATTTGGTAGATGCTGGACATGATTTAGCCCTTCAGGTTGAAGCCATTAAAAAAGCCACTAGGATGGAGTGGCCTTTGTGATGGCAATCAAAGCCCTGCCAACTAAGGGGATGAGGGCTACGCCGTCAATAATGATTCATGAAATGAGCTTTGCATTCTTCATCACATGCAGCTGGGTTAAGCGGACCCAACCGTAAATAGCCGTTGATTACTATCCATGTCGGGCAGTTGCCGTACTTTTCAGTAGAGACCTCCTGTTGGGCATGAATTACAGCGTAGAAATCTGCCGCAGGGAAATCTTGAAAAATATCGTACTTAAATTTTTCCCCATCTGAACTCTCGAAAATAAGCGTAGAAATAAGCTTAGCGTACTTCATGATGCCTCCTTTTTTTGTGAAGGATCAGATTATTACTTAAGCCATTATTTTAAAAGCATTATCGAAGCCCCTCAGTGAAGAGCTTCTGTAATGTCATTCAGCCTTTACAGCTTCGATGCTGAAGCCATGAATGATGTTTAGCGGTACGCCATGGGTATCCAGGCCATTTTTGATAATCAGCACTCCATCGCGAATGTCTGGCTCATTGCTGCTCTGCCAGCCGACTTGCTCTGGTGCTTTTCCAGAAGCATGCCTCTCCTTGGTCAGGAGCATCACTTTCCAGCCCTTGATAAAAGTACCCATTGGGCTATTTCCCTTCTGTCTGCTTATCCCATTCCTTGCGGAACTTTGAAGGGTTATCAAAGCCCTGAGTACATTGATTATTTTTCATGCTGCCTTTCCTCTTCGATTTTGCGGATTGCTGCCTTATCCAGATTGCACTGCCCAAGCGCCGTATAGAGCTGAGCGTTTAACTCCAGACTTGCCTGCCACGTAAACGGAACCGTAATTCCGGGGATCGGCGTGTCAGCTGTCAGGTCAGCGCTTATCGGCACCACTGGGGCTGGAACGTAAACTGTCTGCGTATTCCCGCAGGCTGTCAGCAGCGGAAGAAGGAACAAGCTGGTTAGCGCACGGATCGCCTTCAAGCGCCTGCCTGATGTAGACAATGCGCGTTTCGCCTTTATGAGCCAGTTCGTTCTTTGCATTCTGGGTAGCCTGTGAGATGTCACGGATGATGTTCATCGTGGTGATCACGTTGCTGGTGATCGCCTCTGATGTGTCTGCCCGGACCGTCGCCTTATCGCGCTGGTCTTTGTAGGTGATGGCGTTGTCGCGGTAGTGGTTCACGAAGAACGCCAGCACGCCTATTACAGCCACCACAATCAGTTGCAGCCAGTAACGCTTAACCAGTGCACCAATCACGACAGGAACAGAGCGCGCTCCGCCTCACGCCGACGGGTCAGCCCATTCAGGACTTTGCCACCGGCTTTATTCCAGTGCATGAACTCATCGGCAGCGCCAGCATAATCACCGGCGTTGAGTTTTCGTAGAAGAGTCGATGTCGACAGTGACCGGGCGCCGAGGTTGTACGTGAACGATACCAGGGCGTCGAATTGCCCCTGAGTCAAGCCGACTTTAACCAGGCGGGACACGTCGCTTTCGTAGCTGACCAGTCCGGTCTTCAGCAGACGTTCTGCTGTTTCCTGCTTAATTGTCATCCTGGCGCGGATAGGCTTGCCGTCGACAGGCTGAGTCCAGCCATAGCCGATCGTCCAGACGCCGACACTGTCCTGGTAGGCGGTGAGTTTGCAGCCTTCGAATTGCTTTATCAGGGCTATCCCCTTTTCGCTTGTTTGCATGGACTACTCCGTTATAACGACCTTCGCCAGGTTACCGCGCGCCAGCCACACCGCCATGCAGATGACGGAGTTCAGCAGCAGATCGCCGAGGTTAACCTGAACGTAGTGGCCGAGCAGAATGTTGAAGGCGTTGAATCCGGCGGCAAGGATGACCAGGTAGGCCAGCACCGCGACACTAAGGCGATGACGCTTTCCCTCTTTCCGGAAAAACATCAGCCTGACCATGATTAACAGGCAAACTATGGCGTTTGCATCCATCAGAAGAAGCTGCCATGTCATTTATCTTCCTCCCCCAGCCCCGGCATCTTCCCGCTTTTGGATTTGCGGAGAATGCGCAGCAGGACTGCCACGGAAATGGAAGCAGTGACAATTGCACCGACAGCTGGCGATACCTCAATGCTGGCCGGTGGCTTCATCAGGCTTAACGGCGTGTTGATGATTCCGGCCATGATTTTCGCCATGGGCACGGAGAAGAACACGCCACTGATAAACGATATCAGCGCAAAGATAGCCTGCTTCCAGAGTTGATGGGGATCTGAGGTCAGAACGTATAGCGCAGTTCCGGCGAGTGATCCGAGCATCACTGCTGGAGTCGCCTCCGGAAACAGCGTGGCAAAGGTTACACCGACTGATGACGATGTAAGACCAACGCCTACGATAGTGAAGGTCTCAGACATATTTATTCCGTGTGTAGTTGGTTCAGGCCCTCGGGACGATTTAACAACAAGGCATGTCGAGGATGTTTCCCGGGGCCTGAAAATAAAAAAGCCAGCGACAGGCTGGCAATGTGAGGGTAAGGCAATGTCGGCTCTCTGGCCGAAGGGTCCCAGGTAGTGGGTTCTGGTGCCGGGCAAAGGAATCGAACCTCTGACGCGCAGCTTACAAGGCTGCCGTTCTGCCACTGAACTAGACCGGCGAAATTAGTCAAGTAGATGAGCCATCTTGTTACTCTGCACTTCCTCCATCCATTTAATAAGCTCAGCTTTATCTCGCCCGCTTTTATAAAATCTCTTGGAGTTTATACAGATCGAGGCGTCAATTCGCCCAGATTTCCTGACAGTTAGGGAGCCGCAATTCGTGCGTAATTTAAGGTAGTCACGGCTACGATTTTCAGCCTGGAGCTTATAATCTGCAATCCTCAAATTTTCTAAGGAATTGTTTTTAGTATTTCTATCAATGTGATCAATTGTCATGCCATCTGGGATTTCACCATTTGCTATGGCCCAGACAAGTCGATGCGCTTTATATTTCACGCCGTCTATTTTGACGTAGTAGTAACCGTGGTTATCAAGACTTCCAGCCCTGGCGCCTTTTTTTGCTCTGGTGCTAGCATCAACCTTCCACCTCAACCCACTTTCACTACTGCCATCAACTTCCAAAAACTGTCTAGCCTTTGCGATTGGTAAAGGGATTGTTTTTGAGCTCATGCGTTTTCCTTGCTTTGAAATGAACCTTTGCCGCAATGGAAATCAGCCCGTCGAGGCTCGCCAGCACTAACTGACTTCCTCAAAGGCTCATTTCAAAGGGTTTTGGATTCGACGTAGTTGAGAGCGCATTGCGGTGCGCTTGTGAAATTTGGAAATAAAAAAGCCCAAGGCTTTAACCTCGGGCTCTTAATTCTTTGTGTCGACAATCAAAGCTATGGCGACGATATCAGATTTACATGAAATGTATGCTATTTAATTGACTTTTGCAATACCCTGCTGCGAAAAAGTCGCCTTTTGTTGTGATCGTGTTCTCACAGTGCAGAGAAGAGAATCGCCATCAAGCCGCTTAAAGATGGTACACATGGCCCGCCAGTAGTCGGCGTAGTTATGGCACCAGTTATCAGGCTTAACGCCACACAGGGCGGCCAGGTCCTGATGCTGATACACATCCTTACCCGCCAGCTCCGCTTTGACGTCCTGCGCCGCCAGCCAGATAAGCTTCTTCAGGCGTTCCATCGTCTTGCCGGCCACCTTCTTCGCGCCGAGTTGCTCCCGGAACTCTGCCCATGCCCATTGGGTAATCGCCACCTGGTACTCAAAGCGGATATTTTCGCTGTAGTTCCACAGCAGCCATGCTTTCTGGTGGTCTTCCAGGGACAGGACAGCGCGGCGCCATGATGCGGTCACGAACTCAACCGGGCCCACCAGCGCGATGGATGATCCCTTAGCTCGGGACTGGCTGCCGCTCATCGCCGGGCCGTCGGGGTTAACCTTCCGGCCGGTGACCGGGTCGGTTATTTTCTTCCGTCCCCGACTGCGCGCCGTCGCGGTGAACTGTGCATTCTCGGCGAAAGCTACCAGTTGCCCTTTCGTCGCCCCGCTCAGATCTGCGGTCGCCACAATGAGCTGCTGACGTACGTATTCCAGTTGCTGACTGTTCATGCGGCTTCCTTATGTGGCTGGTTGGTTTTAGTCTGGCTGTGCTTTGCTACTGGTGGCATGCAGGCGCGCTTAACGCTTTCTGCCTGGTACCGCAGGAAGTCGGCGTGGTTCATGCTGCCTCCTGTCGGCGGGCGCGGCGTTTTTCCAGCGCGCGGGCTTTGCGTGTGAAAATGGATTTGATGCGCTGAAGGTATGGGATATCGAAGCGGCGCGGATCGTTATCAGATTCAAGGCGCTCGACACGTTCCTGTCCGATACGCTCAATCAGACGGATCCGGTACTCGACAGCATTGCCGCTCAACTGCCGGTTGCAGCGGGTGCAAGCGGAGTGGACGTTAAACACGTTGAATTTGAGATGCGATGCAGCGCCGCGCGAACGGTAATGGCTGGCGTCAATGGCGCTGCCTGTCAGGTAATTGCTCTTGCCGATGAGTGGATTGCCGCAGCTGACGCATTCTTTTCCCTCGTCCCGGATCCGTATGTAGCGGTTGAAGGCCGATTGGGCCTCCTTATCCCACTGGGATTTAGACTTTAGTGACTCGCGCTTTTCTTGTCGGCGTTTTCGCCCTGCCTTCTCTGCCTCTTTCTGTTCACTGATACGCTTAGCGGCCTCTTTCACCTTCTGCTTTGCCCTCAAATCCAGCGCGTAGATGGCGCCATGCTCAGGACAGCACCACCAGACGTTGTCGAAGGTAGCGGTGAATTTCTCTTTGCAGACCTTGCAGGTTCGACGGGTTGGTTTACGCATGATTCCTCCGTGCCGCGAGACACAGCCATTTATGATCCACCAGGCGGGCGGTGTAGCCCTTCAGGGTCGGGATGTCGGACGGCTTAACCACGGGCTTACGCTGACGGCGCGCCGGAACGCGGAAGATTTCGTTGGTGATGACGCGGGAAAGTGGAGTAGACATCATGCCTCCTGCTTATCGCGCAGCTGCTGGAATTCGCAGCCGCTGGGGATAGTCAGCGCCAGGCCGAACTGGGCGCACCAGGCTTCGACCTTGCACATGAAGATATGCATCTCTCCAGTGTCGAGGAGGGAGGTGTGTCGAGGCTCCCATGAGGTTTCTTTCGCACCGGTAATGAAGTCGGTATAGGTGACTTCTTCGCAGCCGAGGTACGTCTTTTTGAGGTTGCGCTTAACCCATTCCGGCGTTGCGTCGGTACGCCCGGATTTGATGAGATATTCGCTGATTTCTCCCATCCAAAGATGAAAGAGCGCGTTCTGCGACAGGCTGCGCTTCTCTCTCCACGGCTTAATTTGAAGGCGGAAGCATTGCCCGTCATTCAGAAGTGGGTGAAGGTGCTGGGTGATAGCGTTAATATTGCCACGATGTAGCTTGATGCCGTCTTTTGGGAGAATCATACGCCACCTCCGAGAGGTAACGCAGAATGCAGAAAATCGCAGGTGCCGTTAAGCATCTGTGACAAGGTGATACGTTCAAGTTGTGGTCGCATTTAATGTCCCCATCAAATGCGCAGAAGTCTTACCGTCGGGCGTTCAACTCCGACGGCGACTTAATTATGGCTGGTTGATTATCAATAATCAACACGAATTAGAAACGAAAAAACCACCTTTCGGTGGCTTCTCGTTGGGCGACTGGCAGGCCTAGTTAATGCTAATTCCCTCGAGTTGCAGTTGGTCATCCAGGTTATTGGACGTATCCAGCCGTCGGACTCCGCAAGCCGAGTTTATGTCCGGCCACAAGGCTTTTCATGGATTAACCCATCACCGTAACGATCAAGGCGAGAGCTGCACACCCACAAGGTGTGCTGGTAGCAATCGGCCCAGCCTTTTGCGCCACCCTCTTCCCACTACTCCAATCTAACTTCTTTATCCCCTAGCCGGACACTGAGATGTTACGCTCGTCAGGAGCATGCGGGGGAATCCAAAAACTGGGTCAAAATAACCTCCATTTTCTTTTTCACCTACTGGGGAAGGTTCTATTAAACATCTGTTTAGGATAAGTTTCAACTATACAAGATATGGTAATTTTCAAGATTTTTGTGATGCTGCAATCATGGCTGCCCAGCACAGCTTCGCTCTGTGCGCCGCCTGCTGACATCCGGTCATGGCGTTGTATGCTTCCCACAACTCCGCATCGCTAAAGAACTCATCTGGCTCAGACTCAAAGCCTTCGACGATCATGTGTTCTGTAGGCTCGACCGGGACAGCCACCCAACCATCCGGAATCACAGGAGAGTTGCCACTCACAGCCTCCTGAAAGCGTTCAAGCACCACGTACTCCTGGCATGACCAACCGCCATCAACAAAATCACGAGCTTCAACAGCGTCGAAAGTGAATGATGTTTCGCTGCCGGTTGGCGAGGTTAAGCCGTACAGGTCTGCTACCGGCTTAAACTGCGTGGCTGTTATGGTGCCCTCATTGGCGAGGGTTCCATCCGCTTCGAGCGATGCCAGCGCCAGCTTCATCGCAGTAAGCGCCTTAGCCGCATCTACGTTTACAACGCCGGGCACAGCATCGCGCTCTTCTTCAAGCTCCGCGATGGTCTGCTGGAGCCATTCTTTGGTTAATTCAGCCATAACCCTAATTCCCCTTGATGCTGACTTTGACACCAACCTTGCGAATCTCATCGGCGCATCTGTTCACGATACTCCGGTGAAACTCACAAAAAATTTTCGCCGACTGTGGCCCTAATGGGTGAACATCTTGCGTACTCGGCAGTACAACCTCCCGCGCCTCCAGCTCAGCAATCCGCTTCTCTGCGGCTTCCAGCGCCTTTACCAGTTCATCAACGGTTCCAGCTGCTTGGCGCGCGTAATCGGTAATTGCCAGCTCGCATTCAATTTCAGTGCCGTTTTCGTTGGTGTGGCAAATAGCAAAGTAGTCGGAGTCGATTTCGTTATCAGCTAAATGCCTCAGCGTGTCGGCAACAAGCACTCCGTTTTCAATCAGCAGTTCTGTCGCGCGCTTGTCTATGTTGCTCATTGGGCGGCCTCCCCTTGACGAATTGAGTTGATGTACGCTTTGAACGCCTCTCCATCATCGCGACTGGTACCCGCATGATTCTCGCCAACAGTCCATGAGGCCTTTGCTAATCCACTGGGGAATCTAAAATAAACCGTGATGTCTTTCTTATGGCCGATGTAGGCCGTGGCGTCTGTAATTCCAGGGAACTTTGCTTCCGCTTCCGCAATTGCTGCCTGCTCTGCCTCACGAGTACGCTTGCGTTCTGCTTCGCAATCAAGGCGATGATTAATCCAGCGCGCCTCGCACTCCATATCGCAATACGCGGCATCTCCATCCCATACGCGGCCTTCCGTCTCTTCATCAACGTGACGACTGCAATAAGAGCACTCTTGCCAAAAACCAAACTCTTCAACCAGAACGCGAGCTGGAACACGACCAATTTCGGCGTATTTGTCAGCCCCTGGGATGCGCTTACATGATACGCAGTTGAATTCCTCTTCCAGTTCGTTCGCGCCTTCACGGCGAGCTACGACATTACTTGTAGCGAAACGGATAATCCCGTATTCGTCGCCCTGCACGTAATACGCTTTCATAACTTGCATTTTGTCGCTCATGACTGCACTCCTTTGCGATGCTGGGCGGCGCGATTATTGGCCTGCTGGAGAACCATCTTCCAGCCAACAACCTCATGCATATCAGATGAGCACTGCTGATTGGAGAACTTGACCAACATTGTTTCAGCCACGCCAGCTAAGCTATCAATTTCGCTGGCCCGCACTTCAGCCAAGAAAGCGTCCGTTGCTGGGGTTTTAATGTCGACCAGCATTCGAACGCTTTCGACATTCTCCGGATCGGTTGATTGCTGCCATCCGATAGTTGCGTCAATCGCTGACTTCAGTCCCGCATTCTCCGCAGCCATCTTCTCAAGCTTCATCTGCAGATTCTCGATAGTCGCATCAGCTGCGCGGAACTCGCGCTGAGACTCTGCAAGCTTCTGCTCTAACTCAGTGAACTTACGCACCAGGTATTCGGCGTTCGTTTCGTTTACCTTCATGTCGCCAGGCAAGCATTTGCCACGCAGAAAACCTTCCATCTCAAATAATTTCATACCCCTACCCTCCCCCAAACCATCAATACCCTTCTCATCGCCGGACTGTTGCGGCACTCCTGAAATATCCCATTGGTACAGCTTCGTGCCGTACCGGCCTGCTCTTCTGGTGTCGCCAGGCGATAAGTCACCGTTCTCCAGACCTTGCTCACCCGGACAATCTTGCGGGCCCGCTCCAGATCGATGGCGTTCTTCGTGATGCAGTTGATGGTCATGCCGCACTCTGTGGCCACATCCTTCGCGGTGAAGGTCCGGTGCGTTTCGAGATAACGCAGAATTGCCTGTTTTCCTTTCATCTCACACCATCCCGTTCGACTTGTTGCGGTTGTACTTGGCCTGAAGCAGCTGGATCGGCGTTGGCCCATGCTCTGCGGCAGGCGCTGCAATTGCCCGGCGTACCGGCGGCACTGGTTTACCCTCGGTGACGCGCTTCTCCCACATGTCCAGCAGATCGCCCGCTTCGCGCGCCAACTCACCATGCGTTAACTGGCGCTCTGTGCTGCGGTGGCGCAGTTCAACGCAGATGTGGTACATGACCGGCTGCGACCAGGGGAAATGCTCACTGGAGGTGAATTCAAACGAACGGTTACGCCAGTCCCAGTATTCGGCGATCACCTGGTCAACGTTGACGCCCAGCGCGCCGCCGCTCTGCTTGCACCAGGCGACGAACTGGCCCGGCGACGGCAGGAATGGGCGCTCCTGGCGGCGGGCAATGCGCATACCGGCATCGACTTGCGCCATTGAGTGGATCCCGTTCTCTTGAAACGCCAGCAGCCACTGACGGCGGAATTCGTTCAGGTCGTCCTGGGTGCGGAAGTTCGCCATGCTGGCCGGGAACGCGGCACGCAGTTGGTTGAACAGCCCGTTGAACACTTGAGCCACCTGCTCGACCGGTGCGCGTTCCTGGTACTGCTCTGGCAGGTTATGAGCCATGCGGCTCATCTGCTCGCGGTCGTGGTTACGCATCTGCTCTGCAAGAGATTTCATCGAATCACCCCATAAGCCCAGTCAGTGTTGTTGAAGTCCAGATCCGGCTTAGCGGCGCGCTGCTCGCCACCAGCATTGCGCTGCATCGTCAGCTTGTCCCACTGCTTACGCAGGCTTTCCGGGCTCAGGATGTTGGTCTGCCAGAAGTGGTGTTTGCTTGCCCAGTCGTACAGCGCGCAGATGTCCTGGTGCGACCTGTTGTCTATCTGGCGCATCAGGCGAACGGTGTTAGACCAGGAGGTCATGTCCGGGGCTTTGCAGGTTGGGTTAATCAGCTTCACCCTGGTGGAAATCCACTGGGCAGTTTTGAGGTCTTCAGCCGATCCCCACTTAGCACCGGATGGTGTGTAAATCGCAGCTTCTGGATGAGCTGATAAAAATTTCTTGAGACGTGCGTCAGAGGATTCGTCAGAATTCTCGGACGATAAGTTATTTATATTCTTGTTATTACCTTCTTGTTCATGATGTGCGGGGAATTGTGCGGCCTTATGTGCGGTATACCCATCTGAACCCGCGCCGTTACTGGCTTCATCATGTGCGCCTGTATGTGCGGCTTTATGTGCGGGTAAATCGTCCATTTTTTGAGCATATTCGACGTAGTTCGTGATGGTGATCACCCTGCCTTTTCGCTTCTCTCCTTCGATGGAAATCATCCCTTCGCGGACGAAAACAGACAGCATTCTCTCCACTGCGTCGCGGCTTGTCGGGTTGCCCTGGCGGTCACACAACTGAAGGCCTAGATCCGCAGCAGTGACGACCAGTTGACCGGGTTGCAGAGGCCATTGCTTGCCCTTGAAGAATGCCGTGTATGGCTGTCTGGCTGCGTCAATGAGCAGGTTCTCCCACAGCGCGCGCAGGAAAACATCCTTAGCCCAGGACTTCTTCTTGATGCTCCGGTACAACGGGACGTAACCAGATTTCTGGTTCTCCATCCTGTTGCTCCTTGCGGCTGAGTGCGCCGCGAAATTTGCGTAAGCGACGTTCGACACAGTTAAACCTCCTGCGCCTGGCGTTTTGGATTAGCATTTGTCATAATGACCTCGCACTTGTTATCTGCATTTGCACCTGAAAGTCGGTTCTGTTCGCGCAGACCGGCTTTCGCCATTTTTGTAGTTCTCACATAACCCCCAGCATCGACGTGACCATCGTCATCAGCGGGCCTACCTGCTCCGGCATGAGGCGGAACAGCGACGCTATTCCCTCGCTTACCTCTTTCAGCTTCTGATGCTCTGGAGCGTCCAGCAGCACGGCCTGCTTAGCCTCTGCGAGTTCTTTCTCGGCTTCAGCAAGGCGAGACATTTTGCAATCGGCGCCGATCAGGCGAGTTCGATACTCAACCGGCAGGACCGCCATGATTGCGGGCGTCAGCTGGCGCACGTTCTCGCGGTACTGCTCAGAGTCGAAGCGGTTATCCAGGAAGCGAAAGAGTTTCTGGCGTGCCCGGCTGATGTCTTCCGGGAAGCTGATGGCGGTCCCGCCCTGCTCCCGGTACTCGTTGATGATCAGCGCCGAAACGACGTCCTGATTGTCCAGCGCCGACGACCATGCCCGGACCGCATCGCGGATCTTTTCGTGGTCTGGCGCCGCCTTAGGTTGAGCGCGATTTATCACCGCTCCCGGGTGTATTCCGGTATTGTGTTGATACGCAAGTGAATGCATTGCTTTCCCTTTCGTGGTTAGGGCCGCCAATCAGGCGGCATTATTTTTTGGTGGGAACAACGCATCGAGAGATGTATTGCTCCCCAGCTTATTCATCGCGTCAACCAGGCGGCGGCACGAATCCAGGTCTGGTGCTCGTATGCCAGCTTCATAGTTAGCAAGGCGGGACTGGTTCCAGCCGCACGAACCTGCTAACTCTGATTGAGTGATGCCAAGCTTCTTACGTTCGTTGGCGATATTGTTCATGCTGATCCTTTCAAGAATGGTCACTCAGCATCATTAAACACAATTCGTGATTATTAATCAACACAATTCGTGTAAAGCTTTTTAACACGGCGCGTGATACAAAATGAGAATGAATAGAATCGAAGATATAGCGGGCCGCATTAAGCGACTTCGCGAAGATAAAGGGCTGTCACAAAAGGCTCTCGCAGAGCTTTGCGGGTGGGCCTCGCAGTCACGCATAGGGAATTACGAATCAGGCACCAGGAGCGTTAGCGTTGATGATGCAACTGTAATAGCTAAGGCGCTGGGGGTTGCGCCTGCCGAGCTGCTTTTTGGCGATGACTACAAAGGCTCTTACAAGCCAGGTGATAAATACCCAGTTATTAGCAAAGTTCAGGCGGGCGCCTGGTGTGAAGCTGTTGAGCCGTACACCCTTAAAGATATCGACCTTTGGCTTGAATCAGATGCTCACATTCAGGGGGAGGCGTTCTGGCTGCAGGTTGATGGTGACTCAATGACAGCACCGGCGGGTCTTAGCATCCCAGAAGGAACCTTTGTCCTCTTCGATACTGGGCGCGAGGCAATCAACGGCAGTCTGGTAATAGCAAAGCTATCCGATTCGAACGAGGCAACATTTAAGAAGTTAGTGATCGACGGTGCGCAGAAGTACCTGAAGGGTTTAAATCCACAGTGGCCATTGGTAGCGGTGAATGGTAACTGTCGAATTATCGGTGTTGCTGTAGAGACGAAGATGCGGCTGATTTAATCCTTATGCTTCTATCAATCTCTTAAATGCAGTTTTAATCAATCGTTAAAGTAAAAGTTACTTTACCGATAAGTATTATCGATTAGAAGAATTCTCTGATTACTGTAGAATCGCACAACCTTGATGCTGAGAGCGTCTATAATGACTACAACTATTTATGACCGTGTGAATCGTTTAGTTGCAACGGACTCGCGTTGGTCCAGAGGCTTGGATGATCTAGGTTATCCAGGGCACGTCGCATATGTGGATGATACCGGGTTCGGTAAAATGGCAGTCCGCGACGATCATGTTCTTACCCTGGCTGGTAATGGACTTTTAATTCAGCACTGGAAAGAGTGGTGGGCCACAGACTTAAGCGAGCCAAGGCCACCTATCTTGATTGATGGCAGCGAAGCAATAACTCTTCACATCGTCAAGATCTCAACTAACACTATCATCTTTGATATTGGCGAAATGTTAGCAGCTCAATATATCGATGAAAACGGTCAGATTATTACCAATGCTGTTTTTGCCGGTACCGGGGCACCTTATGCTGGCGGAACTTGGCAAAAAACTGGTTGCGCAAGAACTTCCATCGATGCTGCAAAGGCGAATGATATTCGGACTGGCGGCGAAGTTAGATATGTTGATTTTAATAGCGGCAGTATGAACATCGAAACAAGCAAGCTCTTGATTTCAGATGTTGCTGAAGCGCTTTTACATAAGGGGATGATCATGGATACTAATAACCTGTTAAGTCAGCCAGTGCCGATCACAGAAAACGAAGTTTCACACATTCGCCAGTTGATTGCTAATGGTGACATAACACCCTGCGCTCCAACGGGTGGGAAGACTGTTAACTGGACTGCAAAATCACTGTCACGTCTCGATGCTGCAATTGATAGCATCCGGAGAGACGAGGCTGAGCAGGCTTAACCCCCTCAGAACTAAACCCGGCCACCGCGCCGGGTTTTTTATTGCCCACCCATAAAGCCGACCCCCATTCTGCCGATAACTATCCAGCCTGAAGCTGATAACAATAACTATCGCAACACTACCTGCCCGCCCGTGCGGGCTTTTTTATTGCCCCTTCCTCACCAACTCCGCAGCATCCCTGTTAGCTCCCTTCCCTATCACGTTTCCTGTTTCCTTCCGGTACTGCTTCAGCTTGTCGATGATGTTTTGCTGGGTCATGGGTAAATCAGCCAGTGACAATTCCATCACCGCCCGCCCCATCGCCTGAATTTTCATGCTTATACGCTCTTCATCCAGAACCATGCACATCCCTCCTGCTGTTTTTTTAAGCGTAGCACTGGTATTTAAAAAAATAAATTCCCTTTCAAATCAGCAACAACACGCTTTGTTGTCATCATTAATCACAATTCGTGTTGACCAATAAAACACAATATGTGATTATCCACCCATCGAAACGAAACATCGACAGCTGAGCGAAGTTAGCCAGCGGCGAAGTGGAGATTCGGTAAGTCGAACGGCGCGACAGTAAACCATGCGTCGGACCATAGGCGGGCTCAGGAGGAGCGGCAATTATGGCAAAGCGAAAAAAAGATTTATTCCAGTCCATTCGAAGCTGAGTGGGCTGTGCTGAATCACAGAATCTTTCACGCCCGACTGGGCATCACGTTCAAATGGCTAGCCGCTGCCACCCTTTTCGACGCGGCGCACCGTATCGGAGGAGTTATGTAACAGGTAACAGTGACGACTGAAAACCAACATCGAGGAATGACTTACAGCTCCAAACAGGAAGAACATGCAAAGCCTGCTCATCCTGTCCCTATTGCTAACGGTATGGCTTAGCCGTAACGCAAGAACGCAGCGAGAACCTTCAGAAAGCAAGCAGATCGCTATCTCAACCAGCTTAACGCGCTCAAGTGGCGCTGAGGCACATCATTTCAGGTGATGGGTTGTAGGGACATAAACCTAATTTAAGCCCGGTCGTCCCTGCCGATTCAGGGGCAATTTCTGGAATGTTTTGGGGTGTGGTGAAGCTCAACGGCGAGGTAGGGAATAGGCTTGCGGAAAAAATTCGCGATGAAATCCGCAAGGCGCGCGTAACCCAATCGGCAGCGCACCGATGGAAGCTGGTTCGACTCCAGCCACCACACCACCAAAACATTTCTCCCGCATCAGCGGGTAACGACAGAACCAGCCTCAAGCACCGGGTGCCGATGCTTGGTGATGGTAATACTGCCATCTCAACCGCACAGGAGACGATGATCCTGTTCTGGTTGGATTGGAAAAGTCTTCTTTGCCCGCCAGCGCGCGGGCATTTTTTTGGAGGTTGCATGTTTGCTACTGATATCTCACTGAAATACGGCACTCATCAGCCAGAGACGATTCTGGAAACAATGCCGATTGAAGAGGCCTCCGAGATCATCAAGGAGAAGCTTCGTGATGAAGTGCGCCAGGAACTCGAGTGCGAGTATGGCGATCGCCTTTATGAGGCTGAAGAAGAGGCATCAAACTGGGAAATGAAGTGGTCAACAAAAACTGGCCACCGCGTTAGAGTTTTTCCAGTATCGGTTTTCTGATTCGTTTGGCGTTAACCCACCATTATATTCGTGCGGTCTTAGTGCGCT